>JASBTR010000016.1 GCA_030148325.1 Gammaproteobacteria bacterium
GCGCCCGGGTGACCGGAGTTCGCCTTCTGTACAGCATCCATACTCAATGCACGTATGGCATTAGCGAGTTGTTTACGAGATGACATAGTGTTCCCCTGTAAGTTTCAAAAGCAAAAATCAAATAAATCGTATCATCCGGGAGCTGCCTGGCGTGGCCTCAACCCTGCGCGCCATTCTGCGCACCCTGACCGAATTGTTACTGGAAAACTGCCGGGGGTACGCCGCCATCCCGAAGTGGTCGGCGCTGCCTGATAACCCGCATTTATCCTCGATTCTGGTTCTCCCCCGGATATGGAGCCGCGCATTTTCCCATCTTTTACAGGTCGCGGGCAAGGGCTGGGGCAGAATAAGCTTGCCCTGATAAGGCAATACCTAAAGGCAATAAGGTGTATTTATCATCAACTTACGAATAAATGGCCAAAAAGGCCTGTGCTTACCATTATATAGGGCATCTATACCCGACTCTTACTCCACCCACTTAATCGAACAACCCATGCTCGGAATTTGCGTCTCGGGTCCGCGGCCGGTTTCCGCCACCTGACGCATGGCTTCAAACAGATCCCGGCGTGCATCGGCTGTTGCCGTTTGCTTGCGCGAAGCATCCAGTCGCCCACGGTATTGCAGCCTGAGATCAGAATTGTAGCCAAAAAAGTCCGGCGTACAGACAGCCCCGTAGTCTTTCGCCACCTGCTGGGTTTCATCCCACAGATAGGGGAAGGGGAAAGCGAATTCCTCGGCTATTTTTTTCATATTCTCAAAGGAATCCTCCTCATATAAGGAAGGATCGTTGGACATGATGGCGACACTGTTGATACCCAGCGTCTTCAGTTCCGCGCAGTCACGCACCAGGCGTTCACGAATGGCCTTGACGTAGGGGCAGTGGTTACAGATAAACATTACCAGCAGGCCCTTTTCTCCGGCGCAATCCGCCAGCGTCCAGATTTTGCCATCCACACCCGGCAGGGCAAAATCCACTGCGGGCTTGTCAAATTCACAAACCGGTGTTTCCAGGCTGACCATAGATTTCTCCTCCAGATATTTGTTGTGTAGTTTTAAGCCAATCCACAAAGAAGGGCAAAAGTGTAACAAACATTTCATTACACCCGTAATCACAGTCGGCTATTCAAAGTAAACGAAAACCGCTAAACTTCGCTCTTTAATAATTTTAAAGCTTTTGAGGGACTATAAATATGGCTGGTGCGCACCTGTTTACATCTGAATCCGTATCCGAAGGTCACCCGGACAAGGTTGCCGATCAGATTTCCGATTCCATTCTCGACGCCATTCTGGCACAGGATCCGAAGGCACGAGTAGCCTGTGAAACCCTGGTCAACACCGGCATGGTTGTGCTGTCGGGTGAAATCACCACCTCGGCCTGGGTCGACATGAACGAAGTGGTGCGCAGCCGGATCAGGGAAATCGGCTACAACAGCTCAGAAATGGGCTTTGACTGGGAATCCTGTGCGATTCTCACCTCCATCGACAAACAGTCAGCCGATATTGCCATGGGCGTTGACGACGACAAACACGAACAGGGTGCAGGCGATCAGGGGCTGATGTTTGGCTATGCCAGCAACGAAACCGATGTGCTGATGCCCGCCCCCATCACCTATGCCCACCGCCTGGTCAAACGTCAGGCTGAAGTGCGTAAGAATGGCACCCTGCCCTGGTTGCGCCCCGATGCCAAAAGCCAGGTCACCTTCCGTTACGAAAATCACAAACCCGTCGGCATCGACGCGGTGGTACTATCGACCCAGCACGACCCGAGCATCGATCAGGAAGCCCTGATTGAAGCGGTCATGGATGAAATCATCAAGCCAATACTGCCCGTCGAATGGCTGGATAAAGACACCAAGTATTTCATCAACCCCACCGGGCGTTTCGTTATCGGTGGCCCGGTAGGCGACTGCGGCCTCACCGGACGCAAAATTATTGTAGATACCTATGGCGGCATGGCGCGCCACGGCGGCGGTGCTTTTTCCGGCAAGGATCCCTCCAAGGTCGATCGCTCCGCCGCCTATGCCGGACGCTATGTAGCCAAAAATATTGTCGCCGCAGGCCTCGCCGAACGTTGCGAAATCCAGGTTTCCTACGCCATTGGCGTCGCCGAACCCACCTCCATCAGCGTCGAAACCTTCGGCACCGGTAAGGTAGACGACAGCCGCATCGTCGAACTGGTGCGTGAGCACTTCGACCTGCGCGCCGGCGGACTGGTGAAAATGCTGGATCTGCTCCGGCCCATCTATGCCGCCACCGCCGCCTACGGCCATTTCGGCCGCGAAGAAGCCGACTTCACCTGGGAGAAAACCGACAAGGCTGATGCCCTGCGCGATGCGGCAGGAATCTAGTTCCTTTTTTATAGCGTATGAATTAAACGCGGAGAACGCAGAGTCGCGGAGACGCAGAGATATTTCTGGAAAATATTGTGGCTATTCAGCTCTGCGCCAACCTACGGAGCCACGTTAATTATTCAGGGTTTTCCTGAAAATAAACCCTCTGCGTCTTTGCGCCTCTGCGTCCTCTGCGTTTATAATCCAATCCTGCTTTCCCGAGGAGCGTTGCAGCGGGTTGGGTCGCACATGACCTTTCCCCCGTCAGGCTCGGGAATTCTGCTTTACGACAACGGCGCTCATCTTTTTTGATCTTACTTTAAGGAGAGATGATATGCACGCTGTAGTTGACCCTTCGTTTAGCGATTACAAAGTCGCCGATATGTCCCTGGCCGATTGGGGCCGCAAAGAAATTGCCATTGCCGAAACCGAAATGCCCGGCCTCATGGCACTGCGTGAAGAATATGCCGCTGAGCAACCTTTAAAGGGCGCACGCATTGCCGGCAGTCTGCATATGACCATCCAGACCGCCGTGCTGATCGAAACGCTGGTAGCATTGGGCGCTGAAGTGCGCTGGGCGTCCTGTAACATTTTCTCCACTCAGGATCAGGCGGCCGCCGCAATTGCCGCACAGGGCATCCCTGTTTACGCCTGGAAAGGTGAAAGCATCGAGGAATACTGGTGGTGCACCGAGCAGATGCTAACCTGGCCTGATGGTCAAACCCCGAACATGATCCTGGACGATGGCGGCGACGCCACCCTGCTGGTTCACAAGGGCGCCGAATACGAAAAATCCGGCAGCATCCCGGAAACCAGAGCCGACGACAACGAAGAATGGGCAGCCATTCTGGATGTTCTGCGCCGCACCATCAGTGACGGTTCCGACAAATGGACCAAAATCATCAACAGCGTCAAGGGCGTAACTGAAGAAACCACCACCGGCGTACACCGCCTGTACCAGATGATGGAAGCCGGTGAACTGATGTTCCCCGCCATGAACGTCAACGACTCTGTCACCAAGAGCAAGTTCGATAACCTCTATGGCTGTCGTGAATCCCTGCTCGATGGCATCAAGCGCGCCACCGATGTCATGATCGCCGGTAAAATCTGTGTCGTGCTTGGATATGGCGATGTCGGCAAGGGCTGCGCTCAGGCCTTCCGCGGCATGGGTGCGACCGTATGGGTGACTGAAATTGATCCCATCTGCGCCCTGCAGGCGGCAATGGAAGGCTACCGTGTGGTTGAAATGAACGATGCGGCTGCTCTCGGCGATATCTTTGTCACTACCACCGGTAACGTCAACGTCATTAACCACGACCACATGGCGGCAATGAAAAACGAAGCCATCGTCTGCAACATCGGTCACTTCGATTCTGAAATTGAAATCTCCTCGCTGGAAAAATATGAGTGGGTGGAAATCAAGCCACAGGTCGATCACGTCATTTTCCCCGATGGCAAACGCATTATTATTCTGGCCAAAGGTCGACTGGTTAATCTGGGCTGCGCCACCGGCCACCCCAGCTTCGTCATGTCCGCCTCTTTCACCAATCAGGTGATGGCGCAGATTGAATTCTTCAATCATGCCGACAAGTATGAAAACAAGGTTTATATCCTGCCCAAGCACCTGGACGAAAAAGTCGCCCGCCTGCATCTGCAAAAAATCGGCGCAAACCTGACCACGCTGAATCAGGAACAGGCTGACTATATCAACGTACCGGTTGAAGGACCTTACAAGCCTGATCACTATCGTTACTAGGCACGCCTCTGATTAGTAACGCAGAGAACGCGAAGGCGCAGAGAACGCAGAGTTTTTTAACTTTGCGTTCTCTGCGGCTCTGCGTTCTTTGCGTTATTTCCAGAGCATTCATTTAATCTTCAAGGTTATGAATATTATGGAGAGCCAAAGACAATACAGCCCACAATTCAGTTTTGAATTTTTCCCGCCCAAAACCGACAAAGGCGTGGAGAAACTCAAGCTCGTGCGTGACCAGCTCGGTTCGCTGAAGCCAAAATATTTTTCCGTTACCTATGGCGCCGGCGGCAGTACTCAGCAGGGCACGTTTGATACCATCATGTCGATTCGTCAGGCCGGGTTTGATGCTGCACCTCACCTAACCTGCATTGGCGCCAGTCGCCAACGCCTGCATGAATTATTGCAACAGTACATCGATAATGACATTCACCGCATCGTTGCCCTGCGCGGCGACATGCCGTCTGGTATGCATACCAGCGGTGAATTTCATCACGCTAATGAGCTGGTAGAATTTATTCGTACAGAATTCGGTGATCATTTTCATATCGAAGTCGCGGCCTATCCCGAGTTTCACCCCCAGGCCGTTAATACACGAAGTGATCTCGAAAATTTCAAACGTAAAATAGACGCCGGTGCCAACAGCGCCATCACCCAGTACTTTTTCAACCCGGATGCCTATTTCCGATTTATTGATGACTGTGAACGGCTCGGCGTAGATGTACCAATCGTACCCGGCATTATGCCGATCACCAACTACAGCAACCTCGCCCGTTTCTCTGATATGTGCGGCGCTGAGATCCCTCGCTGGATGCGTAAACGACTGGAATCTTTTGCCGATGACACGGACAGCATCAAGGCCTTCGGCGAAGATGTCATTACCGATCTCTGCCACCAGTTACTGGAAACCGGTGCGCCGGGGCTGCATTTTTATAGTATGAATCAGGCTGAGGCCAGTATGGCTATCTGGAAGAATCTGGGTTTGTGATTTCAATCACAAACCCAGATTCTTCCAGAAGGGACGAGTGACAAGGGACGAGGAAAAAACCTTCCCCCTCTTGTCACTCGTCACTCGTCACTTAAGTATACTGTTAACAGATCCCACAAAACCTCATGAATAACTCAACCCTGATAGATCGCGATCTGCGGACAATCTGGCATCCCTGCACGCAGATGAAGGATCACGAATTCATGCCGCTGATTCCGATCAGGCGCGCTGAAGGTGTCTGGCTGGAGGACTTTGAAGGGCGACGTTATCTCGATGCGATCTCCTCCTGGTGGGTGAATATCTTTGGCCATTGCAATCCCCGTATCAATGCACGCATAAAAACCCAGCTGGATACGCTTGAGCATGTCATTCTCGCCGGCTTCAGTCATGAACCGGCAATTGAACTGAGCGAACGTCTGATCGAAATCACCCCCGCCGGGCTTGACCGCTGTTTTTTTGCCGACAATGGGTCCTCGGCGGTCGAAGTCGCGCTGAAAATGAGCTTTCATTACTGGCGTAACAAAGGACAAAAAAACAAAACCCGTTTCGTCAACCTGAGCAACAGTTATCATGGCGAAACGCTGGGCGCGCTGGCCGCTGGTGATGTGCCCCTGTACAAGGAAACCTACGCCCCGCTGTTGATGGAAATGATCACCGTCGCCTCTCCCGATTGCTACCACCGCAGGCCCGATGAATCCTGTGAGGAACATTCGCGCAAGATGTTTGCGCACATGCGCGAGGTACTGGCGCAGCGCCATGAAGAAATCTGCGCCGTCATCATCGAACCACTGGTGCAATGCGCCGGTAATATGCGTATGTATGATCCCATCTATCTGAAGTTACTGCGCGAGGCCTGCGATGAATTTAACGTGCATTTAATCGCGGATGAAATCGCCGTCGGTTTCGGTCGCACCGGCAGCCTGTTCGCCTGCGAGCAGGCTGATATCTCACCCGATTTCATGTGCCTGTCCAAGGCGCTAACCGGCGGTTATCTACCATTATCGGTAACCCTCACGACCGATGATGTCTACCAGGCTTTTTATGATAACTATGAAAACCTGACCGCCTTCCTGCATTCCCACAGTTTTACCGGCAACCCCCTGGGCTGTAGTGCGGCGCTGGCGACCCTGGATATTTTCGCAGAAGATGATGTCATTGCTAACAACAAAAAACTTGCGCATAAAATGCAGCTGGCCACAGCTGCGCTAACCGATCACCCTCATGTGGCCGAAGTCCGCCAGACCGGTATGATTCTGGCGATTGAAATGGTCAAAAATAAAAATACCAGAGAAGCCTATCCCTGGCAGGAACGCCGCGGCCTCAAGGTTTACCGGCACGCACTTGAAAACGAAGTATTACTACTACCGCTTGGCAATGTGGTTTATTTTATCCCCCCCTATGTTATTACTCCTGATGAGATCGAGCTGATGGCGAAGGTGGCGGTAGAGGGGATTGAGATAGCGACGGGAAAGGGACGAGTGACGAGTGACGAGTGACGAGTGACGAGTGACGAGAAACAAACATTTTCCCTTGTTACTTATAACTTTACGATTCTACAATACTAACACTGTGACAATAATGTTTAATAATAGCGCCCTCTCCGCCTTTCCTCGTCCCTCGTCCCTCGTCCCTCGTCCCTGATCTCCTATGCGGATTTCCCGTCTTTATCTCCCCGCTTCCCTTACCCTCGGTGCCGAGGTCGAACTCGATGATCGCGCCCGCCAGTATGTGCTTCAGGTTTTACGGCTCAGGCCGGGGGCTGCATTGATTCTGTTCAATGGTAGGGGGGATGAATATACGGCAAGGCTTATTCTAGCGGAGAAACGTCGGGCTACGGTCTTGCTGGATGAGAAACACAGCCCTGAGCGGGAATCACCGCTGGCGATTCATCTGGGGCTGGGTATTTCAAAGGGTGAGCGCATGGACTATGCCATACAGAAAGCGGTTGAGCTGGGGGCAACGGAAATAACCCCGCTGTTCAGTCAGCACTGTGTCGTCAGGCTGGATGAAAAACGTATCCAGAATCGTCTGCGTCACTGGCAGGCCATCATTATCAGCGCCTGCGAGCAATGCGGGCGCAACCGGCTTGCCGACTTACATGCACCGATGACATTTTCCCGCTGGATCGAAATGGACAACGCTGAGATTGATCTCATCCTTGCACCACAGGCCAGTCAGGTGCTGGGCCAGATTCATCCGCCGCCACAACAACTGCGACTGGCAATTGGTCCGGAAGGTGGATTTTCCGATGAAGAAATCGCGGCGGCGACTGCAGGCGGCTTTACCGCGGTCAGCCTCGGCCCGCGCATACTACGAACAGAAACAGCCGTCGTCGCCGGCCTCAGCGCCCTGCAAACTTTGTGGGGAGATTTAAACAGGCACGCCTGAATTTTATTTACCACAGAGGACACAGAGAAGACTTTTTTGATTATTCCTGTTTGTTTTTGTTTCGCCTAAAACTTAATACCAGGCAATTGTTCGCCTTCAGGCGAACGCGGAGCCCTATAAACGAAACCCATACCCCAAAAGCAGGCGCTGCCTGTATACCCACCTCCGCGTGCGGCTGAAGCCGCACCTACAGAGATTAAATACTGTTTAATGCCAGCAGCTCCTGTTCCAGATTGTCCAGATCCGGTATCAGCACAGACTCACCGGCGAAGTCTATCGAGGCGGAAACCGCATCTGTTTTACTATCCATTTCGGTCACCACAATACCCGCTTCCTGAATCAGCCTCAGCTGAGGTATACCCTGAATCGATAGCGCCATATAAGGAAGATCAGGATTGCCATTCAGTGTGTTCAAGACCGCAATACGCTGTACTGAGCGTTCCTGTTTGCCCACAAGCAGCTCAAAGGACAGCAGTGGCACTTTCTCATCACGCCAGATAATATTTCCCAACAGCCAGTCCGGAGCATTCTCCACGGGTTCGGGCGTAACATAAGCAATCACTTCGGCCACCGCAGTATTAGGCAACAGGATCTTTACTCCCTGTAGAGGAATTAACAGGCAGTGCAGCGTATCCTTACTACGCGCGCTTGATATGCCTTTTCGTGAACCTTCTGTTGTAAGGTTAGCCATACTTGTTTACCTGAACACAGATGTGCCTTGATTAATAATTTAATCTTCTCTCAGAAGAATAGTAGGTACTTAACATTTCCGCCATTTCCAGCGGCGTCGCCGATACATTGACCAGTCCCCGCAGGCGTAGATTATCCGGCATGGCGCTAATCACGCAGGACCGGGCTTCCTGCGCCCAGACCTGGGCGCCGACTTCACGCATCCTTTTCGCACCCACAGCGGCATCGTCACCCATACCACTGAAAACTATCATGCCGGCCTTTTCCTGATAACGCAGGCCGATATCAGCAGCCACAAGATCAATCGAAGGCACATAACGCGTGGGCTTTTCAAGCGCTTGCAATTCAATCGCACCTATCGGGTTAATCCTCAGGCGTTGGTCAACCGGAACAACCACGACCTGCTGGTGACACAGAACATGTCCTTGCTCTGCCGGCATCACGCTAAATGAGGTCATCCTGTCCAGTTGTTCTGCCAGCAGCGCCATAAAGTTTTCCCCAAGATGCTGCGCCAGAATAAAAGCGACGGGCAAATCTTCCGGGACGGCCATTAGAAACTGTTTTAGCATTTCAGGCCCGCCCAGTGAAGCGCCCAGCACCCAGACATTTCTTGCCAGGTCCTGCGAAACATTTGCCGGCCTTGCTTTTACCACTTTGCCAGAGACCGTGTCTGCCAGCACCTTGCTGACATCCAGCGCCTCCCATTCCGGGCGCCCCGTCAACTCAGCAATCTTGAGCAGCAGCTTGGCATACCACCTGGACTGCTCACCCTGCTGGTCATGCGTCAGGGCGGAAACATCATTAAAGATGATGGGAATATCGACATCATCCAGCAATCTATCCAGTAGCACCGAATCATCATGTGTGCTTTCATCGATATCCAGCAAAACCACATCCGGCGAAGCACTATCGAGCTTGCGAAAAAACTGCTCACTCAGGGGTTCGTTGATAACAATTTTGAGGCCAATCCCCTGCATCATATTCTGTAAATATTTACGATGCCGTATAGAGCCGGAGGCCACTGCAATATGAATCTTGTCCAGTGTTCTATCCATAAGATAATTGCAAGTTCAGTTAGCCTGTCAACGTTCACGACAAGGCGCAGTGCGAAACACCACAGGCACGCTGAATCCGTAATTATCACATGGATAGAACACTGGTCCCCTGTTAGTTGGCATATCTGAATAAATTCAACAAACAACCCCGCCGCAAGCGGACGGGGTATTAGATCGTAGGAGCAAGCTTGCTCGCGAAAGCAGTTGCCTGAACCTCAAACTATTCGCGGGCGAGCCCGCTCCTACTGATTTTCGCTCAACCGGCTGCTGCGAGGAAATTGAAAACACCAGGGTCTGTTGATCTTTCATCTATTGTCTGATTTTGGCTAATTTTAGCCCTGCCTGCGTTATTTTTTACTATCAATGGAGTGCATTGATACGTAAAAAATGCCTTGTCAGGACTAAAATTTCCTCAAAATCAGCCTAAC
>JASBTR010000023.1 GCA_030148325.1 Gammaproteobacteria bacterium
AAACCAATATGTGACAGGGCACGTTCATCCCGGCTAGCACCTACCATAGTGAGAATATCCACACTGCTTTCCTCGCGTACGGCCTCCATCAGAGCATCGTAATGGATGATACCAATAAGGCAGCCGGCGATATCTACGACCGGCAGGTCAGTGACGCGATGTGTTTCCAGCTGCTCCACCACCTCTTCTCGCGTTGCCGTTGCCTCCACCAGACCCGGAACAGGCTGCGCCAATGCAGCCAGCGTATCTCCTGTCTCTGCAAGGGCGAGCCGGTGCATCTCGACCATACTTTGTAGCCGCCCTTCACTGTCGGTGATATATAGTTGCCGGGAAAAGCGCGGTTTGAATTTGCGAATTCGGTGCAACACCTCCCTGACAGTGAATGTTTCCCTCAAGGGGAGAAAACGCGGGTTCATTAGCGAACCGGCACTCTCGTCAGGGTACTGCACCAGCGAATTCAACTCACGCTGCCGCGAGCTATCGACAAGCGCCATCATACGCTGTCGTTCCTCTGCAGCCAGCCTCACCAGCACGCGCGCCATGTGTACCGGATCACCACGCTGCAGGATTTGCCTGATGTTTTTTTCCGGAAGTCGTTGTAGCACGGTGGTGGCCATATCCAGCATTAACCCATCCCACAACCTGACCATCTCGGCAGCAGGCTGGGCCTGTAACAGCACGAGCAAATCTCCTACAGATAGCTGGTTCACAGCCTGCTGTGCTGGCAACGGATGGCGCCGCAGAAAGGCCTGGTTCAGGGCATGCACCGCGTGTATGGCATCGGTACTCATTGTCGCTCTCCTTTGTCAGATCCAGCGATACTCAACACGCTGTCCAGCAGTTGGGCCATACTGAGCCAGTAGAGCCCCGCAAGGGACAGCAGGTTCTCCAGTGGATCGTGCCTCTCAACGGATCCTGTTTCGCCCATCGCTTCCTGCAGACAGGTGTAATCCAGCACACCGACCAGCGTGTTGTCCCGTTCTACCACGGGTAACCTGCGGCGCGCCGCCCAGCCTGGGTGTGACAGCAATGATTCTGCAGCAGCATGCACGGATACCCGCTGTGTCTTGTGACTCATGATATCCCTTAACCTGGCATGGTGGCTTGATGTCAATAACCTGCCGAGATCAATCATCCCAACCAGCTGGTGCGCATCGTTAATAATATAGATCTCACAACTGACAGGGTGACCAATACGTTCGATGCGACGGATGGCCTCACTCACGGTCACATTCTCCGGTAGCATATCAACCCCGGGATCAAGCAAAGCACCTACAGATGCGGGTGGATATGTCAGGTAACGAGGAAACTGGCTTCGGGTTTTGTCAGATAAAAAACCAGCCAGCTCTTCACGTTTCGCAGGCGCCAACAAACGGTAGATACGTGCTGCGGAAGAGGGGGGCAGTTCAGTCAACAAATTTGCTGCCGACAATGCTCCCATCAGTCCTACACAGGCTGCCGCCATCTCCGGCAGCATGGAAATCACCACTGGCGCCCCTATCTGTGGCGGTAACTCATTGAATAGCGCCGCCACATGTTCAGCCGACACCTGCTCGAGCACCCGTGCCGCCTCGGTTGGGTAACGCAAGAGAAATTCCTTCGATAGTGGGTTATCAACTTTCACCTCAGGCGCCCTTCTCAATGAGAATCGTTACCTGCTCATCAAATAGCTTTGCCGGAATATCGACACTGCCTGCCTCAGTTTCGATGATCACCCGCGATATCATGATATCCATCACGTGTCCCTCTATTTCACCTATGCGCACTTTGTCACCGACCTGATAGATCTGCCGTAGCTGATTAGCAGCAATAATATTACTGACATGGTTACGTGCTCCCAGGCCAAACGCCAGTGCAATGCCACCCAGCATGGTGGCCAGAATAATCCCTGCTATCACGGAAAGAAATGCGATATCAATACCAATTTGATCGATACCAATAACAATGGCAATAAACAGAATAATGATCTGGGCTGCGCGCGCCAGTAGATCCCCATGGGAAAGTCCGGCAGAAGCGGCCGCGGAGGCCACCAGATCACGTGCCAGGGAACTAACCACGAAACCGACAAGTATGATGAGCAGACCAACTGTAGCTAATGGCAGATAAGTAAAAATTTGTTTTAGCCAGGTTCCGAAAACGCCCAGCCCAAGGATCTCCGTGGCCAGGGTGACAAAGATAAGCATCAACAGCCAGAACACCAGTTCACCCACAATACGAGCTGGTGGATGACGTGGTTGCAGATGATCGAGACCTCGTTTCGAAATCAGCTTCCGCCACAACCGATCCAGGCTCCCGATAGTACGCACGACTAGCAGGCGCAGCAACCGCGCCAATAGCCAGCCAAGCACCAATAGCAGCACTGCTGCTGTAATCCTGGGCAGGTACGCCAGCGCCTGGGCTGTCATGCTCTGGAAACCCGCAACCAGTGCGTGCAGAATAGAATCCGACTCCAACATGGTTTTTCTCCGTTACGGTAAGCTGACTGTAGGTGACTGTAGGTGACTGCAACCTGTTTTTCAATTAATAAAATATTAATTGCTGGCAAACAACATGTGAATTACACTCGCGGTAACACGCAGGTTCGCCCATAAATACAAGAGATCACAGGCATGGCCAGGCCAGATGTATTATTAATGTCCACCCGTATCAAAAAACTCTTCAACAAGACCATTGACCTGGTTTTCGCCGTCATCCTGCTGTTTATCACCCTGACGATGATCATCGGCGTGGTGCGCCTGTTCTACCGGCTTAGTGAGCTGTTTCAGGAAGGTGGCATCACCGGCAATTACCTCTATATATTCTCTGATGTGCTTACCCTCTTCATACTCATTGAGCTGTCTCGCTCGCTGTTCGAATATTTTACCTCACACCGGCTGCGCCTGACCCCCATCATCGATGCCGGCATTGTTTTCGTTCTCAGACATATCATGATTGAGCTGTTCAATCACAAGCTGGATACTGGGAGCATATACGCCCTCAGTGTATTGCTGCTGGCTCTGGGAGCAATCCGTGTCAGCACGTCGATTGATTTTCAGCGTGAGAAAAGGCACGCCCATGATAGTGATTGTGACGAATCCACTTCACAATACCCCGTTGACAAATCAGAACCCAAGCCCCATCTGTAAAGCACAGTCAACTGAGGAGAAACTGAAGATGTCTAATCATGATCCAGTCATTACCTCACCCTGGCACATCTTCGATACCAATACCGTATTCCAGAGGGTATCTTCGTCTATGGATGGCCTGTCACAGCAGGATGCTGAACGCCGCCTGCAGGAGTATGGCGTCAATCGACTACGTCCGGCAAAGAAAAAAGGCCCGCTGGCGCGATTTCTCGCACAGTTTCACAACCTCCTCATCTATGTGCTGCTGGGAGCCGGTGTCGTTACCGCCCTGCTCGGCCACTGGGTAGACAGCGGTGTCATCCTTGGCGTGGTAATCATCAACGCTTTTATAGGCTTCATCCAGGAAGGCAAGGCGGAAAAGGCTCTGGATGCCATCCGCAATATGCTCTCCCAACAAGCTATGGTTAAACGTGATGGCAAGTTCATCAACCTCCCCGCTGATCAGTTGGCTCCTGGCGATGTCGTATTACTCCAGTCCGGTGACAAGGTTCCAGCAGACCTGCGCTTGTTTAAAACCCGTGAGCTGCGCATCGAAGAGGCTATGCTCACCGGCGAATCGGCGCCAGTGGAAAAGTTCACTCAGCCGGTGGCGGAGCATGCCACCATTGGCGATCGCAAATGTCTCGCCTACTCGGGTACCCTGGTCACCTATGGACAGGGACAGGGTGTAGTAATAGCTACCGGTGACTACACCGAAATTGGCCGCATCAGTAGCATGTTGCAACATGTACAGATACTCACCACGCCATTGTTGCGGCAGATGACCATTTTTGCCAGGTGGCTCACCATCGCCATTGGTATTATTGCCACCACAACCTTTGCCTATGGCGTGCTGCTACAGGATTATTCTGCCGGGGAAATGTTCCTTGCCGCCGTGGGTCTGGCGGTGGCCGGTATCCCGGAAGGATTGCCCGCCATCATGACCATTACCCTGGCTATCGGTGTGCAGCGTATGGCAAAAAAGAATGCTATCATTCGCCGCCTGCCGGCAGTAGAGACCCTGGGTTCGGTCACGGTCATCTGCTCGGACAAAACGGGTACACTTACCCGCAATGAAATGACCGTGCAGAGTCTGGCAACTGGCGCCGGCACCTGTGAAGTCAGCGGCACAGGATATGATCCTCACGGCGCCTTCAACCTCAATGAGCGCGAGATCAGCCTCGAAGAATTTCCACTACTGAAGGAAATAGCTCAGGCCGCATTATTGTGCAATGACGCTACTCTGTTAGAAACGAATGGCCAGTGGCTAATGCAGGGGGATCCGACTGAAGGCGCGCTGGTAAGCCTGGCGCTAAAAGCAGGCCTGGATCAAAACCTCTGTCAGACTCAATATCCACGCACCGACGCCATCCCCTTCGAGTCGCAGCATCGTTTCATGGCCACCCTGCATCACGACCACGCCGGGCACGGCTTTATCTACCTCAAGGGTGCGCCGGAACGGGTACTGGAAATGTGCCATCAGCAGCGCATGCGCGGTGAAAATGCCGCTCTGGACAGAACCTACTGGGAAACCTGCATGGACACCATGGCCAGCCGCGGCCAGCGACTGCTGGCCATCGCTTTCAAACCGGCCGCTGCCGAACATCAAAGCCTTGCCTTCGGCGATGTTGAAAATGGTCTTACTCTGCTGGGGGTAGTGGGCATCATCGACCCGCCGCGTGAAGAAGCGACTCGGGCGGTGCGCGCCTGCCAGTCGGCCGGCATCCGGGTGAAAATGATCACCGGTGATCATGCCGTCACCGCTCGCGCGATCGGCGCCCAGATGGGCATCGGCGATGGTACTACAGTGGTCAAAGGCACCGAGCTGGAAACCTATAACGATGCGCAGTTACAAGCGGCCGTCCAGCGGTCTGATATTTTTGCCCGCGTCTCCCCGGAACAGAAACTGCAACTGGTGACCGCGCTACAGGCTGCCGGGGAAGTGGTGTCCATGACCGGCGACGGCGTCAACGATGCACCGGCGCTAAAACGCGCCGACGTCGGCGTCGCCATGGGGCTTAAGGGTACCGAGGTTGCCAAGGAAGCGGCGGAGATGGTGCTAACCGATGACAACTTTGCCTCCATCGCCCATGCAGTGGAGGAAGGCCGTACGGTCTACGACAACCTGAAGAAGTCTATCCTCTTCGTACTGCCCACTAACGGCGGCGAGGCGTTGACTATCATCGCGGCTATCGTCATGGGCCGCCTGCTACCCATCACCGCGGCGCAGATCCTGTGGGTCAACATGATTACCGCGGTGACCCTGGCCCTGACTCTGGCCTTCGAGCCGGCTGAACATAATGTCATGCAAAGACCACCGCGGGATCCTCGCGAACCTATTCTTTCCGGCTTTCTCATCTGGCGCATCATTTTTGTCTCGCTGATCCTGGTCAGCGGCACCTTCGGGCTGTTCCTCTGGGAACGGGATCACGGCGCTTCCATCGAACTGGCGCGCACCGTGGCCGTCAACACCCTGGTGATGTTCGAGGTCTTCTATCTGTTCAGCGCCCGTTATCTGCTAGCCCCGTCTTTGACCTATGAGGGATTGTCCGGAAACCGTTACGTGCTATATGCCATTGGACTGCTTTTATTTTTTCAGATGGCTTTTACCTACTTCAGCCCCATGCAGACGCTGTTCGCCACCACCGCCATGAGTGTCGAAGCCTGGCTGCGTGTCATCGCAGTGGCGTCTTCGGTGCTGATTCTGGTGGAAATTGAGAAAGCAATTATCCGGCGACGGGGCACTGCTGTTTAACCCGGCAGGCCAAGACGCGCTGCCCACCCTGCAATACTGTTTTCCAGCCTGGGGAGACCCTGCACGGGTACAGCACTTAACCGCACAGCAAATTCGAGATACACTGGGCCGAATGATGCCATTACGTTTAGCCACCGATAAAAACCAACGAAGAAACACATGAAAAATTTACAACGTTATTTGCTCGCCGGTATGCTCGCGGTGATTCCT
>JASBTR010000028.1 GCA_030148325.1 Gammaproteobacteria bacterium
TTTGAATATTCCGCCTGTTTCAGGCATTATGCGCACCTGGTAATTTCAGGTCACAAACAGGCATTAACACCGAATGGCGAAAGAAGAACACATTGAAATGGAAGGTACGGTTTGCGAAACCCTGCCGAACACCATGTTCCGCGTAGAGCTGGAAAATGGTCACGTTGTCACCGCGCACATCTCAGGTAAAATGCGCAAACACTATATCCGTATCCTTACCGGCGACAAAGTCACAGTCCAGCTAACCCCTTACGATTTAAGCAAGGGTCGCATCGTTTTCCGCGGCCGCTAAAACTTCTGCAATATCTGTATTGTTTTGTTGGGCTTCGCGTTGCTGTGCGCCAACCTGCACGTCAATAAATGCGTAGGTTGGCGCTGAATGAAATGAAGCCCAACAACATCAATCTGCACGCACATCCATGTTAGTGCGTAGCTAATTCTTCCTTACTCTCCAGCTCGAAACTGAATTCGTCATTCTCCACGCTGATTCGAATCTCGCCACCACCGGCCAGTTTGCCAAACAGTAATTCCTCTGCCAGCGGTTTTTTGATCCTGTCCTGAATCAGACGTGCCATTGGCCGTGCGCCCATGTTGGGATCATAGCCGTGCACAGCCAGCCAGGTGCGCGCCTCGTCATCGACATGCAGGCTGACGCCCTTTTCTTCCAGCTGCCCTTCCAGCTCGAAGATGAACTTGTCGACAACCTGACCAATAACGTCCGGTCCCAGCTGTTTGAAAGAAATAATGCCGTCCAGCCGGTTGCGGAATTCCGGCGTGAAGGTCTTCTTGATCGCTTCCATATTGTCGCTGGAATGATCCTGCTGCGAAAAACCGATGGAAGCGCGATTAATGCGATCAGCGCCCGCGTTGGACGTCATCACCAGAACCACATTGCGGAAATCTGCCTTGCGGCCGTTGTTGTCCGTCAGGGTGCCGTGATCCATCACCTGGAGTAACAAATTGAAAATTTCCGGGTGGGCTTTTTCAATCTCATCCAGCAACAACACGGCATGCGGATTCTTGTTGATAGCCTCGGTCAGCAAACCGCCCTGATCGTAGCCGACATACCCCGGCGGTGCGCCAATCAGGCGAGATACGGTATGGCTTTCCATATATTCGGACATGTCGAAACGGATAAACTCGATACCCATAATCCGCGCCATCTGTTTGGTTACTTCGGTTTTGCCTACCCCGGTAGGGCCGGCAAACAGGAAGGAGCCGATGGGTTTATCCTCGTGTCCCAGTCCGGCGCGGGAAAGTTTAATCGCTGCTGAGAGGCCCTCGATAGCCTGATCCTGGCCGTAAATCACCAGTTTCAGATCCTGTTCCAGATTGCGCAGCACTTCCATATCAGTGGAAGATACGGTCTTCGGCGGGATACGGGCAATCTTGGCGACAATGTTTTCAATGTCGCGCACGCCAATAGTTTTCTTGCGTTTGGAGGCGGTTTGCATGCGCTGGTTGGCGCCGGCCTCATCGATCACGTCAATCGCCTTATCGGGCAGATGACGATCGTTGATGTAACGCTCGGACAGTTCGGCCGCCGTGCGCAGGGCCTGGCGGGTATAGCGAACGTCATGATGTTCCTCAAAGCGGCTTTTCAGCCCTTCCAGAATCTGTATGCATTCCTCAACAGTAGGTTCAGACACATCGACTTTCTGGAAGCGCCTCGCCAATGCCCGATCTTTTTCAAAAATACCACGGTATTCCTGATAGGTGGTTGAGCCAATGCACTTGAGCTCACCATTGGACAGCACCGGTTTGATCAGGTTGGAGGCGTCCATAGCACCACCGGATGCCGCACCGGCGCCAATGATGGTGTGGATTTCATCGATGAACAGTACCGCTCCTTCATCCTTGTGCAACTCGGCCAGCACCGCCTTGAGACGTTTTTCAAAGTCACCGCGGTACTTGGTACCGGCCAGCAAGGCTCCCAGATCCAGTGAATAAATAGTGCAGTTACTCAGGATTTCCGGCACATCAGCATCAACGATTTTTTTAGCCAGTCCTTCAGCCAGCGCGGTTTTACCGACACCGGCTTCACCAACAAACAGGGGGTTGTTCTTGCGTCGGCGACAGAGGATCTGGATAGTGCGCTCAACTTCATGTTTGCGGCCGATGAGCGGATCGATCTTACCGTTGCGGGCCTGCTCATTCAGGTTAACGGTATATTGCTGCAACGGGTTCGGCGCTGCAGTCTCGCTGGTTTCCTCGTCGGTATGACCGCCGGTTTCTGTCTGTTCATTATCCGATATTCTGGAAATACCGTGGGAAATGTAATTAACGACTTCCAGTCGGGAAATATCCTGTTTCTTCAGAAAATAGACGGCCTGGGATTCCTGTTCGCTAAAGATGGCTACCAGCACGTTGGCGCCGCTGACTTCGCGCTTACCGGAAGACTGGACGTGGAAAACCGCGCGCTGCAGGACTCGCTGGAAGCCCAGAGTAGGCTGGGTTTCACGCTCGTCATCCATCGGCATTAAGGGTGTGGTTTCATCCAGAAAGGTGGAGAGATCCTTACGCAGGGATTCCAGGCTGGCGCCACAGGCGCGCAGGATACTGGTGGCGGCATCGTTCTCCAGCAGGGCAAGCAGCAGGTGCTCTACTGTCATGAACTCGTGATTCAACTGTCGCGCACGTTTGAACGCGTTGTTGAGGGTCAATTCCAGCTCTTTGTTTAACATGCCGATTTCCTTCTAATTTGGTTCAACTTTCAGCTTCCATCGTACATTTCAGGGGATGCTCATTCTGGCTTGAATAATCGTTAACCTGAGCTACTTTTGTTTCCGCAATATC
>JASBTR010000034.1 GCA_030148325.1 Gammaproteobacteria bacterium
CATCCTTACTCAACTCACATCCTCAAACAGCGGAGCGGGTTGCTCACCTGCGACAGCTGGCGCAGACTCGTCAGTGGCCGCTGCAGGGTGAGCGTCGCCCCATCCCGGCAGCCATACTCAGCAAACTTACTGATGACAGGGAAGCGGTTACACAACTTTAGTTGTGACCGGCCTTGAGGTGAGTTGAATCAATTAAGATAGCCTGCGTGGGTTTTACCTTCAAATGGGGGAGCTAAATAGCTGTTCCAAATACCAGATCACTTGTGAATTTCTACGTTCGTGGTGAGCCCCGTTCGATAAACTCACGGCAGGCTTCGGTTTCGCTCAGGAGAGCCTTGTCGAACCATGAACGTGGAAATACTGTGAATAGAGTGCCTAATCTGCTTGTCCTTCGACAGGCTCAGGACGAACGGTAATACCTAAAGTGTACTGTTATACCCAATAGGAAAAACTCGTGAGTAGAAAAATAATCTTGGCAGCACTAGAGAAAGTGGAATGGCCATATGCGCTAAATGATGAAAACGGAGTCCTACAAGAGTTTCAAGACAGGATATGTAGGACGGCTAGACTTGGGTCATCATTGATTTCCTATTCTAACCTTGTCGCAGGAGTGACTTTCAAGTTTTCGAATGTCAATGACGGTCATCCTTTTGTAATTGATGTCCATGATTGGCATGGCCTCCATAGACGGATTGTGGGTGATTGCCTTGGTTATCTCTCATATATCTCATATCGAGATTATGATTTTATGGCAAGTGCCTTAGTGGCAGGTTTGGCTGAAAATAGACCTAGCGAAATATTCTTTGAATGGATGAATGATCTTGGTGCTATACCGGATTTATCAGAAGAGTCCATCACGTCATTTTGGGTCAACGAAGTTAACAAGGCGATAGCGTGGTATCAGCGTAATCCGCAGGGGTTGAGGGTATAACAAGCGGGTCAACATGGACTGGCAACTACGCTGCGCTTCGTTGCCAGCCAGTTACCCTTGTCGTTAGATTTCTCTTGAGGTCCTGTACACAGGTGCTATAATCAGACCCATTAACAGCACCTTTTGGAGCAAATACACATGCCTATCAAGTTTTCTCAAGATATAGTCCCACTGTCAGATTTGAAAGTTAACCCTGGGAAAATAGTAAATCGAGCACAAGATACTCACAGACCAATACTATTAACAAGCAGAGGTCGTGGAGTAGCCGTGGTGCAGGGACTAGAAGAATATGAAAATCTTGAGGAAGAACGGGCATTTATGAAGGCCGTAACTCAGGGCTTAGTGGAAATAAAAGAAGGCAAAGAGCAAAGCCTTGAAGATGTTAAAAAGAAATTGGGTCTTAACACTTGAAGATTTTAATATCTGATTCTGCGTTTACTGATTTTGAGTCAATAATAGAATATTACACTGAGACAGGTGTTCCACATATAGGGGAACAATTTGTAGTCAGCATAATTGAGCACATCGAAACGATACCCGCAAACCCTGATATTGGTAGAAAAGTACCCGAGTTCAATACAGATAAAATTCGTGAATTGATTCATGGCCCATTCAGGGTGGTATATCTAAGAGAAGAAAAATTGATTCACGTAGTTAGAATTTGGCGAAGTGAACGATTGCTCAAATTAGAAGACACTCCAGCAGAAAGAAAAATCTAACAAACTCATCCAGAAGGACTTTCAGAAGGTTCACGATTTTTTGCAAAGAACGCAAAAATCGCGCCCCTTCTGAAAGCCTCTGATGAGGGCGGTATTTGGAACAGCTATTTAGTTATGCAATCTGCCTTTACGCCGCCGCCTCCTTTTCCCGTTTCTTTCAGTCCCGCTCCTGCTCGGGCAGAAATACTCTGTAGCAGTTATCGACATCGTAGAAAATTTAGTGCGACCTGGAAAACCACGTCCAAAGGACCTGGGGTTCCAGGGCGCCCGAAAGTCTTGAGCCACAACCCGAATGTTAGCCAGGGGGGAACCGCTACTGTTGGTTACTGTCCCGCAGATCGAACCCGCTGCTACGGTGCTGTTCAACTGGTTGCTAAACACTTCATCATTATTTGCTTCGGTCTTTAAGGCTGCCGACAGGGCTTCAGCGGTTAAACCGGCAGGATCTACATTTTGAGCAATACCATCCAGGGCATCCCTGATTTCAGTGATTTCCGTAACTGAGATTGTTGACAGATCAGCCGCGATTGTTGTCACCAGGTCGCTGACCGCATCGGTGACCGGGTCAATGTCATTGCTCGTGCTGGTAACACGCACATCCATCGATTCATTTATGCCGGTTGCGCGAATGACATATTTGCTGTCAGGTGAAAATCCTGAGTGCACTGTTAATGAATAAGCGCCACTGGCATCGGTGGTGGCTGAGGCGATCGCATCGCCCACCTGATTACCGCTCGCATCCACTTCGATCAATTCTATCGTCACGCCTGCGCCGACAGCGCTGACACTGGTAATAGCGGCATGGGCTAATTTACCACCGATCATTTCGGCAAACATCCGTTAAAAAAGGTTATCTTGCCAAATACATACAATAGCTAAGGAAATGATAGGCATCCCATATGCGCTACGCATCACCCAAATGGGTGAAATCCGGCTAATAATTAAGGAAAAGCAGTGGATTATTTCAGCCTGCGGGGGCGTGAGCCAAAGGCAGTCATTAGAACGATAAAGGAGGGGGAAGGTGTCGCGTTTATCACGTGATATCACGTGGAGCCTTCTCAGGAGGCGATTTATGAGCGAGAGATATGTATTGGTGTCTTCGCGCCTTTGTGGGTTTCACGATAACCGGTAAATTTTACTGAAGAGCCGACTATTTGATAAAAGCCCGCAATTGATCCAGCAAGCCGGGGATGGCCTGCCTTGAGGCGGAATTGTTTTCCCGTATGGCGTCCTCAATCTGCTGACAAAGCGTACTGATCTCCGGAAAACCGAAACTGCCGGCTGAGCCCGCCAGTTTATGTGCTGAAATCAGAAACTCGTCGTCCGGCATCGCCTGTGTTTCTGTGGCAAGCCAGTTGTGTCCTGTGGTGAGAATATGCTCCAGACGAGCGGATAAATCAGCGCAGAACTGTTCCTGCAGCACACGGTAACGGTTCTGGAAGTCAGATAAATTGTTGTCCATAATTTTATTCAGTCCTATTGGTTTATCTGAAAATAATGGATCTCAACAGGCAAGGCAAATTTCGAATGGCTGTTTTTATCCTGTGATCACGGTCTGGCGGCGAATCTGGTAAAATGCCGAGATGGATATTTCCCACATTCTCGACCCCTTAAATGAGGCTCAGCGCCAGGCGGTTTGTGCTCCGGCCGGGCATGTGCAGGTGCTGGCCGGGGCCGGCAGTGGTAAGACTCGGGTGCTGGTGCATCGTATCGCCTGGCTATTGCAGGCCGAAGGCGTCTCCCCCTACGGCGTCCTGGCGGTGACTTTTACCAACAAGGCCGCTGGTGAAATGCGAGGACGAATCGAGCAACTCCTGAACATCCCCGCCAGCGGTCTCTGGGTTGGAACTTTTCACGGTATCGCTCACCGTCTGTTACGTACGCACTGGCAGGAAGCCGATCTGCCGCAGGATTTTCAAATTATGGACAGTGATGATCAGCTGCGCAGTCTGCGCCGGCTGATCCGCGAGCAGGGCATTGATGAGAATCATTACCCTCCGCGTGAAGTGCAGTGGTATATCAATGCGCGCAAGGATGAAGGCCTGCGCCCGCAGAATATCGATTGCCATAATGATGCCCACCTGCGGCAGATGATCGAAATCTACCGGGCTTATGAAGCCATGTGTCAGCGGTCGGGGCTGGTGGATTTTGCCGAGCTGCTGCTGCGCGCGCATGAGCTGTGGTTGAAGCAACCACAGCTTCTGCAGCATTACCAGCAGCGTTTTAAGCATATTCTGGTGGATGAATTTCAGGACACCAATACTATCCAGTATGCCTGGATACGTATGCTGGCACGGGGTGGCAGTCATGTGTTTGCCGTGGGCGATGATGATCAGTCAATTTATGGCTGGCGTGGCGCGCGGGTGGAAAACATTCACCAGTACAGCCGGGATTATGCAAACACCACCATTTTCCGGCTGGAACAGAATTATCGCTCGACCGGCAATATCCTCAATGCCGCCAATGTCCTGATCGCCAACAATAGCGAACGCATGGGCAAGAATCTCTGGACCGAGGGCAGTGACGGTGAAAAGATTCGCCTTTATGGCGCGTTTAATGAGCTAGATGAAGCTAATTATATTGCCGGGCAAATTCAGGACTGGGTGGACGGCGGTGGCCTGCGCAGCGAATGCGCCCTGCTTTATCGTTCCAACGCCCAGTCGCGGGTGCTGGAAGAGGCCTTAATCAAAAATGCCATTCCCTACCGGGTTTACGGCGGCCTGCGTTTCTTCGAGCGTCAGGAAATCAGGGATGCACTGGCCTATCTGCGGCTGATTAACAACAATCAGGATGATGCTTCATTAGAGCGCATTATCAACCTGCCCACCCGCGGTATCGGTAACCGCACCGTCGAGGCCCTGCGCGAGGTGGCGCGCAGCAGCGGCGTATCCATGTGGCAGGCGCTGTGGCAGATGCAGGAAGAAAAAGCCCTGCCGGCGCGGGCATTGGGGGCGTTAAAGAATTTTGCCGAGCTGATCGACTCACTCAAGGGCGCCACTGCTGATATAACCCTGGGCGAAAAAATCGAACAGGTGATCCAGCACAGCGGTCTGAGAGCCCACTATGAAAAGGAAAAGGGTGAGAAGGGGCGCGCGCGGCTGGAAAATCTGGACGAGCTGGTCAATGCCGGACGCAGCTTCAATATTGATGATTATGATGATGAGCTGCCGGAGATGGACGAGGTGACCGCCTTTCTTTCCCATGCGGCGCTGGAGGCGGGCGAAACCCAGGCCGAGGAATGGGACGACTGTGTGCAGCTGATGACTCTGCACTCGGCCAAGGGGCTGGAGTTTAAACAGGTATTTCTCTGCGGTATGGAAGAAGGGCTCTTCCCCCACCGCCTGTCAGCCGAGGATCCCGTGCGCCTGGAAGAAGAACGCCGGCTTTGTTATGTGGGCATGACCCGGGCGATGGAGAGGCTGAACCTGTGCTATGCCGAGAAGCGCCGCCTGTATGGGGATGATAAATATACCCGGCCCTCTCGCTTTCTCAGGGAGATCCCGGAAGAATATATCGAAGAAGTGCGTATGCAGGGGTTTGCATCGGAGTCTGTTATCCACCCGGCTGCGGGTTCATTTATGCAGGAAGAAAACGACAGCGGCATTCAGCTTGGGCAGCGGGTGCAGCATCAGAAGTTTGGCGAAGGCGTGGTCCTGAATTATGAAGGCCAGGGTCGCCATGCCCGGGTGCAGGTGAATTTTTCCAGCGCCGGCAGTAAGTGGCTGGTGCTGGAATATGCCAATCTGATTTTATGCTAAACAGGCGCTTCAAATACCAGTCCACCCTGAATGTATGGTGTGGCCTGCGGCTTCAGCCGCACAGGTTCGCCTGAAGGCGAACCTGCAGTGTGCTTTGATCGCGCCAGTGATCGGGTATTTAGAACTTTTAACTTTTATTTAGATGTATCCGGGCTGACGTGGATCAATAGACGCTGGTGGTCGCGTCTATTATACTTCGCTTATATTTGCATATTCGTAGCCAGTAATTAGCATGTCCGGAATACCCTTCAAAAAGCGTATGATTTATCTTCAGATCATTCTGTTTCTGCTGGGTTCGTTTAGCCTGCTGATACAGGCTACGATGGATTCCTCCGGCCATCTGTTTTTTGCGCATGGCTCTGGCGGCAAGATGGAACACATGTCGATGCAGATGGAAGTGTCGGCTGCGCCCGTCCAACTTAATCACGGCAAGGCTGACGGCAAGAACGCCTGTTGCGATAATTGCAATTGCGCTAACCATAATTGCAGTGTTAATTGCTCCATGTTTCATTTCATGGCTGCGAGTATAAATATTGCTGGCAGCGTATTTGTACCCGGCAGTAAACCTGCTGTTTCTGTACCGCTGCTTGTCGGTATTTATAAGTCTCCCGAACAACCCCCACCCGAGCTGTTTCTTATCTAGACTGCTTGCTATTTTTCGCACGCATTTTTTAGTTACTTCCGAATACGTCCAGAGTATGTATGGATCGTTCGCGTGCGCGATCCACGGGTTAGCTCGGTGGGTTATTTAAATATAAATCTTGAGGGTATCACTATGAAATTCAGGTTATCGGCACTGGCATGTGCTATAAGTTTAGTTGCATATGGAAATGCGTGGGCCGAGACGGACATCGAAAAGTTGAGAGCGGAAGTTGATGCTCTGAAGCAGCAGGTTGAAAGTGCGGCAGAGTGGAAAAGCCCGACAACCCTGGTGCATCTTGCAGGTTTTGCGGATGTGGGTTATACCGATGCAAAATCAACCCCGGGCACATTCAAGGCCGGTGGTTTTTCTCCCATTATTCATTACCAGTTTAATGAAAGTGTCATGCTTGAAACGGAGCTGGAATTCAGTATTGACGAAGCCGGAAAAAGTGAAGCCGAACTGGGCTACATGACCATTGATGTTTTTCTTGGCGATTATGCCGCTCTGGTCGTAGGCAAGTTCCTGAGTCCGCTGGGTCAGTTCCGTCAGAACGTACATCCTTCCTGGATCAACAAAATGGCCTCGGCTCCGGTAGGTTTTGGTCATGATCAGGCCGCGCCCAATGCGGATGTTGGTGCGATGGTGCGTGGTGGTTTCCCCATGTCAGGCATTTACGCCAACTACGCTGTCTACCTCGGTAACGGCCCCACACTGGAAGCCAATGACGCGGGTACGGAAATAGAAATGGTCGAAACCCCCGGACTGAACAAGGACGGCGACGGCAAGAAAACAGGCGGTGGTCGTTTTGGGCTGTATTTCCCGAACCAGCGTCTGGATGTGGGCGTTTCAGCGGCTACTGGCAAGGTATCAATTCGCTCTGGTTCTTCTGCGGCTGGCTGGACGTATGATGATAGCCGTAGTTATGACGTGCTTGGCGCCGACTTTACCTGGCATCTGAACCAGCTTGATTTCCGCGGTGAGTATATCAAACAGGAATATGGCTCACAGGCTACGAGCGCCGTATCAGATTCTGGCGCCTGGGAAGCCTGGTATGTACAGGCTGCCTATGGTTTTGGCGAAGCAAAATGGGAAGCTGTGGTGCGTTACAGCGAATATGACACACCGGATGACGCCCTGGATAAAAAGCAGAGCATGGTTGGCGTCAACTACCTGTTTGCCAGCAATGTGATTGGCAAGGTGGGTTATGAATTCAATAAAAATCCAAATGCCGGACTAACTGCGGACGATCGTCTGTTGCTGCAACTGGCTTATGGCTTCTAAGGAGAATTGAACATGAAACTGAATATTAAAACGTTGAACAGGACAATGCTGGCTGCCGCATTCGTGGCTGGTGCGGGAATTAGCACACAGGTAATGGCAGGTGAAAAGCAGCCAGGAGACTTTGCGCGTGGCGCCATGCAATGGGTGGAAAACTGCGGTCGTTGCCATAACGTGCGTGATCCCAGGGAACTGCGGGATGATCAGTGGAAGACCACGGTTTATCACATGCGCATTCGCGCAGGGCTGACCGGCCAGCAGACTCGGGATATTCTGACCTTCCTGCAGGAAAGTAACTGATAGCCCTGGTTATCACCCTAAGCGGATGTTGTCCTGGCGGCAGGCTGAAACAGTTTTTTGGCCTGCCGTTAAACAACACCGCGACAGGCGGATGGAGTATTAATCTCTTAGGGTTTAATTCCCTGCTGCTTGCAGCGAAGTTCTATTGTAGGTGCGGCTAAAGCCGCACATGTTCGCCTGAAGGCGAACTTACAACTGATACCCCGCCCGCTTGCGGCGGGGTAGTTTATTTGCAGGTTGGGCTGAATAAAATGAAGCCCAACAGCTTTGCTGCAGGCAGCGGGAAATAAAACCCAAAGGGATAAAAGAATTGAAGTCGTCAGTGAAGAATAGCCGTTTCCGTATTTGCGGCGGCAGACTTTATCCAGTTTGAATCAGCTGTAAGCCTGTCCGGTTTGCCAATGTGGTGACCCTGAGCAAAATCCACTCCAAAGTTTTTCAACAACACCAGCGTTTCTTCATTTTCTACAAACTCGGCAATAGTTTGCTTGTGCAGTGCATGGGCGATCTGGTTCATGGATTTGACCATCGCCTGATCGACACTGGACTCAGCCATTCCCTTGACGAAGGAGCCATCGATTTTTAGTTTGTCCACCGGCAGGTGCTTGAGATAGGTGAAGGAACAGAAACCGGTGCCGAAATCGTCCAGTGCAAACTGGCAGCCCATTTCCTTGAGCTTGTAAATAAACTCGCTGGCGGCGGCGAGGTTGGAAATGGCGGCCGATTCGGTGATCTCGAAAGTCAGCGCTGAAGGATCGAGACGGCTTTCTCGCAGCAGGCTCTGGATCATGGGAAGCAGCTGTTTGTCTTCAAATGCGCGGCCGGAGAGGTTGATGGCAAAACGCGCCGGCTTGCCGCTGTCGTGCATTTCGGCCAGTTTTTTTATTGCCGCGTCTACCGTCCAGCGATCGACATGGTTGATCAGGCCGAAGCGTTCGGCTGCGGGCATGAAGCCGCCGGGCAGGATGGTGCCGCCGTTTTTCAGCTTCATACGCAGCAGAACTTCGTAATCCAGCACCGTGTTATCGGTAATTGACATGATCGGCTGGAAGGCGAGGGTAAAGCGATCCTGTTCATAGGCGTCGCGCACGCGGGTGGCCCAGCCGATATCTTCGGCCATGCCATCCTTCTCCTTGTCCTCGGGTGTGGACAGGTGTATGCAGTTGCGGCCCTGGGTTTTGGCGATATTGCAGGCCAGATCGGCATGCAGCAATATATCTTCGGCTGACGGGCTGTCGCTGGTAATCATGGAAATGCCGATACTGCAGGTAATATTAAATGACTTGCCGCTATCGATGTAGCGGAAGTCCTCGAACAGTTTGCGGATGTGTTCGGCCACCTGGCGGGCGGCATCTGTATCCAGATTGTAGAGCAGTACGGTAAATTCATCACCACCGAAGCGGGATAACAGATCGCCTTCACGAATATTGCCATGCAGCATTTTTGTGCATTCAAGCAGCAGGCGATCGCCGGCGGCATGGCCGAGGGTATCATTGACATACTTGAACTGATCCAGATCCAGATAGAGCATGGCGCATTCGGAGCCGCTGCGCGCGACGCGGGTAATCAGTCGTTCAAGTTCCTGCATGAAATACTTGCGGTTGAACAGGCCTGTGAGTGAGTCGTGCTGAGCCTGCCAGGTCAGTTCATGTTCAAAGGCTTTCTGTGCCGTGATATCGCGTGCGGTGCCGGTGATGCCGATGAGCTTGCCATCGTCATCGAACTGGGGCCGGGCGTTGAAACTGAGATGGCGGGGGCTGCCTTCCCGGTCAAGATGAACGGTTTCATAGTTCAGCAGTTCCTCTCCCTGTTGCAGGCTGGTGAGTGCATCGAGATCTCGCTCCACGGATTCCGGCGCCTGGAAGTCACTAAAGGGCTGGCCGATCATTTCCCGTGCCGTATAACCGTAAATCCGGGTGACCGCGTCATTCAGGTAGGTCCACTGACCCTCGGCATTCATGCTCCAGACCAGATCATGCGCCAGTACTACCAGGTTGCGGTAGCGGGCTTCGGCCTCGACCAGTTTCTTCTCTGCGGCCTTGCGGTCGGTGATATCGGCCACCAGGCAGGTAAAATATTCCTTGTCGTGCATGTGCATTCGGCTCAGGCGGGCTGAGACGGCCAGATGATGGCCCTTGCGGTGCAGGCCGCAGGTTTCCTGTTCTTTTTGCAGCAGATCGTGTTCGTCATAGCTGGAAAAAACATCCGGCAGCAGCATGCTCAGGGGTTTGCCGTGAACTTCGTGGCCGTGATAGCCGAACAACACCTCGGCCGCCGGGTTGAAGGTTTCTATCTGTTTGTCCCGGTTAACTACAATGATCGCTTCAGCCGCATGATCGACAATGGCGTGCATATGAGATTCCTGATCGCTCAGGCGGCTGAACAGGCGTCCCAGGGTCTGCACCAGCGAACCGATTTCATCCACCGATCGAGGCCGCAGGCGGCGCGCAAGATCCAGATAATTGGAGGCGCCGCTGTTAGCGACCAGTTCATGCACCGGCGCCAGCTACTGGTTGAGGCCGCGGATCATCAGCAGGGTCAAAGCAAACGACATCATGCTCATGAGCAGCCAGATCAGCAGGATCTCGGTGGGCAGGAAGCCGGTCTGCCACCAGTAGTATCGCAGCAGAATGGTGGTGCACAGCACCGGCAGGAAGGCGCCGATCAGCAGCATCTTGGATTTCATGCTCACATGCACCTGGGTATGACCAATGTGGTGCGCCAGTCGGCCCAGGGTGGAGAGAGAGAGCAGGTAACCGGGCAGGCCGGTCATGATGGCGATCACCAGTTGCAGCAGGATAAAATGCAGCAGGCTGGTATAGGCGGTGGTATTTTCCGGATACAGGCCATACCAGTGCTGGATAGTCGGTACGCTGAGTGCGTAAATCAGAAACACGCCCCAGTAATTGTCGCTGAAGTTGTTAAGACGCTGGTTGAATATTTCAGGTAGAGTAGACTGATCCGGGTGCTGTTCCAGCCAGCGGGTGATGGGGTTCAGATAGCGTATGAAATGCAGGCTCTGCCCCAGCAGCAGCACGAGCGAGGTTGCGATCAGCAGGATACCGCCGGGCCAGGAAAACAGGGTGGCCGGGTCAATCATGCCGAAGTCGACGGCGATGGCGTAGCCAAGCAGGGGGGTAAGGGCGAAACTGGCGGTGGAGAGAAAAAGCAGGCGGTTCTTCAGTGACGAGATCGTATGTTCCATAAACCCTGTTGTGCCCGTATTGTTATTGATTCAGGTGTTGTCGTAATCAGGTGACCGGGGTTAAGTTAACCGAAGCCGCTGAAAGGAACTGCATACTGCGTTGCAAATGATGGCAGAAAGAAGTGAGTCGCGCCATAAAATATTTCACATGCAGTTAGCGCCGCTTGTTAATGCTGTCCCGAGGTAAAATATCGGAAATATTTGAATTGGCAGAGTTAAATTTTTCAGAAACAAATATCAGAATTTTATAATTTGATAAGAGGGTCAAATGAAAAGACGGGAATTTTTAAAAAAAACCGGGGCTGGTGGTTTACTTGCCGGTAGTCTGATCACAGCAGCGCCGGCGGTCCATGCCGGCGCGAAAATCAACTGGAAAATGGTCACCACCTGGCCAAAAAATTTCCCGGGGCTGGGCACCGGCGCCAACAATCTTGCCCGTCTGATTACCGAAATGAGTGGCGGCCGTCTGCGGGTCAAGGTCTATGGCGCAAAGGAACTGGTGCCGGCGTTTGAAGTCTTTGATGCGGTGTCGCGGGGCACGGCGGAAATGGGACACGGCGCAGCCTATTACTGGAAAGGCAAAGCGCCGATGGCGCAGTTTTTTGCCGCCGTCCCCTTTGGCATGACGGCGCAGGAAATGAACGCCTGGCTGTACTATGGCGGCGGGGAAAAACTCTGGCGGGATCTTTACCAGCGCTTCAACATCATCCCGGCTGCAGCAGGCAATACCGGTGTGCAGATGGGCGGCTGGTTCAATAAGGAAATCAACTCGGTGGCGGATCTCAAAGGCCTGAAGATGCGCATTCCGGGGCTTGGCGCCGAAGTTTTGAAACGCGCTGGCGGTACGCCTGTCAGCCTGCCTGGCGGGGAAATCTATACCTCACTCCAGTCCGGCGCAATTGACGCCACCGAATGGGTCGGGCCGTATAACGATCTGGCGTTCGGTTTGTACAAGGCGGCGAAATATTATTATTATCCCGGCTGGCATGAACCGGGCAGCGTGCTGGAAGCGCTGATCAGCAAAAAAGCCTATGCCGATCTGCCGCGTGATCTGCAGAGCATCGTCATGAACGCCTGCAAAATTGTGAACACGGATATGCTGGCGGAATACACCGCGCGTAACAACACCGCCCTGCATACCCTGGTTAGCAAGCACAAGGTTAAACTGCGCCCCTTCCCCGATGATGTGCTGAAAAAACTGGCGCAACTTTCAGAGCAGGTCGTGCAGGAAGTTGCGGCGAAAGACAAAGCTGCGCAGAAGATTTATCAGTCTTTCCACAGCTTCCGGGAACAGGCCATGGCCTGGCATAAAATCTCCGAACAGGCGTTCATGCGCGCGCGCGAGTTGTAGTATTTTTTACAGCCTTGCGTTTAATGCAGTTGCGTAGGTTGGGCTGAATAAAATGAAGCCCAACATTGTGCGCGCCCTGTTAATGATAACTGAAATTCCTGTTGGGCTTCGTTTTACTCAACCCAACCTACACCCCTGTTATTATTATCAGGGTTAAATTCAATAACCGAGAATGTTAATAAAAATTTTCTCTGCGCCTTTGCGTCCTCTGCGTTTATATTCCAATGCCGGATGTCGGCGCTTCACAATGCCAGCTTGAAGTGGGAAACCAGTGTTTTCAACTGAGCCGACATATCTGACAGGGTTTTGCTGGTTGAGGTGGTCTGTTCCACATTGCTGGCGCTTTCCGCCGCGATCTGACTGATGTTGGCGACACTGCGGTTGATTTCCTCGGCTACGGAAGACTGTTCCTCGGAGGCGCCGGCGATCTGGATGTTCTTTTCGGTAATGGCATCCACGGCGCGGATGATCTCATCCAGCGAATGACCGACCTGTTCGGCATTCTGTACGCTTTCCTGCGCCTGTGTCTGCCCTGCCTGCATAGCCTCCACGGCCTGGCTGGCGCTGCTTTGCAGGTGCTCGACGATTTCTTCGATCTCCTGGGTGGATTGTCGGCTGCGCTGGGCGAGGGTGCGAACTTCATCCGCGACCACGGCAAAGCCCCGGCCCTGATCCCCAGCGCGGGCGGCTTCGATAGCGGCGTTTAATGCCAGCAGATTGGTTTGCTCGGCGATGTCGCGGATCACATTCAGCACTTCACCGATATTTTCACTGTCGGAACTCAGCTGGTTGAGCATGCTGGCGGTATTGTTGACCTCATCCGCCAGTTTGCGAATGCTGGTCAGGTTGGCGCTGACAACATTTTTACCCTTATGCGCCTCTGCATCCGCCGAGCGTGAGGCGTCGGCGGCATCGGCGGCATGTTACGCCACTTCCTGTACCGTTGCTGTCATCTGGTTGATGGCGGCGGCGACCTGCTCGGTTTCGATGTTCTGGCGTGAGACACGTTCGTTGGTTTCCTGGCTGACATTGTTGAGCCCGGATGAGGAACTGCTGAGCTGGCTGGCCGAATCATAAACCCGTGACAGCATGCTGTGGAATTCTTCCATCATTTTGTTGAAGTGCCGTGACATGCTGGAGACTTCATCCTTTTTGTCACTGTGTTTGGCGCGCAGGGTAAGATCATTGTGGTTGCTGACGTGGTGCATCAATTGCGAGAGGGACTGAACCGGCTGGATCACGCTTGAGGCGATGCGATAGATAATAACAACCAGCAGTGACAGCAGTGACAGGGACAGGATCCAGTTGAGCATTGATGAACGCTGAGATTCGTCTTCGATGCGGCGGGTGCTGGCCTCGGCAAGGCTCTGCAGCAGATCTTCCGACTGGTGGATAGTGTTGCGCATTTTGCCATGCAGGCCCTGTTTACTGGACAGGCCTTTTTTTTCGTAGCCCTTGATCAGGGTATGAAAGTCACTCTGGTACCTGAGCATATCCCGGCGAATGGCCTGACGGCTTTCAGGGCCAGGCCCAACCGTATCCAGATCACGCATAAAGGCAGCAAAGTCCCTGTTGAATTTTTTCTGGTATTTTAGATCCAGACGCTGCAGAAAATCTTTCTCGCGCCGGCGCAGCAAATACATATCTTTCAGTAACAGTACGTCGCCCAGCTTTTTCAGGCGCTTTTCTGCTTTATGTACCGCATCACGCAGACTGCCGTGCAGACCGCTTTTATGATCCAGCCCCAGTTTTTTCTGTATGTTGACGATATCAGTGAAACTTTTCTGGTAGTTGGACAGCACCGTGGCAAGCTGGCTGGCCTGATTACTGTCAATGCCGGATTTTATCAGCAGACCCTGCAGGGCGGTGACATCTTTCTGCAGGTTCTGATAATTGGTTTCGAATTTTTTCTGGTATTTGAGATTATGGCGGGCAAGAAAATCTTTTTCATTGCGGCGCAGGGTGAGCATACCTGTTTCAACTTTGCTAATCTGAAGTTGCGCGCGTTGCAGATCAGAAATATGGTCGGCGCTGTAGCGCGCCAGCGCCAGCATGCCTGTCATGCCAAGGGCAAACAGAAGCGTGAGCAGAATCATTTTGGTTTTTATTGAACAGTTATTCATTCCAGAACTCCTTTGGAACTGTGGAGCATCTCCATTGCATTTAACCCCATTCAATAGAAAACAGATGCTGCAGATATAATGCGTAATGGGCTGTGATAGCCGCTGTAGAATCACTATCGTCACAGTTGAAGCAGACTTTAAAACTAAAAATAAAAGTAGGGGTTAACACTTACATATAAGCGTTCATAGGTTAGTCTTTAAGGAATTTTGCACTTTGTAGGGCGGATTTTTAACCCGCCGCGGACTTTTTTCTGGCTCCGCGGCCGGATGAATCCGGCCCTACAAACAAAAAACCGGCCTTAAGAACTAACCTATGAAGCGTTCATAGGTTAGTCTTTAAGGAATTTTGTGCTTTGTAGGCGGGTTTCAACCCGCCAGCATTGCAAAAAAAAATACTCAGACACTTTTCTGGTGCCGCGGCCGGATAAATCCGGCCCTACAAACAAAAATCTGGCCTTAAGTACTAACCTATGTATAAGCGTTAAACGGGTATACAGATGTTTCAGAGCAGAACAGGTTGCTAAAACGATTCCAGCTGACCATAGATAAGACCGGGCAGCCAGGTGGCAATGCCAGGCCAGAAAGCGAGCAGGCCCAGCATGAATAACTGGATCATAATAAAGGGTATAACGCCGCGGTAGATTTCTACAGTGCTAATGCTCTTCGGCGCAACGCCGCGCAGATAAAAAAGTGCAAAGCCGAAGGGCGGGGTAAGAAAGGACGTTTGCAGATTGATTGCGATCATGATTCCCAGCCAGATCGGATCAAGCCCCATCGTTAGCAGCACGGGTCCAACGATGGGGACGACCACAAACGTGATCTCAATAAAATCGAGAATAAAACCCAGCAGGAACATCAGCAGCATGACGATGAACATGGCGCCGAATACCCCGCCGGGCAGATCGGTTAGTAGTTCATGCACCAGTTCATCGCCACCGAAGCCACGGAACACCAGCGAGAACAGAGAAGCGCCGATGAGAATTAAAAACACCATGCTGGTGACATCGGTGGTGGTGCGCATCACTTCTTTCAGTATGCCCAGATTGAACTGTTTCTGGAACGTGGCCAGCAGCATCGCGCCCATCGCGCCCACCGAAGCGGCTTCGGTGGGCGTTGCCGCACCGGCCATGATCGAACCCAGCACAGCAAAGATCAGCAGCAGTGGTGGAATCAGCACCTTGATTACGCGCATGCCCAGATCGCTGCGTTCGAGCGCGCGTTCCTGTGTGGGAATCGCCGGTGAACTGTCCGGGCGCAACAGGGCCATGCCCGCCAGATAAAGAATATACAGGGCGACCAGCAACAGGCCTGGAATCAGTGCGCCGGCGAACAGATCGCCGACCGAGACGGTCTCGGGGGAGAAGATGCCCATGTCCAGTTGCGCCTGCTGGTAGGCGCTGGCCAGCACATCACCGAGCAGGATCAGAATGATGGACGGCGGAATGATCTGTCCCAGGGTGCCGGAGGCGCAGATGGCACCGCAGGCCAGACCTGGATCATAGCCGCGCCTGAGCATGGTGGGCAGGGACAGCAGACCCATGGTGACCACGGTAGCGCCGACGATGCCGGTGCTGGCGGCCAGCAGCATGCCGACGATGGTGACCGAGATTCCCAGTCCGCCGCGCAGTGGACCAAACAGCAGGGCCATGGTGTCCAGCAGTTTGTCCGCGACACGAGAACGTTCGAGCATTACCCCCATGAATATGAACAGGGGTACGGCAATCAGGCTGGTATTGGTCATGATACCGAACAGGCGATTGGGCAGGGCCTGCAGGAAGGCGTCATCGAAGGCGCCGCCCAGTTCACCGGCGAAGGCAAACAGCAGGGCGGTGCCGGCCAGCGAAAATGCGACCGGGTAGCCGGCCAGCAGCACCACGCAGACACACAGGAACATGAACAGGGGCAGATACTCCACCATCATGTTTCTTCTCCATTGCGCAGGATCAGCCAGGCGCGCAGACTGTGCGCCAGCGCCTGCAGAATGAGCAGGGCGGGCATGATCAGTAACAGGGATTTAAGCAGGTAGAGGGCGGGCAGGCCGCCGGTTTCCGCCGAGTTCTCGCCGATCGTCCAGGCTTCCAGGACATAGCTCCAGCTGGCCTGAAAAATGAACAGGCAGACCGGCAGCAGCAACAGCAGGCTGCCGGCCAGATCCACGAGGGCGCGGCCGCGGGGGCTGAAGTTCTGATAGAAAATATCTACCCGCACATGGCTGTCTCTTTTCAGCGCATAGCTGGCGCCGAGCATGAAGACGGTGGCGTGCAGCCAGGTGACGGACTCCTGCAGGGCGATCCAGCCGCTGTCGAAGCCGTAGCGCAGGACGACGATAATGAACGTCAGGAGCACCATCAGCAGGGTCAGCCAGGCCACGCTCCGACCGGTTAGATCACTGAAATAATCGATGGCGTCAATCAGGCGCTGGAGGAGGCTGGGCTGGACGGGTGTCTGATTCATGGTCTGGCGAATGGGTCAGGCTGGCCGATTCGGGTGGCGCAGGCCGAAATTCTGTGTGAGTTATGCACACCTGTTCTAAATCAATGATTTACATGTCACAAAAGCGTCAAAACAATACTTTACACTGCAAAAACAATGTAAGCTATTGATTGTTATTTAGAAAACGCATAGGGATCTTTTTTTATACTGTGCAAATATAAGCATATTCCCATAAAGGTCTTTATTATCCCAGTTTCATCCACAAAGTTATCCACAGGTGCTCCGTTCATTACCCTGTTTCCGGGGACTGTTAGCGGCGAGTTTACCATTCCATCAGGATCCACTGGTTGGTGGGTGGATTTTCCAGATCGTCAAAGCGTTGATCGACAAAACCGTCGCCATTGGTGTCGACCATATAATAGGCGGGGCCGTGGCTGGGGGTGATCTTGATGTAGCGTATCACACCGTTGACGCGGTATTCCTCGATGGTGCGATCCTTGCGGTGGATGATGTTCACTTCCGGCTCGGGGATATCGGTGCTCTGCTGGGGTTCCTCTGGCAGGGGTGGCGGCGGGACAGGCGAATCCTGCGCCAGCGCCGCGCTAATATTCAGGCTGGCGATCAGGCCGGCGATCAAATACGGACGAAAAAGTAAATTCATGCTGCTCTCTGGGTTGTATGTCCACTGCATTGATCCGAATAGTAAACGAAAACCGGCGCGCTCGCCTGCCGAAAAAGCAGAAAATATTTCGTCTCTCGTCTCAGGGAGGTTTTGCCCGGGGCCAAATCATGCGATCCTTCGCGGCCTGTCTGTTTCAAGTACTGGCGCATTAAATAATTATGGGTAAAAAAGATTCCCCCCCGTTTATTCTGGTTGACGGTTCCTCGTACCTGTTCCGCGCCTACCATGCCATGCCCGGTTTCAGTAATTCCCGTGGCGAGCCTACCGGCACCATTTATGGCGTGATCAACATGATTCGCCGCCTTCTCAAGGACTATGATCCACAGCACATCGCCATCGTTTTTGACGCCAAAGGCAAAACCTTTCGTAATGATATGTACCCGGAGTACAAGGCCAACCGCCCGCCGATGCCCGACGATCTGCGTCGGCAGATTGCGCCTATCCATGACATTATTCGCGCCATGGGCCTGCCCCTGCTCTGTGTCGACGGGGTGGAAGCGGATGACGTGATTGGCACCCTGGCGGCCGAGGCCACGGCGAAAAAAATCGACACCCTGATTTCCACCGGCGATAAAGATATGGCGCAACTGGTGAACGGCCATGTCAGCCTGATCAACACCATGACCGACAGCTACAGCGATGCTGAGGCGGTGAAAGAAAAGTTTGGCGTGAGTCCTGAGCAGATCATCGACTATCTCACGTTGGTGGGGGACAGCTCGGACAATATTCCCGGGGTGCCCAAAGTCGGCCCCAAAACCGCAGCCAGATGGCTCAACCAGTACGGCAGTCTCGATCAGCTGCTGGCGCACGCCGATGAGATCAGGGGCAAGGTGGGGGAGAGTCTGCGCAACAGCCTGGAGCAAATCCCCCTGTCAAGACAACTGGTGACCATAAAATGCGACCTGCCACTGGATGTGTCGGTTGAGAGTCTGCAGCGGGGTGAGCCGGATCGGGAAAAACTGCAGCAGCTGTATTCCGAATATGAATTCAAAAGCTGGCTGGCGGAGTTGCTGGATGGCAATAATGAGGCGGGTATCGATTCCGGGCAGGCCGAGACGCATTATGAAACAGTTTTTTCGAATGACGCGCTACAGGCCTGGCTGGATAAACTGAAAGCGGCACAGGTGTTTGCCTTTGATCTGGAAACCACCAGTCTCGATTATATGCAGGCGCAGATCGTCGGTCTGTCGTTTGCGGTGAAAAGCTGTGAGGCCGCCTACGTGCCGCTGGCGCATTGCTATGAGGGTGCGCCTGAGCAGATGGATCGGGAGGCGGTGTTAGCGCTGTTCAAACCCCTGCTGGAAGATGCGCAGCAATTCAAGCTGGGACAGAATCTGAAATACGACATGAACGTGCTGGCGAATTATGGCATCGAATTGCAGGGCATCGCCTACGACACCATGCTCGAATCCTATGTGCTGGACAGCACCGCCAGTTGCCATGACATGGATACCCTGGCGCTGAAATACCTGGGTCAGCAGACTATTCATTATGAAGACGTTGCGGGCAAGGGCGCCAAACAGATTCGCTTTGATGAGGTGGCGATAGAAGACGCCGCGCCCTATGCGGCTGAAGATGCCGATATTACCTTGCGCCTGCATGAAAAACTCTGGCCGCAGCTGCAGGCTGTGCCGACGCTGGAGCACGTGTTTCGGGAGATTGAAATGCCGTTGGTGCCGGTGCTTTCGCGTATGGAGCGCACCGGTGTGCGCCTGGACTGTGAGATGCTTGAACGCCAGGGCAAAGAGCTGGCGGCGCGCCTGCAGGAACTGGAACAGCAGGCCTTCGATATGGCGGGCGAGGCGTTCAATCTGGGTTCGCCAAAACAGCTGCAGGTCATTCTGTTCGAGAAACTGGGGTTGCCGGTAAAGGCGAAAACACCCAAAGGACAGCCGTCCACGGCTGAATCGGTATTGCAGGAACTGGCGCATGATTATCCCCTGCCGAAACTGATTCTGGAATACCGTTCCCTGAGCAAACTCAAATCCACCTATACTGACAAGCTGCCCCTGCAGGTGGATGCTGACAGCGGCCGCGTGCATACCTCCTATCATCAGGCGGTGGCGGCCACGGGCCGGCTATCGTCCTCGGATCCCAATTTACAGAATATCCCGGTGCGCACGGAAGAAGGCCGGCGCATTCGCAAGGCGTTTATTCCCGCAGCAGGCTACCGCATGCTGGCAGCGGATTATTCGCAAATTGAGCTGCGCATCATGGCGCATCTATCAGGTGATGAGGGCCTGCTCAAAGCCTTCGCGGCGGGTGAGGACATACACCGGGCAACAGCGGCGGAAGTCTTCGGTCTGGCGCCGGAATCGGTCAGCAAGGATCAACGTCGCTCGGCCAAGGCGATTAACTTTGGTCTGATCTACGGCATGTCGGCCTATGGCCTGGCGCGGCAGCTGGATATTTCACGGACTGAGGCACAGGATTACGTGGATCGTTATTTCGCCCGCTATCCCGGCGTCAAAGATTATATGGAGCGCACGCGTGAACAGGCGCGTGCGCAGGGTTACGTGGAAACCGTGTTTGGTCGCCGCCTGTATCTGCCGGAAATCAATGCCCGCAATGCCATGCGCCGCCAGTATGCCGAGCGCACCGCCATCAACGCGCCGATGCAGGGAACCGCGGCTGACATCATCAAGCGGGCCATGATTGAAGTGGATCGGCGGCTACAGGAGACGGGCATCGATGTGCGCATGATCATGCAGGTGCATGATGAGCTGGTGTTCGAGGTGGCCGGGGAGATCCTGGAGCAGGCGACGGAGATGATTAAAAACAGCATGGCGGGAGCGGCGGAGCTGGCCGTGCCGCTGGTGGTGGATGTGGGTGTGGGCGACAACTGGGATGAGGCGCACTGAAAATTACCGGCGCTGCCCTGCCGGCTGGTGGTTCACAGGTCAGTTCTTAAGGCCGGATTTTTATTTGCAGGGTCGGATTTATCCGACCACAGCGTCAGAAAAAAGTCCGTTGGCGGGTTAAAAACCCGCTCTACAAGGGAAAATTCCTTAAAGACTAACCTGTGCGGTGGTTAATTTCCTGGCCATGAATTATTCATCCAGAAACTGCAAAAATATTTTTGAACCTTTTTGAATCTTCCCAGTCATAGATATCGTGCAGCAACGCACAATTCCCTCAACCCTCCCTGGTGGGAATTGTCTATCCCGGTCCCCAATGCCGGGTTGTTTGACCCCGGAAGCCTGATCCCCAAATTACTTCCGGGGTTTTTTTATGGCAGTTAGTTGTTCTTCCGCCCGGCTTGCCTGAAAATAGCCGAGTTATTTACTATGTATTTACAATATTTAACAATTTCAGGGCTGTAATTAGACTGAGTTCACCTATGCTTAGTAGCAGAGTCACACCTGTTCCTTGCAGTGCTGATTCTAAACGTAAGCGTACCCCCTTGTTCGCCCCGGATCAGCCCACCCTACATCCCTGAACCCCGATCCGGGGTTTTTTTTATTGCGTATCCTCCATCGCCAGCCACTGCATGAGTACGGACCGGGCCTCCTCGATACCCTGCTTTTTCAGGGCGGAGAACAGTTGAAGGCTGACCGTCGGGTATTCCGCCAAGGTTTTCCTGAGCTTCAGCAGGGTATTTTGCGCCGGCCCGCGTTTGAGCTTGTCAGCCTTGGTCAGCAGGATATGGACAGGCATATTCGCGTGCTGACACCAGTCCAGCATTTGCTGATCAAAGTCAGTGAGGGGGTGGCGAATATCCATTAACAGCACCAGGCCCTGCAGGGATTGCCGTGATTGCAGGTAATCGGCCATAGCCTGCCCCCATTTTTTCCTGACATGGTCAGGGACTTTGGCATAGCCATAGCCGGGCAGATCGACCAGCCGGATATGTTCGTCCAGCGCAAAAAAGACCAGATGCTGGGTGCGGCCGGGGGTTTTACTGGTGCGCGCCAGGGCCCTGCGTCCGGTAATGGCGTTCAGGGCGCTGGATTTACCGGCGTTGGAGCGCCCGGCAAAGGCCACCTCGGCTCCGTTGTCGGCCGGAGCCATCGTCGGGCTGGGGACACTGGTCAGAAAGTTTATTGCAGAAAATGGGTTTTGCACATTTAAATCCTGTACTGGGTTGCAGGTTATTATGAAATATTTTGATATACGTCAAAGACCAGAGTGAGATATAATTCTGCCGCTTGATCCGGTGGCGGGCTTCTTGTATAACAGGCCGCGCCTGATTGCTGATCAGGTTCGCAGGCACTGATTCTAACTTGACGATACCTTGTCGCGCCAGAAACGGTGATTGAAAACCCAAATGTAATAGCGTTTGATAACCTTAATTTACAGTTTGAATACTTAAGCAAAGAATTTTTAGGAGATACAAATGAAAAACCTGATGATCGCCACAGCCGCTACTGTTGCTTTAATGGCATCCGTTACTACCGCACA
>JASBTR010000052.1 GCA_030148325.1 Gammaproteobacteria bacterium
CTCAGGAGAGCCTTGTCGAACCATGAGCGTGGAAATACTGTGAATAGAGTGTTTAATCTGCTTGTCCTTCGACAGGCTCAGGATGAACGGTAATTGCTTAAAGTGGACTGGTATTTGGAACAGCTATTTAGACACGCGAACGATGTGCTTCGTTTCACTCAGCACATCCTACACATTATATCTGCCCCCCCCCCTTTTTTTTGGAACACTTATTTAGTATTTATGAATACCTGAATTGAAGAGGCTTTCATGCGCCACTCCCTGTTTTTTTAAACTGTTTCTCCCCGCCACTGTTCTTTTTGTTCTCATCATTGTTACTGTTGCTGTGGTCACACCGAAACTGATAGAGCGCAATGCCGAGGCTGATGCCCTGGCGGCAGCGCAGCGCACGGTTAACCAGCTTAAGGTTCTGCGCGCCTATTACGTCAAGAACGTGATAAAAAAGTGATTGGCAAAGGTGGTATAAAGGGCAGTTTCAATCACGAAAATGATCCCAATGCCATTCCGTTGCCCGCCACCATGATCCATGGTTTAAGCAAACTGTATTCTGGTGATGGCACGGCCGTTTCCCTGTATTCAGCTTTTCCTTTTCCTAACCGGGCATCAAGACAACTGGATGATTTTGGCAAACAGGCCTGGGGTACGCTTAGCAGTAACCCGGATACTGTTGTGACATGCATAGACACGATAAAGGGTGAACCGGTTATGCGAGTCGCGATTGCCGATCGCATGGTCAGTGATGCCTGCGTCTCCTGTCATAATGGCCGGGCTGACACGCCCAAAGCTGACTGGAAGCTGGGAGATGTGCGTGGTGTGCTGGAAGTGGACCTGTCTGTCGCTTCGGCACTGGCAAACAGGTAAAACATTCAATACACCCTTCTCGGTGTTATTTTCGCGGCAATGATTATCGCCTACCTGATCCTTCTTTTTGTTTACCGTAGGTTTATTGGTTCAAGGCTGAAAAGCCTGCTTGAGGTGCTGCAGAATATTTCAGAAGGAGATGGTGATTTGACTCGGCGCCTGCCTGAAGATGGCGAAGATGAAATTTCACGGATCGCAAAAGCTTTAACCGCTTTGCTGATGGAATGCGTAATACCGTAAAGAAGATATCGGAGATTACCCGGCATCTGTCTGATTCATCTTCCAGGCTGGCGCAAATTAATCATGATTCCGACACGGCAGTCCACAATCAGGACAATGAGACCAATCAGATTGCAACGGCGATCAATGAAATGGCTGCCGCTGCAGAAGAAGTCAGCCGGCATGCAGCGGAGGCTGCGCAAGCCAGTACGGAGACGGATAGCAGTACCCAGACAACACAACGTGCGGTTAATACTGAGGTGGATGATATTCATCAGCTTTCCGGTAAGCTGGAAGCGGCTGCAGCACTATGAATCAGTTGCAGGAGGGTGCGCAGAATGTCGGTGGGGTGATTGACGTGATCCGCAGTATTGCCGAGCATAGCGCGGTTCAGGCCAGTGAGGCCGGTGAGTCGCTGAACAGCATTGATCAGAGTATTACTGCGATAAAAGATCTATCCGAGCAGACGGTTTCCCATGTTGCAGAAAGTGGCATTCTGAGTAATGAACTGGCGAACATGGCAACCGATCTCCAGACCGAGGTCAATCGATTCAAGGTTTAGATCATAAATTGCAGGTGCGCCTTCAGGCGCACTATTGCGCGCCAGAATGCACAGCTTGTTTTATAAATGCAACGTTACAGGCTACACATTTTTCAAATGATGTTGTCGCACATACTCATACATCACGATCGACGCCGCAATACTCACATTCAGACTTTCAGTATTACCAAACTGCGGAATGGCGAGGCTTTGTACTTGTGGGTAAAGCGATCGATCAAAGCTGTGTCCCAGTCCTTCATTACCCATAATAAACGCGCTTTTGACGGGCAGTGCCATCTCGTAGATTTGCGATCCCGCGTGCGCATCAAGCATGAACAGGGTATAGCCCTGTTCATGTAACAGCCTGCAGCAGTCATCGAAGCTGTCATGGAAATGCGCCGGCACCTTACGGAAGGCGCCCTTGGCCGGAGCCGGATCAAATGGAGCAATATTGATAAGATGGATCTCGTGGGCGCCGAAGGATTCTGCACTGCGAAAAATTTTCGGCACATTGAAGCCGGCCTTCAGGTGATCCAGCACCAGCACGAAATCATGTATCCCCGCTGTCGCCAGCCTGTTTTTATAGCGTTCTTTTTTATAACGCAGGAGGATGTTCTGTTGCCGCTGATGGCGTTTTTTGCTTTCCTGTCGGCTGACCATGATTACCTGGTTCATCTGTTTGGGGAAACTGATTAATTACAAGCTTGTCATTCCGGCGAAGGCCGGAATCCAGTAAGGACTTGATGCGTAACACATGGATTCCGGATCTCCGCTTCGCTACGTCCGGAATGACGAATTAATCGCTGAGGGTTTAATCCCCACAGCTTGCTGTGATTAATATTCACCGCCAGGCCGCAAAGGACGCCAGGAATTGTTTGGCTGGAACTTGGCGTCCTTTGCGTCCTGGCGGTTCAGATTGTTCCTTTGATGAATACCCCGTCCACCTAGGAGGGGTTGTTTAGTCTTAATTTGACCTGAAATTCGAAAAAAATTCCAGAAAAATCAATAAAATAAATTTCCCACTGAAATACTGTGGTTGTAATATTAGGTTTCGCTAATATATAATACTGGAAAATTAACAGGAAAATGGAGAACGATATGCACAGGAGCATCAAAGAACTCGAAGCCCCGGAGCTGGCTCAGCGTCTGGATGATCAGTCCGAAGATATTCGTGTAATCGATGTGCGCGAAATGAATGAATTTACAGCCGGCTCCATGCCGGGTGCCAAAGCCATGCCTATGGCCAGTATTCCGGTGCGCATGGATGAACTGCAACAGGACAAGGATCTGATTATTGTCTGCCGTAGCGGCGCCCGCTCGGCCCAGGTCTGCATGTTCCTGCAACAGCAGGGGTTTGACAAGGTCTTCAACCTGCGTGGTGGGTTGATGTCCTGGGCACGTCTTGGCTTACCAATCGAGCAGCCGCAGGCGGTTTAATCTTTCCAGGTTTAATTCCCCACAGCTTGCTGTGATTAATATTAACCGCCAGGACGCAAAGGACGCCAAGTTTTAGCCAAACAATTCCTGGCGTCCTTTGCGTCCTGGCGGTTCAGATTGTTCCTTCGACTAATACCCCGTAGCTTGCGGCTGGGTATTTTACCTGGACGGCTTGCGCGCTTTTTTCTTTTTCCTCGGCCGAGATTTTTCTTTTTTCCGCTCACCACCGATGGGGGTGATGTTTAGCCTGCGCTGACAGACCCAGGTTTTTTTCAGCGCATGAAAGGTTTCTTTCGGCATACCGGCGGGGAGATCCACGGTGCTGTATTCATCGTAGATTTCGATGTGGCCGATGTATTCACTTTCCAGATCCGCCTCATTGGCGATAGCGCCGACGATGTTACCGGGCTTTACATCCTGATCATAACCGACGTCCAGACGGAAGCGTTGCATTTCAATTTCCGGGTGGCCTTTCAGTGGCAGCGCTTTATCCGAAGCCGGTGATCTCGGTTTTTTTCCGGACTGGTTGTGGGGCGCGTTTTTAGACTGGTGTGGTCTGTCATCGGCGTCGGTCTGTCGAGGTGGGTGTCGATCCGCTTTCTCGGATAACAACAGGGGTTCGTCACCCTGTAACAGCCGCGCCAGGGCGGCGGCGATCTCCAGGGGTTCGGCGCCTTCGTCTTCCTGCACTTCGGTCAGCATCTGGTAAAAGAGTTCATTTTTGCCGGTGTCCGCCAGGGCATCGGTAATTTTTTGTTTGAAACGTGCGACGCGCTGCAGATTGATGTCGGCGGCGGTCGGCATTTTCATCGGCTCGATAGGCTGGTGAATGGTTTTTTCAATCGCGCGCAGCAGGCGTTTTTCACGTGGGGCGACAAACAGGATCGCTTCACCTTTTGCACCCGCGCGCCCGGTGCGTCCAATGCGATGGATATAGGCCTCGACGTCATAGGGAATGTCGTAGTTCAGTACGTGGCTGATGCGTTTTACGTCCAGTCCACGGGCAACCACATCGGTAGCGACGAGGATATCTATCTGGCCTTTCTTCAGGCGATCCACGGTGCGTTCACGCAGTTTCTGTGGGATATCGCCATTCAATGCTTCGGCGGCATGGCCACGCGCTTCCAGTTTTTCCGCCAGTTCGACGGTTGCGGTCTTGGTGCGCACGAACACCAGCATGGCGTCGAAGTTTTCCACTTCGAGGATACGGGTCAGGGCGTCGAGCTTGTGCAGGCCACTTACCGGCCAGTAACGCTGGTGAATAGTTTCTGCGGTGGCAGTGCGTTGCTCTACCTTGATCTCGACCGGCTTGTTGAGATGCTGTTGTGCGACCTTGCGCACTTCTTTGGGCATGGTTGCGGAGAACAGGGCGATCTGACGTGTGGGCGGGGTTTGTTCCAGCACCCATTTAACATCGTCAATGAAGCCCATGCGCAGCATCTCATCCGCCTCATCCAGGACTAGCGCCTGTAAGCCTTTTAGTTTCAGGGTGCCGCGACGCATGTGATCCATTACCCGGCCGGGGGTTCCGACTACCACATGCGCGCCGCGTTTAAGCTGACGTAACTGGATGTCGTAAGACTGGCCGCCATAGATAGGCACCACGTGAAAGTTTTTCAGATAACGGGCGTATTTCTGAAAGGCTTCGGCGACCTGGATGGCCAGTTCGCGGGTCGGCGCCAGCACCAGTAGTTGGGGATCGCGCTGATTGACGTCAATACGTGACAGCAGCGGCAGGGCGAAGGCCGCGGTTTTGCCGGTGCCGGTCTGCGCCTGGCCCAGCAGATCGTGTCCTTCCAGCAGCGGCGGGATGCTTTCCGCCTGAATGGGGGAAGGGGCTTCATAGCCCACATCCTGTACGGCTCGCAGCAGCGGGGCGGCAAGGTCCATGGTTTCAAAGCTGGGCAAAGGTTTGGAATCGGACATGCCGGGATACCTGTGAGTAAGAGACGCGCCGTAGCGGCGGCGTCAGAAAAAAAAGAGAATGCGGTGGTCGCTGTTACCCACCAGACGTTGAGTTACTTAGCAGGCCCAGATGACAGTGTCGCCATCGGCGCCAAGTATAACATAGGTGTTCAGGCTAATTGATCGTCGGCGACATGGTAGCGAGGATCTTCGATCATGTTGACTTCCACCAGATCACCGGCCTTTTTCAACAGCTCGGTGCACTCGGGGCTGAGGTGACGAAGGTGCAGTCGCTTGTCGGCATTCAGGTAGCGCTCAGCGAGCGTATCGATGGCTTCGATAGCTGAGTGGTCATAGACCCGTGAATTCTGGAATTCCACCACCACATCGTCGGGATCATTTTTCGGATCGAACAGATCCTGAAAATTCCTGACCGAGGCAAAGAACAACGGGCCTTCCAGCTCATAGACTTTGCCTTCCATTTCGTTCATATAGGATTTCACCTGAATATGTTTGGCATGTTGCCATGCGAAGACCAGTGCGGAAACAATGACGCCTACGACTACAGCAATAGCCAGGTCAGTGGCGACGGTGACGGCGGAAACCAGGATCAGCACAAAGGCGTCACTGGCGGGAATCTTGCCCATGATGCGTAAACTGGACCATTCGAAAGTGCCGACGACGACCATGAACATCACACCGGTGAGGGCGGCCAGCGGAATCATCTCGATCAGATCCGAGGCGAACAGGATAAACATCAGCAGGAATAAAGCGGCGCTGATGCCGGATAAGCGACCGCGACCTCCGGAGTTCACATTGATTATGCTTTGCCCGATCATGGCGCAGCCGCCCATGCCCCCAAACATACCGGTAACCGTGTTGGCTACGCCCTGGCCAACAGATTCCTTGTTGCCGCGACCACGGGTATCGGTCAGTTCGTCAATCAGACTCAGCGTCAGCAGCGACTCAATCAAACCAATCGCGGCCAGGATGATGGCGTAAGGCAGGATGATGCCAAAGGTCTCCCAGTTAAGCGGCACCATGGGAATATGGAATTCCGGCAGGCCGCCGGCGATAGAGGCCAGATCGCCGACGGTGCGGCTGTCCATACCGAGAAAGATCACTATCAGACTAACCACGATGATGGCCGCCAGCGAGGAGGGTACGGCTTTGGTCAGTTTTGGTAGAAAATGGATGATAGTCATGGTCAGCGCCACCAGACCGAGCATGATCCACAACGCTTCACCCTGCAGCCACTGCAACTGGCCTTCGGCGTCCTTGATCTGAAAATTATTAAGCTGAGCGAGGAAGATAACAATCGCCAGTCCGTTGACAAAGCCCAGCATCACCGGATGGGGCACCATGCGGATAAATTTGCCGAGGCGCAAAACACCCACCAGGATCTGAATTAGCCCCATTAGCACAACGGTGGCGAACAGATATTCAACTCCGTGTTGCGCCACCAGACTGACCATCACCACCGCCAGCGCACCGGTAGCGCCTGAGATCATCCCCGGACGTCCGCCGATGCTGGCTGTGATTAGCCCTACCATGAAGGCGGCATACAGGCCGACCAGCGGATCGACACCGGCAACGAAGGCGAAGGCCACTGCTTCCGGCACCAGCGCCAGGGCGACGGTCAGGCCGGATAGAATATCGTCTTTCGGGCAGCCACGTTCGGTGCATTCGAAACTGAAAAGCATTATTTACCTCGAGATTCGGGTGGGGCGCAGAAAAGCCGAACATAGTAACATATTAGAGTATGCTAAATAAACAGCGTCGCTCGCCACAGGCCGTGGCCGAGGCCTGGAATCTGTTTTCCGGGAGGGGGATGTGAGTTCGTATTCACGGAACACGAACTCACAATTGGCGCCTATTGGCGGGCGGCGCCTGTTCTACGGGATTTTCCGGCGACACCAATCAGGCCAATCAGTCCGGAGCCAAACAGCCAGACAGCGGCGGGTACTGGAACAGTGGAAACGAATTCCATTGATAATGACATACCATCAAATGAACCGCCGCTCAGTGCCGAACCGGGGGTGCCACTGAAGCCGAGTGCAACCGGACTGAGCGTCGCAGTGGCATTAAAATCGGTGAAAATGACATCCCAGATCTGGGTAAGACTGTTGTAGGATTCGCCGTTGCTCCAGATGAGATCAAAGTTCATACCCACCTGGTCGACGCCGACGATCGAACTTAGTGAGGCTGCCCCTTCGCCAGTGGCGCCGTTATAGGTTTCATTAATATTGATGGTCCAGCCTTCTGTAGCGAAGATTTGGGTAGCGGCAGTTGAATTGACGCTGGCTGGAATTGTACTGGGCCAGGCGAGTGCGCTCATAAAGGTCCAGGTTTGCCCCGAGTCCAATGCCACACTGTCAAATGTATCACCCGCCAGAGTATCGAGTACTGACATGCTGCCGGAGATTTGGGCTTCAGGTGGTGGTGGCCATGCGCCATGACCGGCGAGGGCGTTATTGGCGAAAAGAAGTCCTGTAGACAAGAGCGAAAAAATAGTTATTTTTTTCATACTTTGATTCTCCCTGATTATTGTAATTTTCTTGTTTGAATATGCTAAATAAGTGTTCCAAATACCAGTACATTTTAGAAATTGCCGTTCGTCCTGAGCTTGTCGAAGGACAAATAGATTAAGCTCTCTATTCACCGCATTTCCACGCTCATGGTTCGACAAGCTCACCACGAACGTGGAAATTC
>JASBTR010000063.1 GCA_030148325.1 Gammaproteobacteria bacterium
ATTCTTTCCAGATTGGCCAGTATTCTTGAATCTCGTGGTTTGCTCGAATATGTGCCGGATGAGGCAAAAGCGCATTTTTATTCTGCGCAGGTCCTTGCAGCCAAACATGAGCAGGTTATACGTTGGGAGGTTAACAGGATCCTGGCAGCGTTGAAGGACGATGGTATTGAACTTACCCTGTTAAAGGGCGCGGCCTACCTCATGGCTGGCCTGCCGGTTGCCAGGGGACGTTTATTTTCTGACGTGGATATCCTGGTGCCAAAGGCTAGTTTAAGTGCGGTTGAACGCGCATTGATGATTCACGGCTGGATATCTATCAAGCTCAGTGCCTACGACCAGCATTATTACCGTAAGTGGATGCAGGAACTACCTCCGTTGCTGCACCGGCGTCGACAAACAGTGATTGATGTTCATCATCGCATCCTGCCTGAGACGACTAAAGCACAACCCGATGCAAAAAAGATGTTAAACGATTCTGTGGCGCTGAATGAAACAGGTAGTCTGCGTGTATTATCAAATGTTGATATGATATTACACAGCGCCACGCACTTGTTTTACGAGGGTGAGTTTGATCACGGCTTGCGTGATTTGCTGGATCTGCGTGATTTGATTAATCTATTCTCACAACAGCAGGATTTTTGGCAGCGACTGTTACAACGGGCACATGAGCTGGAATTACAGGTGCCCTTGTTTTATGCATTAAGATACACAGGTATGCTATTAGGACTACAGGCGCCTGATTTTGTCTGGCGCTCGCTGAAAAAGCCTCTACATTACAGAATTATGGATATATTGTTTAAACAGGCATTGAACAGTCATCATCCGAGCTGTGAAACAAAATTTACTGGTTTGAAGTTATGGTTGCTATATGTGCGCTCACATTATTTGCGAATGCCAATCCATTTACTTTTGCCACATTTGTTGCGCAAGGCGTTAACCGATAAAGACAGGAAGGCTTGATCCTGGTTTTACCGACTAAAATCACATGTTTTGTTGGGCTATGACCTTTTTCAGGTCATGAATAATAGCGCTAGCAGATTTTTCCAGTAATGCCTGTTCTTTATCCAGTAGTGGGAGTTCAATAATTTTTTCTATACCTTCCCCTCCCAATTGAACAGGAACACTCATAGCAATATTTTTTTGTCCATATTCACCATCAAGAATGGCGACGCAGGGCAGTATTTGTTTGTGGTCATGAATGATGCTGGTAACCATGGTTTCAATTGCGGCGGCAGGTGTTTCGTAGGCGCTGAATTTTCGTTGTTCCAGAATTTCAGCACCGGCAAAACGAGTGCGCTCGACTATTTTATCTATCTTTTTCTGATCAAGCAGATATTCAATTGGGATGCCGTTTACAGTCGAGAAACGTGGCATAGGTAACATATTGTCGCCATGCCCGCCTAATACGAGTGTGCTGATGTCGTGGGTTGAAAGGCCGGTTTCAAGTGCGATGAAACTGGCCATACGCGAAGTATCCAGCACACCACCCAGCCCGACAATTCGTTGTCTGTTGAACTGTAATTTTTTCCAAAGCAGGTAGGTCAGGGAATCAATGGGGTTGGTTACAACCAGGATTAACGCTTCGGGCGCCAGTTGATTGATATTATCAGCAATGTCATAAATGATCGGAATATTGGTGCTCAAAACATCAGAGCGGGACATTCCGGGTTTTCTTGGGTGACCGGCAGTGATGATGATTAGATCTGATTTGTCGATAGCGCGTAAATCAGAGTGCCCCGTCACCCTGGTGTTAAATTTGAGTAAAGGCGCGGCTTCCTGTATATCCAGGGCATTGCCTTCTGCTACACCCTGGCGAATATCAATAAGTGCGATTTCATTGGATAATTCCTTAATGGCCAGGCTGCGGGCAGTGGCTGTTCCCACATTGCCTGCGCCAATAACAGAGATTTTTTTCAAAATAGAGTCCTTTATTTACCGCTACTATGAAAGAGATATTTACAGAATTATCGGCTTTTATAGTGAGGTCTTGAAAAAATATTCAGGGAATCTCAGCTTGATTCCTCAGTTTGTGTTGAGCCTCGTCCGGCAAACTTGCTCTGAGCAACGTGGAGAGGGTTCACGACGGGCCTTGATGTCACCCAGTTACCCTGTGCTATTATTTTAATTAATTTTGTCACTGCTGAATCTGTTCAGCTTAGAATACTATAATGTATATAAATTGATATGTCAGAGGAGAACAAGATGAAAAACGTAGGTGGTATCGACAAACTTATTCGTATCATTGTGGGACTGGCGCTGATCAGCCTTGTATTCGTTGGACCGAAGACAGCATGGGGCTGGGTGGGGCTGGTGCCTCTGCTGACCGGTCTTTTCAATTTTTGTCCGCTGTATTCGATAATTGGGCTGAATACCTGTAAAAAATGCAAGGAATAAATCTGGGCTGAGCGAGGCTGGCGGCAGACCATTCTACTATGGATTAGCGACGATTCTCTTTCGGCCACAGCCAGGCGGCGCCACGTACGCCGCTGGAATCTCCATGTGTCGGCGGCAACAGTCGGGTATCGACCCGATCAGAAAAAACATACTGCGCCCATTGACGGGGAACGTTCTCATACAGGTGGTTGATATTGCCCATGCCGCCACCGAGGATAATAACGTCGGGATCAAGAATGTTGATCACGCTCGCCAGTGAACGTGCCAGTCGGTCTTCATAATTCTGCAACGCTTTTTCTGCCAGCGGATTTCCCTCTCCAGCCTGTTCAAGAATTTCCTGTGGGTTCTGCGCCTGACCCCCTGTTTCCTGATAGCTGCGGGTAAAGCCGGGGCCGGAAAGCCAGGTCTCAATACAGCCCAGCTTGCCGCAATAGCAGTGCCTGCCAGGCAATTCACTTTCCTTTGGCCAGGGCAGGGGGTTATGGCCCCATTCCCCCCCTATCGCATTACAGCCGAGCAGCGGTTGCTTGTTGATACAGATGCCGGCACCGGTGCCGGTGCCGATAATTACGCCAAAAACGATGCCGGCATCACGCCCTGCACCATCGGTCGCCTCAGAAACGGCAAAGCAGTTGGCATCATTAGCAATACGCACGGGACGTGACAGCCGCGCCTCCAGATCCTGCTGCATGGCCTGGCCTATCAACCAGGTGGAATTGGCATTTTTGACTTTGCCTGTTGCCGGGGAGAGTGCCCCGGGAATACCAATCCCAATGCTGCCTTTCTCGTTACAATGATGCTCAATCTGCTGGACAAGATCACAGATGGCTTCGAGCGTTGCGGCATAGTTATGCTGCGGGGCTGGCATACGCTGGCGAAATAACTCCAGGCCCGTGTCATCAAGTGCAATGCCTTCTATTTTTGTGCCGCCCAGATCAATGCCGATGCGCATGGTTTTTATTCACTCTCCAGCAGTTCGGTGTCGTTGTGCGAGTAGGCGGGAGAACACATGCACAGCAGATGCAGGTCTGTGGAACCGGTATTTTCGATGCAGTGCGGGCTGCCGGGGGGAATGCAGATACTGTCGCCGATACTGACTTCGAAGACGTTATCCGCCAGGGTCATTCGGCCCTGACCATGGGTAATATGATAAATCTCTTCGGTTTGCTGATGCCGATGCAGTCGGGTTGTCTGTCCGGGCCTGATCACGGCTTCGGCAAGACTTTGGGCGTGGTTCCCGTGTAATGAGGGATGAACCAGTTCCCGTATTTCGGACTGGTCACGGGTGACATAGGCAGGGACGTTTTTCAGCTTGCTATCGACAGACATATCCGGGGTCGTAAAAGCGTATTCAGTTAAGCTGAATTACTGAGAATGGCGCAGTGGCAGATATAGTCCAGTCGTACCTGATGTCGATGACTTTCTTCATCAAGTACAATGATAAATTCTTCGCTCGCCCGAGTGAGAAGATCGACGGGCCTGACGGTGTGTAATTGCAGGAGGTTTCGTCTATCCTGCCATGCCAGTCTTAATTTCTGATTTTGTACGATGGCACATTCGTAGCGTGAATAATCGGCACAGGGGATGGGGTGATAGGGCGTCCCGGATTTTTTCATGGAGTGGTCTCGGTGGTTAGTCAGGCAAAAACAGTCCAAGTAAATCATTTAAAAATCGTTGTCCGTCTTC
>JASBTR010000066.1 GCA_030148325.1 Gammaproteobacteria bacterium
TTAGGCTGATTTTGAGGAAATTTTAGTCCTGACAAGGCATTTTTTACGTATCAATGCACTCCATTGATAGTAAAAAATAACGCAGGCAGGGCTAAAATTAGCCAAAATCAGACAATAGATGAAAGATCAACAGACCCTACGCATGATGACTAATACCACAAAAATGGAAGGGATTATCGCCCCACCCACATAGCGAATAAGCCGGAATCCGACAGGCTTCCGGCTCCAGCTTGCTGATATAATTTAGAACTCCACCGGCTTCACCATTTGGAACAGCTATGCGTACAGATTTACAGGATATCCATCTTATTACCGGGATTATTCTCGCCGGAGGCCAGGCAACCCGCATGCAGGGCCGGGACAAGGGGCTGGTTGAGCTTCAGGGACAACCGCTGATTCAGCATGTTATCGATCGGATCCAGCCCCAGGTCGCTGAGATCCGCATCAATGCCAATCGCAACCTTGATGACTACCGCCAGTTCGGTTTTCCGGTATTCAGTGATGCCAACCAGGATTTTCAGGGACCTCTGTCTGGTATGTTGCAGGGGCTGCGCCAGCCCAAACCACAACATTCAGGCTCGGAGCGCTCAGGCTGGATTGTCTGTGTTCCCTGTGATGCACCACTGCTACCGCCTGATCTGGTGTCGCGTTTTTGTCAATCACTGGGGGAAAAAGATTATCTTGCTGTCGCTGATGACGGGAAATGGATGCAACCCACGTTCTGCATGCTCCACCGATCACTGGCTGACAGCCTTGAAAAGTATATTGCCGGCGGTGGCCGTAAAACCGGCGACTGGCTGCGTCAGGAAGATGCCTTGCGAGTGGATTTTTCCGATCAACGACCGGCCTTCACCAATATCAACAGTAACCAGGATCTGCAACAGTACCCCGGAAAACCAGTATGAATAAAAGCCCCTCTCCCCTGCTTGGTTTCATCGCTTTCAGCGGCACCGGTAAAACTACTCTGCTCAGGCAACTAATTCCTCTCCTGAAAGAGCAGGGGCTGAAAATAGGTCTGATCAAACATGCCCATCACCGCTTTGATATCGATATTCCCGGCAAGGACAGTTACGAGTTGCGCAAGGCCGGCGCCGATCAGGTACTGGTCGCTTCACAGCAACGCTGGGCTATGATAACGGAGACACCCGAGCAGAAAGGCGATCCGGCGCTAACCGATATGCTCACACATCTGGATCAATCCAGGCTGGATTTAATCCTGGTCGAAGGCTTCAAGCATGTCGCCTTTCCCAAGCTGGAACTGCACCGCCCGGCATTGGGTCATCCCCTGTTGTTTCCGGATGATCCGGATATCCTCGCTATCGCCACCGATGCAGCACTGCAACAGGAAACCACACTACCGGTGCTGGATATTAATCAGCCAGCGGCCATTGCAGATTTTATCCGGCAGCATATTCTGGCATCCTGAAGCAACAATCAATAATAAACAACCCCGCAGCAAGCTACGGGATATTAGTCGAAGGAACAATCTGAACCGCCAGGACGCAAAGGACGCCAGGAATTGTTTGGCTAAAATTTGGCGTCCTTTGCGTCCTGGCGGTTAATATTAATTACAGCAAGCTGTGGGGAATTAAACCCGTAGAGATTAACGCTGAAATCGAACGAATCGCTTTATGGCATAATCCCCTTTTATTTCACCCGCAACCGTAGAAGAACGCGAATCATGAACCAATCCCCCCCTTCCCTGATGAGCCTGGAACAGGCGCTAGAACAGATTCTTAACAGCATCGCACCTATCGAGGATGTCGAGACGCTGGGCATCATGGATGCCTTCGGCCGCATTCTTGCCGAATCGATTCACTCCCCCCTGAATGTACCGCCTTATCAGAATTCCGCCATGGATGGTTACGCCGTACGTAGCGCCGATCTACCCACCAGCGGTGAAACCACGCTGGAGCTCATCGGAACATCATGGGCCGGGACACCCTTTGCCGGTGAGGCAGGTGAAAAACAGTGCGTGCGCATCATGACCGGCGCAAAAATACCCGCGGGCGCAGACACCGTCATCATGCAGGAAGATGTACAGAAAAATGACCAGCACATCACGATCGGTGTCGGTCATAAAGCCGGACAGCATGTGCGCCACATCGGTGAAGATATTCGTGAAGGCGAGGAAGTCCTGCAGCCCGGCAAGCTACTCAAGGCTGCCGAACTGGGACTGCTGGCCTCTCTGGGTATCGCTGAGGTTCAGGTTCGACGTCCCCTGAAGGCCGCCTTTTTCTCCACTGGCGATGAACTGTGCGCAGTCGGTGAGCCGCTGGAAGAAGGGCAAATTTATGACAGCAACCGCTATACCATTTTCGGCATGCTCAAAGGCCTGGGTGTGGAAATTCACGATCTGGGCGTCATCCGGGACCAGCGTGAGGATGTAGAAGCCGCCTTCACGCGTGCCGCAGAACTGGCCGATATCGTCTTCACTTCCGGCGGCGTGTCGGTGGGTGACGCGGATTTCGTCAAGCAAACCCTGGAAAAACTGGGCACGGTCAATCTCTGGAAAATCGCCATGAAACCCGGCAAACCACTGGCCTTTGGCCGCATCGGCAAAGCGTATTTCTTCGGCCTGCCCGGCAATCCGGTTTCAGCCATGGCGACCTTCTATCAGGTTGCCCTGCCCGCCCTGCACAAACTGATGGGGCAAACTGCGCAGACACCGCTGCGGCTCAAATTACGTTGCCTGGACCGCCTGAAAAAAAGACCGGGACGTATAGATTTCCAGCGCGGCATCCTGGATTATGAAGATGGTGAACTGGTGGTCAGAGGCGTAGGGGCACAGGGATCACACATTCTCAGCAGCATGAGCCGGGCAAACTGTTTCATCATTCTGCCCGCCGAACAGGGAACGGTAGAAGCCGGCAGCAGGGTTGAAGTACAGCCCTTCAGCAGTTTGATGTAAGGATAAAGTCCAGGAGAAAAGAATAAACACCCCCATAATCTGAACCGCCAGGACGCAAAGCCCGGTAGGGTGGGCACGGGTTTTATGCCCACGCAGCGAACAAAAAATGGGGTCAGAGTAAAAATTTTCTGGTGCTTACTTTTATTAAACTAATAACATTAGAACAATTTTTACTCTGACCCCATTTTTTTCAATTTTTTTCAGGCGTTTTGCGCTTTCTGTTCGTCTTCGATCTGCTTGCGCACTTCATCCATGTCCAGTCCCTTTGCCTGCTCCAGCAATTGCTCAAACGCCGGACCCTGCATCGCGCCCGCTTCGGCATAGATAATGATCTGCTCACGGAAAATCATCAGCGTAGGAATAGAACGAATATTGAACTGTCCTGCCAGTTCCTGCTCGGTCTGGGTGTCGACCTTGGCAAAAACAATATCCGGGTATTTTTCAGAGATTTCCTCATAAACCGGGCCAAATGACTGACAGGGACCACACCAGGGCGCCCAGAAGTCAATGATAACAAAGTCATTATTTTCAATAACTTCTGGTAAATTGTCTTTGGTAAGTTCAACCGTGGCCATGGCCCTTCTCCTGAAAATTTAGAAACAGATTAAATTAGAATTTACTTATATAGAGGGTTCCCGCCAGAATTTCAAGCAACAAAGGCTAAATAAAATCAGGCGTAGCCTGGGTAATGCGAAGCAAAACCCGGGAACAAGGCATGATAAGCCCCATCATACCGGATTCAGAGGCGCGAGCTCGCCGGTTTTCAGATAATGAAGATAATCACGAATGATGCGATCATGATCAAATGCCAGTTTGTCTGGCAGGCTGCTCACCGGAAACACCCCAAGCCGGCGTGCATCATCGGCGGCAATCGGCATCCCTGCGGCTTCAGCAACATAAACCGCACTCACTGTATGACCCCGCGTATCCCGCTCCGGATCAGAATAGCAGCCCAGCAGGCATTTCAGACTGACAGGCAGTGAAATCTCCTCCATGGCCTCTCGCACCGCCGCCTGCTCCAGCGTTTCTCCTGGATCGACAAAGCCACCCGGCAGCGCCCAACCACGGGGTGGATAACGGCGCTCAATTAATACTATTGGATTTCCGGGACGATCTGTCAGCTCAACGAGGATATCAACCGTCAGCAGTGGGGTAACCGGTCTGTTCATTGGGATTGCTGGTTTTTGTTGATGAAGCGAATAATTCGACGCCGGGCGCGTTTGTCCGGACGCTTCTTCGGCCCGCTGGAGGCGGCTACCAGTTTGCGTTCGGCCGCCTGCTGCTCCCGCAAACGAAGACTTTGTTCATCCTCCTCATACAGACTACGGGCCTGTGTTGCCGGCCCTCGTTTTGTCGCGACAGCCCTGACCACCAGGGTAAAGACCGTTGCGCCTTTGGTAATGCGCATTTCATCACCCAGATTGACGTTACGGGAAGGTTTGACGCGCAGGCCATTGACATGTACGTGACCGCCATTGATGGCTTCTACTGCCAGCGCCCGGGTCCGGTAAAAACGGGCAGCCCAGAGCCATTTATCAAGGCGTACACCTGCCGGAGTGGTTTTTTGCATGCAATAAGAAATTAGCTCGTTGGTTGACAGCGGTCGGAATCAAAGTTAAACACTACCATCGTGTTGATATCTTCATAGCCAATCTTAATCCATAAAGGTTTTTATTAAACGCAGAGAACGCAAAGGCGCCAAGACGCAGAGGTTATATAATATTTTTTTATTAAATAATGTTTTTCTTTGCGTCTCTGCGCCTTTGCGTTCTCTGCGTTAATTATCCATATTTATGGATGGGCACTGACTATGAGTGAATTTGATTCCAACCCGGGAAAATCAGAATTCCCAGTCAATATCGCTGCTTGTCTTCGCTTCGTCCACCGGCACCAGCGCCGGGTTTTTCTGATAGGGAATATGTTCCAGCAGTTCACGCGCGCTCTGTCGTGCAATATCGTTAAAACTGATCGTATTATCCGAGAATGTATCGGTAGCCAAATTTAGCTCCTCCAGCCCTTCCCAGACAATCGTCCCTTCCTGGCTGTCCCATATCTGCAGGAAAACCCGCAGATTCGCGCGCTTGGTTTCTATCAGTCTCAAACCCAGCACGCCCAGACGACCTGCCGTCGTCTGCTCAAACCCCGCCAGTTTTAGCTGCGCAACATAACGCACCCCGGTTATTTCGCCAATCTTGCGCAGAGTATCCCGCTGAAAAATACCGGTATTCTGATATTCATCAAACATGGCTTTATAGGCCGCGGACAGATTGGCGCGGTTAACAGCGCTCAATGTTTCCGGCAGCGTCACAACCCGAATATCTTTATGTTCACTCAGAAGAATACTGACAAAAGACAGGGCCAGGGACTGTCGATCTTCTTCCCGGCCGGTAATCGAGGAGGGCGTGATAAAAGCAATCCCCCCATGTTGTAAATCACCGGGGTTGAGATCAATGCTGCGATGCTGAAGGGAAGTGTAAACCGTAGGAGCAGTGCCACAGGCTGCCAGCCATAATGGTATAACCAGTATGAAAACCAGGCGGCTTATTCCTGCGTAAACAATCCCTCTGTTCGCGACACTTTGTTTTCCCCATCCCTTCATGCCTTTCTCCTCGGCTACACCAGTTTATCAGCACAACCTGTTTACTGAAATGTCCTGATACTATCGGCAAACCAAAACACGGGCTTTAGCAGTTTCTCTACTCTAAGTATAGAATAGATATCAGCCGACACCCTAATTATAATCATCAAATAATCATCGAACATAACCCCTGCTTTTCTCATAGATAAAAATTATGACCATTAAATTCAGCCCTCATCCCGGCCCACGTGAGCGCCACCTGCGTCGCCGTTCTGGCAACCCGCTTTTTCCTGCTGCCGCGCAAAATATCAGCGAAGCACAGATTCAGGAAGCCCGTGAAGCTGATGAAAAAGAGCTCAATCATTTTCTTCGTTACTTTCGAGATCTGGTGCAGGAAGCCATTGATCTCAAGCCGGAAGCAGAGAGTGAAACCATTCTTGACCTGAAGGAACGGCTGGATAAATGCTATGCCCACTGCTGCGCATTACCGGGTGAAAAAAGTGAGATCCAGGCGGCTATCAACAAACTCATCGAGGTCATTATGAAAGCTGTGCGCCAGGGAGCCGCTAATGATCCAGTCGCACTGGACAAACTGGTGGAAGAAGACCAGGCGAGGAAAATACATAATGAACTGCACCAGTTTAGCCTGGTCGCCGATCTTATGCTGCCGGACTCCCCTGTCAGCAAGGAAGAACTGGTGCCCAGTCTCCTTTCGGAATCTGAAACCGGGCTAAACGCGGCCCTGCAGCTCTTTGATCAGGCTCAACTGACACAAATTTATCAGGCGGCCAAAACCCTTGTTGGGCAACTGCCGATGGAAACGGGCAACCAGCCCGAGTTGCAGAAAAAGATAAAATTAATTGAAACCGCCCTGAATATGAGCAAGGTTCCGCTCTCAGGCTAACGATCATGGAAACACTTGACTGCAGCATTTATAAAAGCAGCCGGAAAGCAGATACCTATCTGTTTGTCCCGCAAAACAATGAGCTGGAAAACCTCCCCGGCCCCCTTCTTCAGGCGCTGGGAAAACTCGAACATGTGATGGATTTATCCCTCACTACGGGGAAAAAACTGGCTCAAAGTGATGCCCGCAGCGTGATGAAAACCCTTAGATTACAAGGTTATTACCTGCAACTTCCTGCACACAAACAACCAATATCACAATAAATTCCCTGTATTTTTCTCTGTTAAAAACCATATAAAAGTGCAGGTGCACAGTTTATCCTGTTGTTTTTATTGAGATAATTATCTGTACGCCCGGTTTTTCGGGCTGAAACTTATGCTTGCCAAGTTTGAAATTTCATTTATTATCTATTGCGTGAGTGTGACAACGATCATGCTGGGACTCACTGGGGGGGAAACCTCAGGGGCAATATAACAAATTAATATTTAAGGAGCATGTCATGACAGTAACTGCTGAGGCTCAAGTTGAGTCTGCAAATACAAGCGATCTGGAGCGAATCATTTCTGAAAAACTTGATGAAATGTTGCCCAGGAAACTTGAAGAAATCGAAGCCAACAAGACACCACAGATGTCTATTATCGCCACCAAAGGCACACTGGACTGGGCTTATCCTCCCTTCATCCTAGCCTCCACCGCAGCCGCGCTGGGATGGGATGTTACCATCTTCTTTACCTTCTACGGCCTGCTGCTGCTGAAAAAAGATCTGGCAGCCAAAGTCAGTGGTCTGGGTAACCCGGCCATGCCGATGAAAATGCCTTTTGGCCCGCAGTGGTTCCAGAATATCGAATGGCCTATGCCAAATGCCATTATGGCCGGTATCCCGGGTTTTGAAAATGTGGCCACAGGCCTGATGAAGAAAACCTTCAAGAACAAGGGTGTCGCAACCGTTGAAGAATTGCGCGAGCTGTGTGTTGAAGCTGAAGTGAAAATGGTCGCCTGTCAGATGACCGTTGACGTATTCGGTTTCTCTCAGGATGAGTTCATTTCAGACGTCCAGGATTACGTTGGCGCCGCTTCCTTCCTGCCGGTTGCTTCAAAATCTGACGTCTGCCTCTTTATCTAGGAACAGCCGCAAGTTCGACCAAAATTGTACGCCATGTATTCTGACACATGGCGTACAATTTTTCCCTCCGTCAATATTTATTTACTCCCGCCATGACAGGGGGGAGACTCAGGCGCATCGCCCTGCATATCGCTCCATTCTGATTCTGTATAGGTATGCATCGCCAATGCATGGATGCCGTTCTGAAGTTCGCCTGCCAGAATACTGTTAATCAAGCGATGCCGCGCCAGCAGGTTTTTTCCATTAAACCTGTCACTCACCAGCACAAGTTTGAAATGCGACTCAGAGCCAGGCGGCACATTATGATTGTTACTTTCATTAATCACCCGCATGTAGGAGGGATTAAGTTCTGCTGACAACCTGGCCTCAATTTCAGCTTGCATACTCATACGTTTGTCCCATAATTATTAAACTCGCAGGAGTATACCGCAGACCGTTCTATCTCCACACAGCCCCCGTCAAAATCTTATTTAACCTTACAGCCAATACACATATTAGGCTCTAAAACAATGATCTCATCAGGGTAAGTACTGATATTTCACTTTACGTAACACTATTTCACAATTGTTCACGTAATAAGGTTTGAAAACCAATATTGAAAATCCTACTTTAATAAATAACCAATACAAATATGGACAAAATACAAAGGAAAAAGATCATGAAACTATCATCTCGCTCTGACTACGCTGCCAAGGCTATGCTCGAACTATCTACCACGCCTGATAAGCCAGTCAACCTTGCCTATCTGGCTCAGGTGGAAGATATATCTATTTCCTATCTGGAACAGATATTCTCCTTACTGCGCAAACATGGTCTCGTAAAAAGTGTTCGCGGTCCAGGTGGCGGCTATATTTTGAGTAAACCGATGAGCGAAATCACCATTGGCGACATCGTCAGAGCCATTGACATGAGCCGAAAATCAAAGAAAATCGAGCACGCTGAAAAATACACGGAACCCAGCTATCAACCTGCCAGTCAGAAAATGTGGGAACAACTCTCGACGATGGTCTACGACCATCTGAACACCATCAGCCTGGCGGATGTTCATAACACCAGCAAACAGCAGATTGAACATGAGAGGGATTCATCTGAGACACGGGCAGCCTGAAGACTCTCAGACAGCTTTACCGGCTCAGTAAATATACCAGGGACGGTAGCTTTACCGGCTAAAATAAACCTGTCGCAACCCGGGTTGGCACATTAGCCTGGTGGATAGGCGTCCATCTGAACTTTGTCCGGCGTTCTTCCGAGCATATATATCACTCCCTGAAAACGCGACTCGCCGGTACTGCTGAACTCAAAACGGTAGACTCGATAAAAACACAGTTGCCCATGATAGTTCCTTCGTATGCGCAGCCTGACAAGCTCAACGGTATCATCAAGAAACTGCACATCTGAATTCACACAATAACGACGCCCGATTTCCCTGGCCTTTTCCTTTGCGCCAACGCTGTCCCACCAGAAAAAAACAATCGCAATTAAAATAATAACGATCATTAAAGAATCCATTAGTAGAAATTTCCTGCGCTATTCTGTTTTGTTATTTCAAATAATGTCATCAGTATCGTATATCAGGGATAGCATTTTAATACTATCACATACGTAGGTACTTAAGCGTGTGAACAATTGCAGGTACGGCTTTAGCCGTACAAAATACTCAATTATGCGCCACACTCCTGGGTCTGTTGATCTTTCAGATGTTAGGCTGATTTTGAGGAAATTTTAGTCCTGACAAGGCATTTTTTACGTATCAATGCACTCCATTGATAGTAAAAAATAACGCAGGCAGGGCTAAAATTAGCCAAAATCAGACAATACAACAGACCCTGGGTTATTTAACCGCTGGTGTTCGCCTGAAGGCGAACCTGCAGGTGAATGAATTCCTTAAGTCCCTACGTATGAATACTATCAAGAATCAAACAATCAGATCAGACAGGTCGATATAATGCCGAATTAATTTCAGGGATTGTCATAAAAGTTTTACTTGTACAATTTATTTTAATCTTGTATGTTTATTCGCAAACACAAAGGAATTGTGTTTTCTTTACTCAATAATCATGGAGGATTAGTCATGAACAAATCTGTTCACATCTATTGCACTAGCACAGCACTTATCGTTGCATTAAGCAATCCACTATCCGTTTCTTTTGCCGCTGTCCGCGCACCGGAACCCGGCGATCTCGTTATCTCTGAAGTCATGGCCAATCCCTCGGCTGTCTCAGACCGCGCGGGTGAGTGGTTTGAACTTTTCAACCCGACGATTGACTCTCTTATTCTGAATAACCTTGTTATCAGTGACAATGGCAGTAATGAGCACCAGATAAATACAGGCAGCGATCTACTCATAAATAGTGGTCAATATTTTGTACTTGCCCGTAATGGAGACATCAATATCAACGGCGGCGTAGTCGCTGATTATGTCTATTCCGGATTTACCCTGGGCAACACATCTGATGCCATCATTATTACAGCGGATGGCAGAGAAATTACCCGGCTCGAATACGACGCCGGTTTTTCCAGTGCAGGTAAAAGCGCCGAACTTCTTATGCTCTCCGGCGAGATTGAAAATTATCAGACTACCCCTGATACCTTCATATATGGTGCAGGAGACACAGGAACACCGGGAACTGCGGGATCATCCGAACTAAAAGTTTCATCCGTTCCCGTACCGGCCGCGATATGGTTATTCGGCAGCGGCCTGCTTGGTTTTTGTGGTCTGGGTAGAAAAAAACTGTGCAGCAATCTATCTAATGCAGGAACGCATCACTGCAACTAACTATAAAGTTCTGAGTTCCTGTTCATTTTGATCAGGATAATTTTGAACTTGTGCAGGGTGCGCTTCGTGAAACGAAACGCATCCTGCACATTATATCTGGACAGCCTGAAAAACACGGCCTGTTCTAAAATGCTGCTGAACAGGCCGTATGTTCTCTACTTATCAGTCAATGTCCTGAACAGCAGGTTGATACGCCTGACAAAACTGGCGGGATCTTCCAGCTGCCCACCTTCGCTCAGCATGGCCTGCTCAAACAGCACATGGCACCAGTCAGAGAAGCGTTCCTCATCCTGTTCATTCTGCAGGCGCTCCACTAGCAGGTGTTCCGGATTTATCTCCAGCACAGGTTCCAGATCAGGTACATTCTGGCCTGCCTGTTTAAGCAGCTTCTGCATATTCAGGGCCATGGCATCTTCTTCGACCACCAGACAGGAAGGAGAATCTGTCAGGCGATGTGAAATACGCACCTCTTTGACCTTCTCTCCCAGAACATCTTTCATGCGCTTAAGAAGATCACCGTATTCCTTTTCTGCTTTCTCCGCCTTTTTCTTTTCTTCCTTGTCTTCAAGCTCACCCAGATCCAGATTGCCCTTGGCGATGGATACCAGTTTCCTGCCGTCAAATTCATCCAGGTAAGACATCATCCACTCATCGACACGATCATACATGAGCAGGACTTCGATATCTTTCTTGCGGAACAGTTCCAGGTGCGGACTGTTTTTGGCTGCCGCATAACTTTCGGCCGTCAGGTAATAGATTTTATCCTGCTTGTCCCGCATGCGACTGACATAATCATCCAGTGAAACATTCTGTTCGTCCGAATCATTATGGGTTGAAGCAAAACGCATCAGCTTCAGCAATCTGTCCTTGTTAGCGGCATCTTCTGCCGGGCCTTCCTTGAAAACGTTGCCGAATTCTTTCCAGAATATTGCATACTGTTCAGGATCATTCTTTGCCATTTTCTCCAGCATACCGAGAATTTTTTTCACCGAACCGTTACGAATGGTATCGATCTGGCGGTTATGCTGTAGAATCTCGCGGGATATATTTAGCGGCAGGTCGTCAGAGTCCACCACGCCGCGAATGAAACGCAGATAGTTGGGCATCAGCTGTTCGGCATCGTCCATAATGAATACGCGTTTAACATACAGCTTGATACCATAGCGTTTATCCCGATCGTAGAGATCGAAAGGCGCACGCTTCGGCAGATAAAACAGGGTGGTGTAACTCTGGGTTCCTTCCACCTTGTTGTGTATCCAGGTCAGGGGATCTTCAAAGTCATGCGCGACATGCTTGTAGAATTCCTTATATTCTTCATCACTGATGTCTGACTTGGCTCTTGTCCACAGGGCCGAACCTTTATTGACCGTTTCCATTTCATCCGTCGGCTCACCCTTGTCATCAAGTTTGGGCATCAGAATAGGCATGGAAATATGATCTGAATATTTGTTGATAATCGAGCGCAGACGATAAGGTTCACAGAACTCCGCCTCATCTTCACGCAGGTGCGGGGTGATGCTGGTGCCGCGGTCTTCCCGCTCAATGGTTTCCAGGCTGTATTCGCCCTCTCCGTTGGACTCCCAACGCACACCATGTTCTTTGCCAAGACCGGCGCGGCGCGTTTCCAGCGTCACCTTATCGGCAACAATGAAAACCGAATAAAAACCAACCCCGAACTGGCCAATCAGATTTGCATCCTTGCTCTGATCGCCGGTCAGGCTGTCCAGAAACTTGCGCGTACCCGAATTGGCGATGGTACCGATATTATCCGTCACCTCCTGACGGTTCATACCAATACCATTATCAGAGATCGTGACGGTCCGTGCAGTCTTGTCGTAAGTCACCTGGATTTTCAGTTCGCTGTCATTCTCAAACAGGGCATCATCCGCCAGCGCTTCGAAGCGCAGTTTGTCACAGGCATCGGAAGCATTGGAGACCAGCTCGCGCAGAAAAATCTCCTTGTTGGAATACAGTGAATGAATCATCAGATTCAGAAGCTGTTTGACCTCGGTCTGGAAACTCAGGGTTTCCTTATGCGTATCGACACTCATTTTCTAATGGACTCCTGATATAACTTAAGTAGTTAAAATATTTGACGTTTTTATAAAAAACAGATTTGGACAGGATATGGAGACGGATGGCATTGATTTCAAGGGTGAGGCCGTACTGAACCTGAAATGATCAGGGATTCATCTGCATTTGCGCGAGGATCTGGGTGGCGATTTCCTCGACTGACACCACAGTCGTGTCCAGCACCGGCAGCTGATTGGCGGCAAACAGCGCTTCGGCCCGCGCCACTTCCCGCCGACACTGCCCGAGATCGGCATAATCTCGACCACTGTAACGCCGGGCGCGAATTTTCTGCAGGCGCTGCGGCTCAATCGTCAGGCCGAACAGTTTCGTCCGAAACGGCTGCAAAACCGACGGCAATGACGTTGTTTGCAGATCGTCATCGACAAGCGGGTAGTTAGCGGCAAAAAGTCCATATTGCATCGCAAGATACAGGCATACCGGCGTCTTGCCGCTGCGCGAAACACCCAGCAGGATCACGTCTGCCCGGCCATAATTCGGACCACCCAGGCCATCGTCATAGCGCAGGGCGTAATTGACCGCATCCATACGCGCCATGTACGCCCCCGGCTCCGCTACCCGGTGGGCGTGACCCGCTGCGTGGGAAGCTTTCTGCTGCAGTGGCACTTCCAGCAGGTCGAGAAAAGTTCCGAACACATCCAGCACAACAGCCGCATCCGTCTTCAGCGCCTCACGCAACGCCGGCTGCGCCAGCGAACTAAGAACAATCGGCGGTTTGCCGCTATTTTTCGCCGCCGCTTCAATTTCCTCACGCGCCTTGGCGACTTTGTCCACTGAATCCACATACCTGAGAGAAATCCTCTGGAAATCAATATCCGGGAACTGGCTGAGAAGACTGCGCCCCAGCTTTTCTACGGTAATTCCCGTGCTATCAGAGATAAAAAAAATAATGCGTTGCTGAGTACTCATGTTGTAATGTAAGCAAAATAATGACAGCTTGTCATGCACATGACAGCCTGAATAACAACAACGCTTCAGCAAACCGGAGTCTAACAGTGAATGCACATTTTCTCTGGCTCAATCAGGTCAGCCAACAGGATGTTGCCGTAGTCGGTGGCAAAAACGCTTCTCTTGGCGAGATGTTGCAACAACTCGAAGGCAGCGGCGTCAAGGTGCCGCATGGCTTCGCCACCACCGCCCATGCCTTCAGGGAATTTCTCAGCACAAACGGGCTGGACAGAAAAATCTATCCGCTACTGGATGCGCTCGATATCAACGACATCACCCGCCTCACCCAGGCCGGCGAACAGATACGCCAGTGGATTTTACAGGCGCCTTTTCCGGCCGCAATCGAACAGGATCTACGCCAGGCCTGTCGTGCCCTGGAGGAAGAATACGGCAGTAACATTTCCTTTGCCGTGCGTTCATCAGCCACGGCCGAAGATCTGCCTGAAGCCTCCTTTGCCGGCCAGCAGGAAACCTTCCTCAATATAAAAGGCGAAGACCCGCTTCTTAACGCTATTCGCGCCGTCTTCGCTTCCCTGTTCAATGATCGCGCCATCACCTATCGCATACACCACGGCTTCGCCCACCAGCAGGTTGCGCTTTCCGCCGCTGTACAGAAAATGGTGCGCAGTGATGAGGCCAGCAGTGGGGTCATGTTTACGCTGGACACCGAATCCGGTTTTCGTGATGTCGTTTTTATTACCGCCGGTTACGGACTGGGGGAAATGATCGTACAGGGCGAAGTCAACCCGGATGAATTCTATGTGCACAAACCGATGCTGGAAAAAGGCAATCCCGCCATCCTGCGCCGCACGCTGGGCAGCAAACAGAAAAAAATGATCTTCACCAGCGATCATGATTATCAGAACTCAACCCGCGTCATTGATGTTGAACAAAACGCACAAAACCGTTTCAGTCTCAACGATGATGAAGTCCAGCAACTGGCTGAGCTTGCGCTGATCATCGAAAAACATTACCAGCGACCGATGGACATTGAATGGGCCAAAGATGCCGACGATCAGGGCCTGTATATCGTCCAGGCGCGACCGGAAACCGTCAAGGCGAATACCGCCGGCAATATTCTCCAGCGTTATGAGTTACAGGCGCACGGCGAAGTCATCACCAGCGGCCGCAGCGTTGGCCAGCGTATCGGCACCGGTGTAGCGCGGGTAATACGCAGCGTAAAAGACATGGATCACCTTCAGGAAGGTGAAATCCTCGTTACCGACATGACCGATCCCGACTGGGAACCGGTAATGAAACGCGCCGGCGCCATTGTCACCAACCGCGGCGGTCGCACCTGCCACGCCGCCATTATCGCCCGCGAGCTGGGCGTGCCGGCTGTGGTGGGCTGTGCCAACGCCACGGAAGAAATCGAGGATGGCGCCGAGGTCACCGTATCCTGTGCCGAAGGCGATACCGGTTATATCTACCGGGGCAGGCAGGCTTTCCAGGTAAAAGAAACCAACCTGTCGTCCATGCCCAAACTGCCTTTTAAAATCATGCTCAACGTTGCCAGTCCTGAAAGCGCCTTTGATTTTCAGTTCCTGCCCAATGACGGCGTCGGACTGGCGCGACTGGAGTTCATTATCAACCGCAACATCGGCGTGCATCCCCGCGCCCTGCTCGGCTATCGACGGCAGCCGCCGGAAATCCAGAAACAGATTGATCAACGCAGCTGCGGTTATCCGGATCCGGTCAGCTTCTACATTGAAAAACTGGTGGAAGGCATTGCCACTATTGCCGCCGCCTTCTGGCCCAAACCGGTAATCGTGCGTCTGTCTGATTTCAAGTCCAACGAATATCGCAACCTGATTGGCGGCGAAACCTATGAACCCGTTGAGGAAAATCCCATGCTCGGTTTCCGCGGCGCCAGCCGCTATACTGATCTCGGTTTTCAGGAAAGCTTCGAACTCGAATGCTTCGCGATCAAAAAAGTTCGTGATGACATGGGTCTCACCAATGTCGCCATCATGGTGCCCTTTGTACGCACCCCGGAAGAAGCCCATAACGTTATCAACCTGTTGCATGACAACGATCTGCGCAAGGGCGTTAATGATCTCAAGATTATAATGATGTGCGAAATTCCCGCCAATGCCCTGCTGGCCGAGCGCTTCCTGAAATACTTTGACGGCTTCTCCATTGGCTCCAATGATCTAACCCAGCTGACCCTGGGGCTGGATCGCGACTCCGAGCAAATCGCCTTTCTGTTTGACGAACGTAATGAAGCGGTCAAATCCCTGATGAACATGGCTATATCCAGCTGCCGCCTGCAAAACAAATACATTGGCATCTGTGGACAGGCGCCCTCCGATTATCCGGAGCTGGCTTTCTGGTTGATAGAACATGGCATCAACAGCATTTCACTGAACCCGGACAGCGTGGTGGAAACCTGGCTGTACCTGGCGGAAAACCAGCCTGCACGAAAAGACTAGGAAGACGGCATGTTAGTCATTCTCATACTTATTACGATTTACCTCCTGTGGCTGGGATTTGCACTGCGCAGGATCAACCGTGGTTATTCCATACTTGCCTGGATAACCTCGGGATTGACAGGTTTTCTAACCCTTGGTGGTTTCTTTGGTTTCCTGTAGAATGCCGCGCTCCCAAACAGGAAGAAAAGGAATTGCATATGTCTGCTCCCAGCCTGCCACTGATCATCGAACCCGAACAACTAAAGTCAGCCCTTGAACAACAGGATCTTCTTCTCGTTGATCTTTCCCAGCCCGCCACCTATGTGCAGTATCATCTGCCTGAATCGGTGTTTCTCGACTACAGCTGGATCGTACGCATCGAACAACCACGCATGGGCCTGCTGCCACAGAAGGAACAGCTCAGTCATGTACTCGGTGCACTGGGTATGACACCGGACACCCATGTCGTCACCTATGATGATGAAGGCGGCGGTCGCGCCTGTCGTTTCCTCTGGACCCTGGATGCCATCGGTCACAGAAACCATTCCCTGCTCAATGGCGGCCTGCAGGCCTGGGTTAACGCAGGCTTTGAGGTCAGCAGTAAAATACGTTATCCAACACCAGGCGAAGATTATCCCGTATCGTTCAATGATGAGCCGGTCGCCACTCGCCAGTACATTCTCGATCACCTGAGTGATGATAATGTTGTCCTGCTCGATTGCCGCAGTGCCAAAGAATATAACGGCGAAAAAGTGATGGCCGCACGCGGCGGTCATATCCCCGGTGCAAAAAATATTGACTGGGTTGAAGCCATGGACAAACAACGCGACCTGCGTCTGAAGCCGGAAACTGAATTAAGGCGGATACTTGAATCACAGGGTATCAGCCCGGACAAAGCCGTAGTCACCTACTGTCACAGTCACCATCGATCAGCCCATACTTACATCATGCTTAAATCACTGGGTTATGAACATGTAAAGGGGTATCCGGGTTCCTGGTCGGACTGGGGTAATGAACCCAATACTCCGGTTGAAAAGATATAAATATGCAGGTGCGCCTGAAGGCGCACCTACAATGTCCTACCGAGATAACAGCAGTTCGATCATCTTTCGTCCCTGGGTGCTGTCCCACTCCCGTTCACCGATCATGCGACCGATAAACTTGCCGTCACGACCAATCAGGTAACTGGTTGGCAGGGCCCGAACCTCATACGTTTTACGCACTTCACCTTCGGTATCCAGCAGTACCGGGAAACTGTAACTTCCTTGATTGATAACCGCGGTAACACGCTGCAGGTTATCCCGATCCGCCGACAGGGCTAACACCACCAGCCCCTGATCACGATAGCGAAGCCAGAGGCTTTCCAGCGCCGGCATTTCCCTGCGACAGGGGGTGCAGAAACTGGCCCAGAAATTCAGCAACACCAGTTTGCCCCGATAATCTGACAGACGTACCGTTTGTTGTTCAAGATCCGGCAGTGAAAAAGACGGTGCCGGCAAAAACGCTTTCGGCACCGTTACCTTCATACTCGTCAATGCCTGTTGTAGAACGGCATCATCGGCGAGAAGCCGCAGCGGCCCGAGCAGGCACAGACAACATGACACTAATAATATAAAACGACTTAATTTCACGAATGCGTTATCTGGCATGTTCATTAAGATAGAACATGATCTTTTTACGCTGAGCTTCCGTCAACGGCGGATAATCCCGTTCCTGCCGGCGCCTGTCCATCACCGCCACCATATCTTTCCAGGCTGCAGCACTTAAGCGCTGAGGATGGGGAACCACATGGCAGGCGCCACACTGTTCGATATAAACACGGGCTTCTTCGGTCTGCGCATCCGGCAGATAGGCCTGGGGTTTTTCTGTCTCAAGCGCACAGCCTGTGGCCAATAACAGCAGCGCAGAAGATGCATATTTCAGTGTCGGGAATATTTTCATCTTAGAACCCCAGTTTGCTGTCAGACTCGACCGCAGCGCCAAGTCCGTAACGAATGCTTTTGTTTGACGGAATTTCCAGATACCAGGTCAGCATGACGCGATAATCCTGTTCAAGCTGCGGCCCGTTCAGATCACGGTACAGTGGCAGACTGATGGAAAAATCGAGGATCTGCAGGGGAACCGGCTGCCATTGCAGGCCCAGCGTAGCAAATACCTGGCTGCCGCCATAGTTGCCTGTATTCCATGTTGGTGTCACATACGGTGAGGTCGGATCACCCTGGGTCGTACGACCTGAGGCGCCAGTGACCGCCTCATCCATTTCGCCGCGAATTTTTCCTTTATATTCTCCATTCAGCTGGAATTGCAATAACGTGTCATAGCGAAACTGATACATGCTGTATAAATCCAGTCGAAACTCATCCCCCAGTCGATAATCACGTTTATTGTTATACAGACGCGCGATATAGGTAGCATTGGCGCCCCACCAGAATGGCGAGCTGGAACTCTGATACAAAAGGCCGATCATGGGATCAAAGGTGCCTGAACCCAGCTGCATACTATAGGGTAGAAGTTCACGCTGACGCATGGCCAGAGGATGAGTCGTATTACGTTCATCAATAGAACCCGTCGGCACACTCAGACCAAACAGTAGCGAGGACTGACGTTTTGGAATCAGCGGATCATCCGCAAACAGCCGAAATTTACCCATCAGCATGGTATCGGCGAGACCCTCGGATTTCATTTCAAAGCCTTCCTGCCCGGTCGTTGCCTGCATCATGCTGTTGAACTTCATGTCCATGGAATTCTGTTTGTACATCAGCATCACGCCACCGAACAGCCTGTCACTGAAGCTGTAACCGGCTGCGATATTCAGCATGTTCATATCCATCTGCGTCGGCACCGCCATGAACTTACCAGTCGGTTGTCCTGCCATCGTCGGCATACCCAGCAAATCATCCGGGTTAATACCGGCCGTGCCATCCCGCAAGCCTTCCATGTGCATGAACATGGGACTGATTTTTACCCGGTATTCATACGTCTCGGGTATCCCGCCACCGGGGATATTCATTGGCATATTGCCGCCACACTTGCCGCAGCACAGTCCAACATAGGCCTGTACATTGGCGGAAATCAATACTGCCAGCAGCCCGACTGCGGCAGACATGCGATTGATCAGTTTCATTATTTTCCAGCCAGTTGTTACTATGAGTATTATGTATGCTAACAACGCAAACCGGTGGCGGGAATGTGACACAATGTCGCGCGACAATTTGTCGCAGGCTGTAGTTTTAATTTTACAGGTATCGGTATGTTAAACCTTCGCAGCCTGCTCCTGCTTCGCAGCATCGGCATTGGCGCACAGGCGCTGGTCATCGCCCTGGCAATTTACGGCTTTGACATAAATCTGCCGCGTATGCCCCTGCTGCTGATCCTGGGGCTGCTGGCCTGCTGGAATGTCTATAGCTGGCTGCAGAGTAAAAAGGAGGCACAAAAAAGTGAATGGTATTTTTTCACTCAACTCATTATTGATGTTCTTGCACTAAGCGCCATACTCTATTTCACCGGCGGCGCCACCAATCCCTTTATCTGGCTGTTTCTGCTGCCCATCGTGATTGCCGCCACCACCCTGCCGGCCCTGCAGAACTGGTTACTGGCGCTAATTACCATCATTGCCTACTCCCTGTTGATGCGTTATTACCTGCCACTGGAATATGCGCACATGGATCACGGCAGTGGCTTCAATCAGCACATTTTCGGCATGTGGTTTGGTTTTATGTTCAGCGCGGTAACAGTGGCCTACTTCATCAGCGGCATGGCACGGAACCTGCGCCAGCGTGATCGCCGACTGGCCGAGGCGCGGGAACAGCAACTGCGAGATGAACGTCTGGTTGCGCTGGCGACACTGGCCACGGGCGCTGCGCATGAGCTGGGCACACCGCTGGCCACCATGGCTATCATCAGTGATGAACTTGAAAATGAATACGATGCAACACATTACCCTGAGCTGAACAGGCAACTCAGCATCATTCACCAGCAAATTAAACGCTGCAAAACTGCACTGTCGACACTGTCAGCATCCAGTGGCGAAGTCCAGGCAGAATCCGGACAGGCTATTGCGGTACAGGACTATCTATTACAAATCATCCAGCAGTGGCAACTACAACGACCCAATGTTCATTTCACGCACCATTTCAAACCTGATTGTGAAAGTATCCGCATACTTGCTGATCAGACCTTAACTCAGGCCCTGATCAATATTCTCAACAATGCGGCAGACGCCAGTCCCGACGCCGTATCCTTCCATGCATGCTGGGATGCAGATAAACTGGAAATCCGAATCAGGGATCGTGGCGATGGTTTCTCTCAGCTGGCATCGAACAGGCTTGGTAAAGAACCTTATAGTTCAAAACAGCAGGGACTGGGCCTGGGCCTGTTTCTGGCGCATGCGACCATAGAACGTATGGGTGGAAGCATTACCCTGTTCGATCGTAAACAGGGCGGTGTCTGCACCCTCATCATCCTGCCACTCAAAGATTTAACAACGGCAACGAGATTATGAAAACCAGTGATACTCCGGACAGGCATACCGCAAAACTCATCGTTATCGATGATGATGAAACCTTTGCCCAGGTACTCAGTAGCGCACTGGCAAAACAGGGATACAACACGGTGCATGCATTAAATTGCACACAGGCACTTGAGCTTGCGCAACAAACGCCGCCTGATTACGCCATTGTTGATCTGCGCATCGGACAGGAGTCAGGACTGAGCCTGATCAAACAGTTGCGCTCACTGAACGCCAATATGCATATTCTGATATTAACCGGTTATGCCAGCATCGCTACAGCGGTGGAAGCCATCAAACTGGGCGCAGCGCATTACCTGACCAAGCCGGCCGATACTCGGGATATCATCAAGGCCTTACAGAAACAGGAAGCGGATCCGGATATAGAACCTTCAGCGCGGCCCCTGTCAGTCAAACGTCTGGAATGGGAGCATCTGCAAAAGGTACTGCTGGATCATGACGGCAATATCTCCGCCGCTGCCCGCGCACTGGGCATGCACCGGCGCACCCTGCAACGCAAGTTGGCGAAAAAACCCAGCCGGGAGTGAATATACCAACACAAGGAGGCACAATATTCATTGTAGGTGCGGCTTCAGCCGCACGCGGAGGTACGTATACAGGCAGGTCCTGCTTTAGAGGGTGGGTCGTTTATCGGGCGCCGCGTTCGCATGAATGCGAACCTACACCTGCTGCCCACGCAGAAAATATAGCGGAAGACGATACCATTCAACCAGCCTGCCACTTCTCCAGTCGCTTACGCATGCGATCTACATGGCCGCCGTCCCAGTACACTTTATTACAAACGGAACAGTACACGGGGGCATCGATCTGGCTCTGTATTTTTTCTGAGAGAGAGGAAAGCTGTTCATTGTCGGCAGGGCGGAGCAAGGTATTGCAGACCATGCAACGCGTGAAAGGGCGATATAGCCAGTTTATCGAAACTTTGCCGCTTAAATCCCTGATGCAGTCTTCCAGACCATCACATTCAAGCAACACCACCGTGCCGGGTGCGCGACGATGTTCCAGCAATTTTTTATCCCGCGTGATCAGCAGGCGATCTTCTTTTAGCGCCTGTTGCAGCAAGGCGTAATCAGCACGCCCGTCCTGCTCGATGAACGTATCGTAGCCGGCGGCGCGCAGCCAGCTACCCAGACGCTGGAGCATTTCATCACAGAGAAATTTCAACTAGGCGTCAGTCCGGATTTATCCATGTTCGGCCATACGAATTACGCCGGTAACAATGCCCAGAATCTGCACTTCCTCGTTACGCAGATAGATGGCCTCCATCTCCGGGTTGGCCGGCTGCAGGCGAATACCATCACGTTCGACGTAGAACTTCTTCAGGGTCACCGTTTCACCATTGATCATGGCAATCACCGATTCGCCATTGGCGGCGCTTTCGCGCTTTTCAACCACGATGATGTCACCGTCCTGGATATTGTCATCAATCATGGAATGGCCACGCACCCTGAGTGCATAACTGTTCTTGCGCACCATGTTGGCGGGCACCACCACCCGTTCGTTATCGTCATTGAGATCGACCGGTTGACCGGCAGCCACCCAGCCCAGCAGGGGAATCTCCTGCATCGCCTCAGCAAGCACATCGAGGGCCTCAAGCCCGGGCGTCCAGACCGAACGATTACTCTTTGGTATCAAATAATTAACGTTATTCATTGAAGTGTTTTCCCTGTTTTTTACAAACCATAGCCGGTTCAGACCGGAAATTCAATCCTGAACCTGCAATCCCGCTAAAACCGATACCCCGGCAATGCTAATGCGTGCGATAATCCCGCCATGACGGCTAATCACAAAATGTCCATTCCACCGAAAGTTATCTTAATTGTGCTGGTCATCCTTGGCCTGCAACTGGGTTTTGGCCTGCAGCAGTACTTTTCTCATGAGAGAAAAAAGACAGGTCCTCCAGCAGGCAACGCCGTGCCGCCGCCTGCAAAGCCCCTGAGCGACTTCCGGCTTATTGACCCGAGAGGACGCCCGTTTACACTGGCAAACCTCAAAAACCGCTGGAGCTTTGTCTTTTTCGGCTATATGAACTGTCCAGACGTCTGTCCCACTACCCTTGGCATCATGCAACAGGTCTGGCACCAGTTACGCACCAGCAAAGCCGATATGAAACAGCTGCAGATGATTTTTATCTCGGTGGATCCAGAGCGGGATCAGCCACAACAGCTACAGGACTACGTTGCTTATTTTGATCCTGCCTTTATCGGCGTGAGCGGCGATCCCGATGAGATCGATAAACTGGCCAACCAGACGGGGATTCTTTATGGTTATGAAGATGCGGATGAAGAAACTGGAAATTATATTGTGAATCACAGCGTACAGATTCTGCTCCTTGATCCACAGGCCCGCCTGCAGACGGTCCTGTCACCCCCCTTTGACAGCGCGACAATAGTTCGTAAACTGCAATCCATACGGGACAATGCCGGTAAAATATGATTAATAACACTCGCAAGCTGCTTCTAACCCTCTGCCTGCTGCTCATGGCCGGCGCCATCCAGGCGAATGACAAACTGAGCATAAGCCGCGCCTACTCCCCCGAAGCACCGCCGGTAGTCAAGGTGCTTGCGGCCTACGCAGTGATCGAAAATAAATCAGCAAAGGACATCACGATCGTCAGCATCCACAGCCCGGATTTCAGCAAGGTCGAGTTCCACCGCATGGAATCAAAAAACGGCATGATGAGCATGGTTGAGCAGAAGCAACTGACTATCCCGGCCGGCAAGGTGATTTCATTGCAGCCCGGCGAAATACATATCATGCTGATCGGCCCGCGCAAAATATTCCGCGATGGTGATACGCTCCAGCTCAGCCTGGAGCTCGATAATGGTCAGCAACAGACCGTTAGCGTGCCGGTTCGTAAACACGACCTTGATAACTCATTTTTTTGAACCACAGACTCACGCTTTTTCATGCACGCTTCCCTTTCTGATCGCCTGTTTGCCCTGCTGCAAATTATTCTGCCGCATCATTTTCTCTCCCGCATTATGCTCAGGCTGACCCGCAGCCGCGGGCTTTTCCGACGTCTGTTCACACCCTGGTTCATCCGCCGTTTCAATATCGACATGAGTCAGGCGCGCGAAGCCGACTGGCATAAATATGAAAATTTTAACCGGTTTTTTACGCGTGAACTCAAGGCCGACGCCCGCCCCATTCAGGGCGGCGAAAAAAGTCTGATCTGTCCGGTAGATGGCTGCGTCAGTCAGGCCGGTGCAATCCAGGATAAGCGTATTTTTCAGGCCAAGGGGCATGATTATTCGCTTGCGGCGCTGCTCGGGGCTGAAAGTCCGTGGCCGGCAGCCTTTGCCAACGGTGAGTTCGCTACCCTCTATCTTTCGCCGCGCGACTATCACCGTATCCACATGCCGCTTGAAGGCAGGCTGGTCGAGGTTATCCATGTACCCGGCCGTCTGTTCAGCGTCAATCCGGCCACTGTGCGTAGCATACCCGGCCTCTTTGCTCGCAACGAGCGGGTGGTCTGTATTTTTGAAACCGCTATCGGCCCGGTGGCCATGGTCCTGGTCGGCGCTATTTTTGTCGCCAGTATTGAAACTGTCTGGCAGGGCGTGGTCACGCCGCCGGCTGGTCGGACAATCCGGCGCTGGGACTATCGCGAGAAAAATATTGTGCTGAAAAAAGCCCAGGAGATGGGGCGTTTCAATATGGGCTCCACCGTCGTTTTGCTATTCAGCAAGAACAGTATGGAATGGGATGAAAGCATCAGGGCCGGTAATCCCGTGTGTATGGGACAACGACTGGGGGATTTTCCAGAATGATGGGTTTCGCTTCGCTCTACCCATCCAACTTACAAGGGGCATAATAAAGAGTAGGATGGGTAGAGCGAAGCGAAACCCATCATTTTCAATGGCAGTTACGGAATCGTCGCCACCAGCGCCTTCAGCTCTTCATGGGAAAAAAGCTCAACCGCATCTGGTACTGAAGGGGTATAAATTGTGAAGTAATGGGTAAACAGGTTAAGCCGTTCCCTGTCCGAGAGCAGGGCAATCGCGCTTATATCAATGTTCAGACGCAACAACGCTGCTCGGGTAGCCCTGTAATGCGCTTCTGCCGCCTCCAGCCGCAGGCTGACATGGTCAACCGTATCCGCTTTTGGCGCTTCGCCGTTCAACAGACTGAACCCGGCGGCACAGGCCTCAGCATGCAGAATCACCACATCCCGTTCCGCATTTCTGAGCTCGATTACCTGCTTTCTGATAAAAGGGTTTTTGAGTGAGGGCAGCATTTTTTCCATTCCAGGCGCCGTTTTTATTCCCGTATTCATACTCTATGTTTTCGGGCGCAGGTGGAAAATCATTAATAATTTTTTACGCGAATTTTATTCCCTGTTTGTGCTATAGATTCTCGACAAAGGCTGCACTCGAAACAACAGACAAAAACAGTCAGGCTCGCTCGCTGTCAAAGAATAATACGGCGGCAATATCTGCCTGCCCGGTAATCAACATCAGCAGCCGATCGAGTCCCAGCGCCACGCCGGCGCAATCCGGCAAGCCCTGCGCCAGAGCGGCGAGTAAACGTTCATCAAGCGGCATGACCGGCAGACCTGCCTGCGTCCGTCGCTGATTTTCCGCCTCAAAGCGCCGACGCTGCTCATCGGCATCGGCCAGTTCGTGGAAACCATTGGCCAGTTCCATGCCATTGATATACAGCTCGAAGCGCTCGGCCAGCCCCCCCCTGATTCGCGCCAGTGCAGCCTGAGAAGCCGGATAATCATAAATAAAAACCGGGCAGTCACGCGGCAGGGCCGGTTCCACCACATGGCTCATCAGCAAATCCAGCCAGGCATCCCGATCGTCACCCAGCGCCGGAACATACACGTTGTAGCGCCGGGCGCAGTCCTGCAGGGCGTCGATATCCGCATTCAGCGGATCGAGGCCGGCAAAACGCTTCAGCGCTTCCTGATAGCTAAAGAACTGGGTATCTGTTAAAAGTAAGCGCCCACCAACCAGTTCCCGCACCAGCATATCGACCTCATCCATCAGGGCATGATGATCGAAACCAGTGCGATACCACTCCAGCAGGCTGAACTCGGGATTATGCCGCCGCCCGGCCTCACCCTCACGGAACACCTTGCAGATCTGGTAGATCGAACCACTGCCGGCTGCCAGCAGGCGTTTCATGGGAAATTCGGGCGAGCTGTGCAAATAGCGTGCTTTTGCCCCCGCCGGGGTGGAAACGACAAAGCTGTGAATATGGGGATCGGGCGTGGCGGCCTGCGACAACAACGGTGTTTCCACTTCCCAGACGTCGCGGGCCTGAAAAAAGGCCCGCGTCTGCGCCAGCAGGCGGGCCCGTAGACGAAGGGTATCGAAGGAAGCCGATGGCCGCCAGTTAGACATGGGCGTGATTCACATCACTCTTTGGCGCGGCTGACGTATTCACCCGTGCGGGTATCAACCTTGATCAGTTCCCCCTCTTCGATGAACAGGGGCACCCGCACCACCGCACCGGTTTCGCAGGTCGCCGGTTTACCGCCACCACCGGACGTATCACCACGCAGGCCTGGATCGGTTTCGGTGACTTTCAGGACCACATGGTTGGCCGGCGTCACTGCAATGGGATTGCCGTTCCACAGGGTTACCTCACAGATATCCTGTTCCTTCAGCCACTTGATGGCGTCCGCTACCGCATTTTCATCCGCCCCTACCTGTTCAAAGGTCTCAGGGTCCATGAAATACCAGGCATCGCCATCGGTGTAGAGATACTGCATATCGGTATCGATAACATCGGCCGCTTCAACTGTTTCTCCGGACTTGAAGGTTTTCTCCAGTACCCGCCCGGTCTTGAGATTGCGGATCTTGACCCGGTTAAACGCCTGTCCCTTGCCCGGTTTGACGAACTCATTTTCAATAATGCTGCAGGGGTCGCCATCCAGCATCAGCTTCAAGCCGCTGCGAAATTCGTTGGTACTGTATGTTGCCATGTAAGCCTCGATTATGCTGTTATGCTGTGCAGGTGCACTAACCCCGAATATTTCATGAATTCACCCAACCATCGCGTAAATTTATGAAATATCCGAGCTAATACGAATACGAAAAAAACCATGATACCGAAAACCGCCGAACTTTTGCAGATCCTGCCTTCCCAAATCAGTGAGACAACAGCGAACAGCCCCCCGAAAGACGACAAAAGCTGGCAACAGCAACAGGCCGATGCCCTGCGTGAGCCTGCCAGACTGCTGCAGCAACTGGCCCTGCCCGATTCTCTGCTGGCGGCGGCAGAAGCCGCCGGCGCCCGCTTTAGTCTACGCGTCCCCGCCGCCTGGCTTGCACGTATCGAAAAGGGTAACCCGACTGATCCCCTGCTGCGCCAGATTCTCCCGGCGGCGGAAGAGCTACGAAGCTCAACTGCTTTCAGTACTGATCCTGTCGGCGACCGCGCGGCGCGGGCAGCACCCGGCCTGCTGCACAAATACCAGGGCCGCGTGCTATTGATGACGACGGGCGCCTGCGCCATCCATTGCCGCTATTGCTTCCGCCGACACTACCCCTATTCCGATGACAGCTTATTGACACAACTGCCTGCGGCACTGGATTATATCCGCACGGATAACAGCATTCATGAAGTCATTCTCAGCGGCGGCGATCCCCTCAGTCTCAGCAACAGCCGTCTCGCCCAGCTCATTCAACAGATCCAGACTATCGCCCACGTCAAACGCCTGCGCATTCACACCCGCACCCCGGTAGCCCTCCCCGAGCGTATCGATGCAGGGCTGCTTGAAGTTTTGAATACCGTTAAATTACAGTCGGTTATGGTGATTCACTGCAACCATCCAGAGGAACTCGATGAGCAGGTGCTCGAAGCACTCTCGGCGCTAAGGCAATGCGGCCTGACCCTGCTGAACCAGTCCGTTCTGCTCAAAGGCGTGAATGACAATGTGGATATTCTCAGCCATCTCAGTCAACGGCTGTTTTCGGCCGGTGTGCTGGCCTATTACTTGCATCAGCTGGACAGAGTCGAAGGTGCACAGCATTTCGAAGTGCCGGATACCGAGGCCATCGCGCTGCATGATGCCCTGCGTCAGCAACTGCCCGGTTACCTGCTGCCCGAACTGGTGAGAGAACAACGTGGAGTCGGCGCGAAAACACCGCTGCAGGAAGTCTGTCGGCCTTAGGTTGTGCCCATCCATAAACATGGATAAATAACGCAAAGAATGCGGAGGCGCTAAGACACAAAGAAAAAAGTTATTAATATATATCTCTGCGTCTTAGGGTCTGCGTTTGATATAAACCTTTATGGACAGACGCCAGATATATTTAGCGGTTTTTCTGCACTACCCGCAAACTGTCCCGGGAAATTTTGGACAAAAGCGGCTTTTTAACCGATAACCGGTCACGCTATGACCAATTGCTTACTGTTTTAGCGTTTTGACGGCATGCAGGGCAAACGAAAATATGCCATAATTTCAAATAGTTAAACTTTTCTGGATGGTGTCTGGTTAGCAATACGCGCATCATCTGAAACGTCTGGAGAGGGTATGTGGCCAAGCCACCTGATATAGACATTCCCGCGCGCCACAAGCCGGGCAAAACGTCGTTCACTATTCGTCCGAAAAAGGTCGAGCAGTGGCTGGAAGATCTTCCCCGCGCCAATCTGGGCGAAACGGCGCGCCTGCTCTATGACGCCCTGCTGGATGTAAACCGGACAATATACTCTTATCAGGATCGCCTGCGCTTCCTGGAATCCCTGCGCGAGCCCATTCAATATGTAACCGATTCCCTAAAAAAACATTTCATTGGCGCCAGTTATCCCCTGCCGGTCAAAAATCAGAAAATTGCCGCCGCTACCCGTGAAATCCAGGCGGCCATGGCAACCGGGTACAAGATTGCCATTAGCGACATGCTGCAAAATAGCTTCCTGTTTACTGATAAAAAACTGCTGGCGACCCTTTTGCATCGCGCCATCACCTACTATGGCCGCACCCTGCTGACGTCCTATCAGATTTACGCCCCCTGCGCCCCCAAAGTCTGGCTGGAGCTGCACAGGCTTTACAGCATCGCTGAATCCCGTAAGCTGGAAAACCAGCTGGTAGCCGACTATCAGCGCATACATGTCGAACGCGCCAGCATCAATGCCGAATACAGCCGCATTCTGCTGCTGGCACTGGCTTCACCCTATAAGCTGCGCCAGGGCGAAGCCAGCAAGATTCACTTCACCCTTGAGCGCTGGACCCAGCACTGCCAGCTGTCACCCATTGATGAATACAAAAATCGGGAACACGGCTATTTTGCGGTAATGCTGGATCGGGATGCCCCGCCCCGCTCGCTCGCCATGACCATGCCGAAAGACTGCGATCCGCAACAGTGCCGGATACTGAATACCGAAAGTCTGGCTGAACTCATTCGCGCTGAAATACAGGATACCGAAGATATCGGCAGCACCACCATCAGCGGCGTCGAACTCTCCCGTCCGGATCTGTCGCATGACCTGCTGCGCCGACTGCTGGTCGCCTGGGGTGTGGAAACCAAACGTGGATTCTCGCGCACCCGCAAGCAGGAAAAGGTGGAGGTCGGCATCGGTCTAAGCGCCATTCACAAGCATATCAGTTATCGCAAAAATCACGAGCAGACCGACATCTACAATAACACGGCCCATTTCGAAAGCATGGTCATCGAAAACATCAATGAGGAAAAACCGGATGTCTGGAACATGGTTTATCCGACCGAACTGCCCGGCCTTGCCCCCCTGGTCGAAGAAGAGCTCAACCTCGCCGCCCCGGGAGATAGTAACAACCCGGCTTCGCCCTCTTACCCGCAGGGCACCTGGGCGATTATCAATGAAAGCGCCGGTGGTTATTGTCTGGAATATCGTAAGGGAAATGGCGCCAAGGCCCAGGTTGGTGAACTGATTGGCATTCGTCGCAAAAGCGGAAACATCTGGAAATGGAACATCGGCGTCATTCGCTGGATGAAATTCTCCAGCACCCGAACCCTGCGTCTGGGTGTGGAAATGCTCAACCCGAATGCCGCTGCTGTTGGCATCCGTTCACAGGGCCTGCATGCCAAAACATCCGCCTGGCAGCGCACCCTGATGCTGCCCGAAATTCCGGCTATTCAGCAACCGACCACCCTGATCACCGCCCCGGCCCCCTGGCGCATCGGCAACCAGATCATAATCAATATCCTTGGCAAAGTACTGCACGTACAACTGACCTCAGTAACCCAGTGCACGGGCCTGTTCAGCCAGTTTCAGTTCAAACTCCTGAATGCCGAACAGAGCGAAGATGATACGCAGGATGTCTCCGGTCACTGGGAAGTGGACAAGGATTTTGCCAAAATCTGGTCAGCCATGTAAATGGCTGCCTTTAAGTATAAAACAGTCACAAACCTGCAAGCCGCCCGCCTGACAATGGGCTTGAAAATAGTATGAGATACGGTTATACAGAGCCCTTGCTGATTTTTCCCCAAGGTTGTGGCGTGTGAGCGACAAGAATTTACTGCGAATCCTGACCCTTTTCGACAACTCGGAAGAGGCCGAGAGTCTTATTAATATCCTGCGCAATGCAGGACAGATTATTCGCGATGTGCGTATCGAGGATGAAGAGGATCTACAGGCAGCGCTGGAAGAAAATCCTATCGATATTATTCTGGCAAAAAGAGAAACGCCTATCTATAGCGCAAAACAGGCGATCGAATTCCTGCAAAAAACCGATCGTGACTTTCCACTTATCGTCATCACCGAACCCGGCAAGCCAGCGGATGCACTGGAAGAGCTGCAGGCCGGCGCACGCGACATGGTTGCCAGCGACCAGCCCGAACAACTCAGGCACATCGTCAACCGTGAAGTAAATGATCTAAAAATACGCCGCGCCTTCCGACGTAACGAACAAATGCTGCTGGAAACGGAAAAACGCACCCGTTATCTCATCGATCAGTCCCGTGACGCCATTGCCTACGTGCATGATGGTATGCATATCTATGCCAATAGCGCCTACCTGAAAATGTTCGGCTATACGGATCTTGAAGATATCGAAGGCGTTCCAATTCTTGACATGGTCGGCGCCGAGGATCACCCGCTACTCAAGGACTTTCTGCGTAAATACGCCAAAGGCCAGAATACTGAAGACAACATCGAGGTTGAAGGCAAACAGGTCAACGGGGACAGCTTCAGCATTACCATGGAGTTTTCCCGCGCCAGCATGGAAGGTGAAAGCTGTTCCCAGATTATTATTCGCGATCAATCTCACAGCGAGGAACTGGAAAAACGCCTGCACAGCCTGAGCAAACAGGACCTGCTCACCAACCTGTACAACCGACCCCATTTTCTCGAACAAATTAATAAACTGCTCGGCCTGTCGGTCGAAGGCAAGGCGCACGGTGTGTTGATGTTTATCAGCATTGATAAATTCGAGAGCATCCGCGAGGCCGTGGATATCTCCGGCGCCGACCTGCTGCTGGCGGATATCGCCGGGCTGCTGAAATCCCAGATCGGGCAAAACTGTATCCTGGCGCGTTATGAAGGTCCCATATTCAGCCTGCTGCTGCACAATATCGACATTGAACAGGCAGAAGAAATAGCCGACTCACTCTGCCAGGCAATCCGTGAACACACATCCGATATCAATGGCAAACTGATAAACACTACCGCCAGCATCGGCATCATGCGCATCAACGAAACCATCAGCAATAGCCATGAATGTATCAGCCGCGTAGAAAAGGGCTGCGAAATAGCACAAAAAGCGGGGGGCGATCAATACTCCGTCTATAACCCGGCTGTAGCAGAACTGGCAGAAAAGGAACAGATCAATCAATGGGCTTTCCTGATCAAGGAAGCCCTGAAACAGAATCGCTTTCGTCTACTGTTCCAGCCTATTGTCAGTCTGCATGGCGAACACGGCGCCCATTATGAAGTACTGGTGCGAATGCTGGATGAAAATGGCAAGGAACTTCAACCTGACAAATTCCTGCCGGCAGCGAATAATGCTGACCTGACAAAATACATCGACCGCTGGGTGATCGCCAATATTTTCAAATTGCTCATCGATCGGGAAAAACAGGGGCTGCTGACACGCTTCTTTGTCAAGATTTCCGAGAACTCGCTGACCGATCCCGAATTCATCCCCTGGATAAGCGAACGCATCCGGGCGCTACGCCTGACAACCGAAAATCTTATTTTCGAACTGGATGAAGACACCGCGCTGAATCATATCAAACCCGCCAGGGTACTGATCGACAGTCTCAAACAACTGCATTGCCGCACTGCATTGCAAAACTTTGGCGTAGAAAACAACACTCTGGAGTCACTCAGGCAGCTCAAGGTCGACTATATCAAGCTGCACTATGACCTCATTCACAACCTGGCGCAGAGCGTTGAGAACCAGGAAAAAGTCAAAGCCATCACCAGCGCAACTTCGGGACAGAACATCAAGGCCATCGCCTCCTTTGTCGAGGACGCCAACAGCCTGGCCCTGCTCTGGCAATGCCAGGTTGATTTTATTCAGGGCTATTTCCTGCAACAGCCCAACACCGAACTCAATTACAGCTTCGATGATGCTTTTTAGTGTGGTGTGAATAACGCGGAGGCGCGGAGCTTTTATAAACAACCCTGCAGCAAGCTACGTTATTAGTCGAAAGAACAATCTGAACCGCCAAGACGCCAAGTACGCCAAGTACGCCAAGTACGCCAGGAATTATTTTACTAAACTCGGCGTCCTTGGCGTCTTGGCGGTTTAATATTAATCACAGCCTCATTCGATATTCTGTCAGGAGACCATCTCAATCAGCAGCCTTTCTCATCCAGCACATGCGACACCAGTCCGTCCGCCAGCTTGGGCTCAAACCAGGTGGACTTGGGCGGCATCACTTCATTGGCGTCGGCCACGGCCATCAGATCATCCAGCACGGTAGGATGCAGGGAAAAGGCTACTGCCATCTCACCCGAGTTTACCCGTTTCTCCAGTTCGCCCAGACCACGGATACCACCGACAAAATCAATGCGTTTATCAACACGCGGATTGTCGATACCCAGTAGCGGGCTGATCAGATTATTCTGTAACAGGCTGACATCCAGTCGCCCAACCGGGTCATCACTGGCCGGCACCAGTTCTGGTTTGATTTTCAGACGATACCAGTTCCCGCCCAGATACATGCCAAACTCCTGCGTGCTTGCCGGTGAAACCGCTTCCGCAGTTTTTTCCACGCTGAAGTTTTTTTCCACCGCTGCGAGAAAATCCGCCTCACTCATGCCATTCAGATCTTTCACCACCCGGTTGTAATCCAGAATTTTCATCTGATTGTCAGGGAAGATTACAGAGAGAAAATAATCTGATGCCGTGCTTGCCTGACCAGCCTCCCGACGCATGGCGGCTACCCGGGAACCTGCGGCAGAACGGTGGTGACCATCGGCGATATACAGACAGTCCATCGCATCAAAGGTATCTGTCAGGGTCTGAATATCATCAGCATCATTAACTACCCACAGGGTGTGCTGCACACCATCATCGGCCTGCAGATCATATTCCGGCGTACCGGCGGTCACCTTTGTAACCACCTCATCAACCTTATCGTTATGACGATAGGTAAGAAAGACCGGCCCCGTCTGTGCATTCAGGGCATCGATCTGACGCACCCGATCATCTTCTTTCTCCGGGCGGGTGAATTCATGCTTGCGAATCCGGTTGCTGTCATAATCGGCCACCGAGGCCACCGCCACCAGCCCGGTCTGTACATGCTCGCCCATAACCAGTCGATAAATGTAATAACAGGGTGAATCTTCACGGAACAGAATGTTCTCTTTTATCAGACGTTGCAGATTTTCCGTCCCCTGAGCATAGACTTCAGGCGCAAAAGGGTCGGTACCCTCCGGCAAATCAATTTCCGGCCTGGAAATGTGCAGGAAACTGTGAGGACGGCTATCGGCCCGGGCACGGGCTTCTTCCGTATTCAGCACATCATAGGGCGGAGCGATAACATCAGCCACATGTTCCGGAACAGGGCGCAGAGCGGCAAAGGGACGAATCAACGACATAGCAGTTTCCTTGAGAATTAGCGAACCGCGGCATTGTATACGATGGCGGTGCTGCAAAACAGCGCCGAGAGTGGAAAAATCGCGCCTCGTCCAGCCTCGCCCCGGCAGCTGAAAAGCCGACAGCCATCACAATCCAGCAATATTACCGCCTAAGGTGGTGCTTTAGCAGTATAATTGCAGGATGCTGAATAAAGGTAACAAAAAAGGAAAACCCGGCAAACTGGCCGATATCACCATCAACCAGTCGCGCAGCATTGGCCGCCTGCGACTGCCGGAATATTTCCCCATCGCCTACAAGCTGGCGCTGCTGTTTACCCTGCTAATCAGCCTCGGCATGGCCACCCTGGGACTGGTGGTGGTCAATAAACAGACCAGCCTGCTGCAAAAACAGATGAACCACTTCGGCCAGACCGTGGTCACCCAACTGGCCGAATCCGCCAAGGAGCCCGTGCTGTCTGATGATATTCTCGGACTCATGATCATTAGTAACAACCTCGGCAATAATGACAATATTCTTGGCACCCTTATCTACGCTGAAAACGGCAAGGTGTTAGCCTCCGCCGGTATCGCCCCAACAGAAGGCATTCTCAGTCTCTATTCACGCTCGGAAGAATTCAGTCCCTCAAACTACAAATCCAACTGGACAGCCAGAGATGACAAGGGCCACGCCCTCGACGTGGTGTCTTTCATTACCCCCATTCGTTACCAGGATGTGATTGCCGGCCATGCCGTTGTTTCCTTCAGCCGCAAACTGATGAACGAAGCCATCGATAACACTATCACTACCATTAGCAGCGCCACGCTGATCATGATCCTGCTCGGCATCATTATCGCTTTCATTACCGGGAAATGGATCTCCCGTCCCATTCATACTTTGATGGATGCCAGTCGCGCCATTGGCGAAGGTGATTATGATTACCGTATCGAAGATCGGCGCAATGATGAAATCGGTTATCTCACCGAAGCCTTCAACAACATGGCCAGCGACCTGCTGGAAAAATCACAGGTGGAAAATGCTTTCTCACGTTTTGTCTCACCGAACATCGCCAAACAAATTATGGATAACCTCGACCATGTCAAGCTGGGCGGAAAACATGTCGAAGCGACCGTACTGTTTGCCGACATTGTCGGTTTCACCCGCCTGTCAGAAAACCTGCCCGCCACCGAAGTGGCAGAACTGCTGAATGAATACTTCGGCTACATCGCTACAGTCAGCCACCTTCATCACGGTACTATCGACAAATATATGGGAGATTGCGTGATGCTGGTATTCGGTGTACCGGAACACGATCCCGATCACAAATACAATGCTGTGTCCTGCGCCCTGATGATCCAGGCACTGGTTGAACAACTCAACCACAAACGACAACAGGAGGGGAAATTTTCGGTGCGTTTTCGCATTGGCATCAACTCCGGTGAAATGCTGGCCGGCAATCTTGGCTCCAGCCAGCGTATGCAATATACCGTTGTCGGTGATTCGGTCAATCTGGCCTCGCGCCTGCACACCGCCGCCGAAGAAGGCCAGATCATTATCACTGAAACATTGTATCGCGATGACAGTATTCGCGAGCGCATCCAGGCCGACTTCTATCAGCAGGTGCATCTACGCGGCATTGCCAGACCGGTTTCTACCTATATCGTGCGTCACCTTCAGGGTAGCCGGCAGGATATGCTAAAAACCGTCAATCGCATCCTTTCCCGAAAATACGTGGCATGAGCAACCTGAAAAAGCTCCTGTTCTTAATAAGCTTCAGTCTTCTTGGCGGCTGTAGCTTTCTGCAGTCCTTTCACACCCAGTCAGCCGACTATGTTGACGTTTTAATTCAGGAAAAACACTACGCCAGGGCGCAGAAGGTCCTGCAACATATCAGCCCCGAGCAGCCCGACTATGCCGCGTTAATGGCGCAGAAAAAACGCCTGCAAAAGCTGATCAATAAACTGGAAACAAACACGCTGGCGCAGGTACAGAAATCACGAAAACAAAATAAATGGCAGCAGGCATTGCAAACCCTGCACAGCGCCCGCGCAAAGCTGCCGGAAAGCCGGATACTGCGCAAAGCCGAACAGAATTTCCTCGCCGCCCGCAATAAACGCATCAATGAGCTAAACATGAAAATTGATATTCACAAGGGCATCTGGCTCAGGGATGCTGAACCCCTGCTCGATGCGGTTGTCCGCACCCAGCCCGACAACTATGAGCGTCAGCAACAACAGCAACAGTTTAAACAGGAAAAGGCTCGGACCTTAAAAAATCTGGCTCGCTGCGCCCGCGAGGCCATGGATGAAGAACTTTTTGAACTGGGCCGCCGCTGCCTTGAACTGGTCAACAAAATCGACAGAGAAAAAAAGTACGCTGAAAGTCTGAAACAGACAAAGGCGAAATTGCAACGACACGATCTTGTCTGGCGCCAAAAGCAGATCAGGATTAGTGATGAACTGCTCAAGGAACTGAAACAGGGCTACAGCCACGACAACCTGCTGCGCGCCAGCCGTCATTTACAAAAGCTATCCAGCCACAGGCAAGGCGCTGAGGAAAAACAGTACAGCAAGATGCTCAAACAGGAACTCGACAAGGGCATCGCCCAGAACATGGACGCCGGACGCCAGCTCTACAGCGCAGGGAAAGTTACCGAAGCTCTAAGCATCTGGACAAGCCTGCGTCAGATCACACCCGACAACGAAGCACTGGAAGCGCATATCAGCCGAGCACAACGCGTTCTGAAAAAACTGGAACAGCTGGGGAAACAGCAACCAGCCAGTGTCAATAGATCACCCTCTGCACAGTAGGTTCAGATTGCTCAAAGAATTCGTAGTGGTTAAATGCTTTTGATGCGCCTTTGCATCTTAACACTGAGTTATCCC
>JASBTR010000076.1 GCA_030148325.1 Gammaproteobacteria bacterium
GATCGTCGCCTTGGTAGGCCATTACCCCACCAACAAGCTAATCAGACATAGGCTCATCCAATAGCGTGAGGCCCGAAGGTCCCCCACTTTCTCCCGTAGGACGTATGCGGTATTAGCCTGAGTTTCCCCAGGTTGTCCCCCACTACTGGGCAGATTCCTATGCATTACTCACCCGTCCGCCACTCGTCGCCTGGAAGCAAGCTTCCATCGTTACCGTTCGACTTGCATGTGTTAAGCATGCCGCCAGCGTTCAATCTGAGCCAGGATCAAACTCTTCAGTTTAAGTTTGATAGTTGCTAAGGCGCAACCAAACCTTTTGCGATGAAAAGGTCCCCTTAATCGAAAAAACATATACAAATATATGGAATTTGACTAGGTTACTTACATCGACATCTCTTTGACAGAACGTTCATCGACGCAAGCACCCACACAAATTATCTGATTAAATTTTTAAAGAGCGGGCTGGTTGGAACCGTTTGATTCCCCTCAGCAAAGACGAACAATTTTACCGGAATTTCACTTTCAGTCAAGAACTAATTTTTTAAATTTGCCTGGCTGACCTGAGTTCCGCGTCATGTCCGTCTCAAGAGCGGCGCATTATACGCAGCTCGTTCAGAGCGTCAACACCTTGTCGCAAAATAATTGAAAATTATTTTGCGAGGGACGAGGGACGAGGGACGAGGGACGAGGGACGAGGGACGAGGGACGAGGGACGAGGGACGAGGGACGAGGGCGAGGGCGAGGGCGAGGGCGAGGGCGAGGGCGAGGGCGAGGGCGAGGGCGACAGGATTATAGCCCGAAGCTTGTCCCTCTATACTTTAAGCGCCCCGTTTTTCCCGAATAAATTCCAGCAGGTCATCAAACGGCATGGGCCGGGCATACATGTAACCCTGGCCTTCATTACAGCCCAGCTCTTTCAGGTAATCATATTGCGCCTGGGTCTCCAGGCCTTCGGCAATCACATGCAGGTTCAGAGCTTTGGCCAGTGCGAGGATCGCCTTGACGATACTGGCGTCATCGCTGCTGAGGGTAATATCGCGCACAAAAGCACGATCGATCTTGAGCACATCGATAGGGAAACGCTTCAGGTAGGCCAGCGATGAGTAGCCGGTACCAAAATCGTCAATCGCGACCCCAACGCCAATACTTTTCATGGTGATCAGATTCTCGGCCGCCAGCTCCGGATTCTGCATAATGCCGCTTTCGGTAATCTCCACCTCCAGTACATCTGAGCCGAGATTGCCGGTGGCCATTAGTTTGCGCAGGGTATCCTGTGTGTCATGGTGATACAGCTGTCGCGCTGAAAGATTGACTGCCACACGCGGCAGGGTAATCCCGGCTTCGCGCATACGTGCGATATCATCAACCGTTTTCTGCAAAACCCATTCACCCAGCGGAATGATCAGGCCGGTATCTTCTGCGACCGGGATAAATTTATCCGGTGGCGTCATCCCTCGCTGAGGATGCTGCCAGCGCACCAGCACTTCAACGCCGGTAATACTGTCGTCTTCCAGCGAGAACTGGGGCTGATAATGCAGCAACAGTTCAGAGTTTTTTATCGCCACTCGCAGTTCATTTTCAATCGTAAACCGATCCACGGTCGCGGATTGAATATCGCCGGAACAGAACTGATAATTCTTGCCCCCCTGTGCCTTGGCATAGTACATGGTCGCCTCGGCGTTCTTGAGCAGGGTATCCGAATCCTGGCCATTGTCCGGATAGGCGGCAATGCCGATGCTGACATCAAGGTAGATACTTTTGCCAGACAACTCAAAGGGTGTCTCAAACAGCGCGAGCAGTTCCTGGGCTTTTTCTTCAAGCGCCGAGGTTTTCTTGATATCCGGCAGTAACAGAACAAAGTCATCACCGCCCAGACGGGCAATCGTATCCCAGGCGCTAAGAACTTTTTTCAGCCGATCAGCTACGGCGCGCAGCAGATGGTCCCCCACCAGATGTCCCAGTGTGTCATTGAGATTCTTGAAGCGGTCGAGATCCAGAAACAGTACGCCCATATGCAGATCTTTCTTACGCACATAGGCCAGCGCCTGCTCCATGCGATCACGCAGCAGCCAGCGATTGGGCAGGCCGGTCAATACATCATGATAAGCCTGGTGGCGTAAGGTCTGTTCAGCGATGCGCCGTGCATAGCGTTCATTAGCATCGTGAAGTTCGCGCTGGATGGCCGGCACCAGGCGAATCAGGTTATTTTTCATCAGGTAGTCATGCGCACCCAGGCGCATGGCTTCTACGGCAACCTCTTCACCGATGGTGCCGGAGATAATGATAAAGGGGAGATCGAGATTCTGTTCTTTCAGTATATTGAGCGCAGCAAGGCCGGAAAATCCCGGCATGGAATAGTCTGACAGCACCACATCCCAGGTTGAATTCTCCAGCGCATCTTTCAGATCCTGCTCGTTATCAACCCGTAAAGAGTCAAGGTTGTAGCCACCCTTGCGTAGGGTTCGCAGCACCAGTTCAGCATCATCAGGATTGTCCTCGACCAGCAGAATACGCAGGAAGACATTTGAATTAGGACTATCGAGCATTCGGCGCCTCGTTCAGTCTCAGCCAGTAACGCTCGACCTGGACGATCATGTCACTGAATTGCCTGAAATCAACCGGCTTGCGGATATAGCTGTTGCAGCCATAGTCATAACTGCTGGAAATATCCCGTTCCTCTCTGGAAGAACTCAGCATCACCACGGGCAGGAGATGGGTCACGGCATTTTCTCGCAGGCGCTTGAGGACTTCGAGCCCGTTAAGTCGGGGCAGGTTGATATCCAGCAGCACAAGCGCAGGCAGATCGGCGCCACTCTTGTTTTGCTCCAGCAGGTAATCCAGTGCTTCCACCCCATCCCGCGCAACCACAAGATCATCGGCAATAGCGCTTTTCCTTAGCGCCCGCAGGGCAAGCATTTCATCATCCGGATTATCTTCAACCAGTAAAATTTGCTGGGCCACTATTTTTTACCTTCTTCCACCTTAAACCTGCCAGGCTCGGCTGTGTGTTCATTATTATAATTATCCCACTTCTGTTATTAATCGTTGCATAAGTAAGTAGGTACTTAAGGAATTCATTCACCTGTAGGTTCGCCTTCAGGCGAACAGCAGCGGTTAAATAACGTAGAGTGTGGCGTATAATTGAGTATTTTGTACGGCTAAAGCCATACCTACAATTGTTCGCACGCTTAAGTACCTACGTATGATGCAACGATTAATACTACACAAAACAAAGCACCTCTTTGACCGAAACCCCCTGGATAATTCTGAGTATTCCAGAAAATCCTGTGCTAATCCACAGTTACCCGGGCAAATCGACGTTTGCCAACCTGATACACGTGGGTCGTCCCTGCTGCAATTTCCAGTTTGCTATTTTCTATGCGTTCACCATCAATTTTCACCGCCCCCTGTTTGATCATGCGCATGGCCTCCGAGGTGCTCTGGGTCAGGCCTGCCTGTTTCAGCAGGTTGGCAATGGCCAGCCCACTGCCTTCGCTGCTCAGTGTTTTTTCCGGTATCTCGTCCGGCATCGCCCCTTTCTGGAAGCGGGCAATGAAGTTCTCACGTGCGGCTGTGGCCTCAGCCAGAGAGTGGAAGCGAGCCACAATTTCTTCGCCCAGCAGGAACTTGATATCCCGGGGATTGCGTCCACCGGCTATTTCCTTTTTTAATCCTTCAATCTCGGTTATCGGCCGGAAACTCAATAACTCAAAATAACGCCACATCAGATCGTCAGAAATCGACATAATTTTGCCAAACATCTCATCCGGCGCCTCACTGATACCTATATAGTTATTCAGTGATTTGGACATTTTCTGCACCCCGTCCAGTCCTTCCAGTATAGGTAGAGTAATCACCGTCTGCTGCGGCTGACCGTACTGCTTCTGCAATTCACGCCCTACCAGCAGGTTAAATTTCTGATCAGTGCCACCCAGTTCCACATCGGCTTTCATGGCAACCGAATCGTAGCCCTGGATCAGGGGGTAGAGAAACTCGTGAATGGCAATGGGCTGACCACCCTGATAACGTTTGGAAAAATCGTCCCGTTCCAGCATCCGCGCCACGGTATGCCGCGCCGCAAGTTGAATCAGATCCGCCGAACTCATTGCGTTCATCCAGCTGGAATTGAACATCACCAGGGTCTTTTCCGGGTCGAGGATCCTGAAAATCTGTTGCTCATAACTGCGCGCATTTTCAATCACCTGATCCCGCGTCAATGGTGGTCGGGTGCTGCTCTTGCCGGTGGGGTCGCCAATCATGCCGGTAAAATCCCCAATCAGGAACAGCACTTCGTGACCCAGGTCCTGAAATACCCGCAACTTGTTAATCAGCACAGTATGACCAAGGTGCAAATCCGGTGCAGTCGGATCGAATCCGGCTTTCACCCGTAAACGCCGCCCGGACTCCAGTTTTTCAAGCAGCTCTGATTCAATCAGAATCTCCTCGGTTCCCCGCTTTATCTGCGCCAGAATTTCCTTCGACTCCGCCACCTTCGCATATCTCCTGCCAAAAAAGGGCGTAGATTATCACACGGGCGTCTGAATATGTGTTCCAATTCGCACCCGGTTTCATTCTGAAACCGATTTATCTATGAGGAAATACATCCCATAACCACAATCTGGATATGAATAATATTTGACCTACCCAATTATTCCGGCTATCTTTGCTTCAGCGCTTAAAATATTGAGAAATTTCCGTGAATTACAACTCTTTCTTAAACCGAGACTATAAGTCTCTGCTGGACACGCCCGGCCCGGTCAAACATCCCGGGTTCAGTTCTATCCACGTTCTCATATTAATCGTCTCACTTGGGGTTATTTCCAGCCTGCTAATTTTTATGTCAGCCGATGCCTCGGCCAATAAAAACGGTGCTCTACAGGCGCACACTTCCAACGTCGAAACTGCGTTGGAGGACACATCCAGGATCACCCTGCCTCTGTCCATCCCACAGGACATAAACCCTGCTGACAACCCTGTACCCGTTTTCAATGATAGCGATGATAAAAACGGAACATCCGACCAGGTTAAATCCTATATACAGAATGAAGATGATCCACAATGGCTGACTGTAAAAGTCAAAGCCGGGGATGCCCTGGCCAGCATTTTCAAACGTCATAAGCTGAAACCACGTGAACTGCACGACATCATGAGCCTGGGCAAGGACACAGCCTGTCTGAAAAACCTGCGCCCTGGTGAAGTATTCAGGTTTCAGATCGATGAAAATCAGCATCTGCAGAAACTTGTTTATGAAATCAACCCGCTAAAGATCCTGCATATACAGCGTCAGGAACAGGGCTTTGCCGCCGCCATCCAGGTCAGGAAGATTGAAAAGCGCACCAATTATGCGATTGGCCAGATTAATTCCTCCCTCTTCGAAGCCGGTAAGGAAGCAGGACTCAGTGACACCTTGATCATGAAAATGGTCAATATTTTCGGCTGGGATATCGACTTCGCACTGGATATCCGCAAAGGCGATCAGTTCGCCCTGATCTATGAAGAACAGTTTCTTAACGGCAGGAAAATAAATGACGGCGCTATTCTTGCCGCCGAATTCGTCAATCAGGGACGCACCTACCGCGCCCTGCGCTTTACCGACGCCGGCAATCACAGCGACTATTACACTCCTGAAGGGCTGTCCATGCGTAAGGCTTTTTTACGCACACCGGTGGATTTTCGCCGCATCAGTTCACGTTTTGGCAAACGCCATCATCCGGTACTGAACAAAATGCGTCTGCACAAAGGTGTGGATTACGCGGCCAGGAGCGGCACACCAATCAAGGCTTCCGGTGACGGCAAGGTCATTTTTCGTGGCAAGAAGGGTGGCTATGGACGCACCGTTATTATCCAGCATGGTGGCCGCTACAGTACCCTGTATGCACACATGTCCCGCTTCAAAAAAGGCGTGTTTGCCGGCAAGCGTGTAAAGCAGGGACAAATCATCGGCTACGTAGGCCGGAGCGGGCGCGCCACCGGCTCACACCTGCATTATGAGTTCCGCGTCAACGGCGTACACCGCAACCCGCTGACCATTCGTCTGCCGAATGCGGCGCCGATTAAAAAACAGTACCGGAGCAGCTTTGCCCGTACCGCTAACGCCCTGCTAGCCCAGCTTGACATGCACAAGCAGACTCGGCTCGCCATGCACCAGTAGGCGCCGGTTCAGGCGAATCTCTGTTCCCTGCCACCTGATAGTCGCCATTTATGAGTTACTATATAGGCCTGATGTCAGGCACCAGCCTTGATGCTATTGACGCCGCCATCGTACGCTTCAGCAACAGGCGCTGCGAATTGCAGCAACACCTCGCCTTACCCATTAGCGAGGATATCCGCTGGCAGGCGCTATCCCTGTTAACTCCATCTGAAAATGAACTGGCGCGCCTGTGCCAACTGGATGTACAACTGGGCAGGCTGTTTGCCGAAGCCGTGCAGACGCTGCTGACGCAGGCTGATCTGAATGCCTCGGCCATCAGCGCCATTGGCAGCCATGGCCAGACCCTGCGCCATTACCCTGATACCGAGTTCCCCACTACCCTGCAGATCGGCGATCCCAATATTATTGCCGAACAGACCGGCATCACTACGATCACCGATTTCCGTCGCCGGGACATGGCCGCCGGCGGTCAGGGCGCACCCCTGGCACCCGCGTTTCATCAGGCTATGTTGCGGGACGAACGCTACAATCGGGTAGTCCTTAATCTCGGCGGCATCGCCAATATCACCCTGCTGCCGGCCGATCCGACCCAGCCGGTCACAGGTTTTGATACCGGTCCCAGCAATGCGCTGATGGACTCTTGGACTCAAACACATCTGCAACAAACTTATGATGCGAAGGGGGCCTGGGCAGCCGGCGGCAGAATTAATAACGTACTGCTTGAACAACTACTCAATGATGTTTATTTTCAGCAGCCGCCGCCCAAAAGTACGGGGCGGGAAACATTTAATCTGACATGGCTGGAACAACAACTGCAGAATTTTTCTGATTTAAGCGCAGAAGACATACAGGCCACACTGGCGGAACTCACCGCTATCAGCATCGCCCACGCCATAAGCAAATACGCAACCGATACCAGGCAGGTGCTTGTCTGTGGCGGCGGGGTCCACAATACCTATCTGATGCAACGTCTTGCCGCACATTTACCTCAGCAACAACTGCGCTCTACTGAGGAACTGGGGATTGATCCCGACTGGGTCGAAGCCATGGCCTTCGCCTGGCTGGCAAAACAGACAATGGAAGGCCAGGCCGGCAATCTACCCGGCGTCACCGGCGCACAGCACCCGGTTATTCTCGGTGGAATTTACCCAGCCTGAAGGCTCCGCCGGCCAGAGGTGATTTGAAATAAATGACCCCGCCGCAAGCGGATGGGGTATTAGTGTAGATACCTTCTACCCTTCGGGCACAGGTGAGGCAAACATATGCGCCTGAAGGCGCAGCTACAGTGCTGCTTCGCTGCAGGCAGCGGGGAATTAGATTAAAACTTATGCGTTCGCAACTGTCGATGAAGCCAGGGTAAAAAAGAACACCGCCCCTTTACCCGGTTCCGACTCCGCCCAGATTCTGCCGCCATGTCGTCGAATAATCCGCTCAACCGTCGCCAGTCCAACACCGCTGCCTTCAAACTCATCGTCCTTGTGCAGGCGTCCAAAAACAGCAAACAATTTATCTGCATACGCCATATCAAAACCAGCACCATTGTCACGCAGAAAAAATATTTGCTCATCCCCTTCACGCCGCATGCCAAATTCAACAACCGCATGCTCAACCCTGGCTGTATATTTCCAGGCATTGCCAAGAAGATTCTCAAGCATAATACGCAGCAACGAGATATCACCCGCGGCATATAGATCCTGATCAATAATAAATTCAATATTTCTTTGTTTATCGCTTTCCTGCAGGTTTTCAGCAATTTCCTGTGCAAGTTTTCCTATTCCAACAGTTACCGCATCCAGCTCCTGCCGACTAATGCGTGACAATTGCAACATGGTATTAATCAGTTCATTCATTCGCCCTACACCAGCACGAATACGCTGGATATAGTGGCGGCCATCTTCATCCAGTAAATGCTCATAATCTTCCTGTAAAATTTCCGTAAAGCCGCCTATGGCGCGCAAAGGCGCTCTTAAATCGTGCGATACCGAATAACTGAATGCCTCCAGCTCCCTGTTGGCTTCACTTAAATTCCGGGTCCGTTCTTCAACCAGTTTTTTTAAGTGAAGCTCGTCATTTTTTAATTCCTGAAATGCCGTCATGAGTCGCAAAGCCATGCTATCAAACGCCCTGGCCAGATCACCTGCCTCGCTGCGGCTATTGAGTAAACTGGAATCAAGTTTTTTATGAATATCCTCAAGCGAAAGCGAAGTCACATAATCGGTTAACTGGCTAACAGGGACAGTATGGCGACGCACAATAAATAAAATTGCGATCAACAAACCGCCCAGCAAGACAACCACAAGAATAACAATTTTGTTTATATTGTAGGTGTCAGTAAACGTATCCTGATCCAGAAAATAAGCCACATGCGCATTCGCCAGATGATGGTGACCCAGGCGTGCAGGATAGACAACCTCCATAACCGGCCGCCCCTGATACAGTAATTTCCGTGTTTGCGCATCTTTTAATTCACCCAGCGCTTCTGATTTTTTTGCAACCATACTCAGGTCAGTATGGCTAAGTATCTGGCCATTAGCCCGTGAATAACAGGCATACGCGTAGTAGTCGCCGACCAGCGCAGACTGAAGCCAGAATTCCAGCAACTCATAATCTTCACTGACCAGGGCATCACGACTCCCCTTTGCCAGCATTTTTGCACTTGCTGTTACCTGCTGAAGTCTTTCTCTGTCGAATTTTCTATTTGCATCCGAGATCAAATAAAATCCCAGAACAAACATCGCCAGAGCAATTAATACGGTTACGCTCAGAGCAATTCGCGCATACAGACCGAGCTGCAGCTTTTTCATTTAAACTCACCCTGCTTGAGCAATCTTTTGGTGATTATTTCAATCCCCGCATCATAGACAACAAATTGCTGAATTTTCATGCTATGCATTTTCGCCAGCACCTGTTTGCCTTTTACGCTAGCGGACATATCGACAACGACCTGCTGAAATTTTTTAACCAGATCAGGGTTCAGATTTTTCCTGGCGGCAATGACATTTTCAGGATAGTCATCACTAACAGCGATGGTTTTCAGTTCCCCTGCATTCATTTTTTCTTTCATCAGGCGAAAGTTCACGCCGCACATAGCGCCGGCCGCAACATCGCCCAGCAATACTTTATGCATTGAGGTAGACAGATTTCGGGTAAATATTTCTTTAAGATCTTCTTTTGTACTAATGTGCCGGTTATACAGATAGGCCCTCGGCGCAAGATACCCCCCCGCCCCCATCGGACTGACAAAAGCCAGACTTTTACCTTTTAGCTGTTCGAGTTTATTAATCCCGGCGTCACTGCGCACAAAGATTTCACTTCTACTGGTCATCTTGCCCTCGATATTTTGCATCTGCAAAACACCATCGACCTTTCCACTACTCTTCAGCCTGTAGAAAACATGTGAATTTATATAGAAAAAATCCACCTCCCCCCTTGCTGCGGCTTTTTTCATTTTTTCGAACCCGCGCGGCACAACAATTTCTATCGGTTGCCCAAGTTCACTACTGACATAGTCCACAAAGGGTTGCCATCTAAGGTGAATACGTGACGGAGGCGCGATAGACAGCACGCCGAAGCGAATCGGTTCAGACTCGGCGCTAACGGCTATGGAGGTACAGAAGAGAAATATAAGTGGAAGCAGAAAAATTTCTGGCCCATGCTTTATAGAGGGTTGCATGATATAACTCCTGCCATGGATGAAAGCGATTCAGGTGCTCTGATAAATAAACCACCCCGCAACAAGCTACGAGGTATTAGTCGAAGGAATAATCTGAACCGCCAGGACGCCAGGGGCGCTGGGAATTGTTTGGCTAAAACCTGGCGTCCTTTGCACCCAAACAGCGGGCATTTCACACCGTAGAACTTCGCTGCGCGAGTTTCCTGTAGAATCCCTTCGGGCGTCATTACAGATTTCCCAATCTTGCTTCGCAAGATTCTGGTCACATTCGGCACTTCCTACGCTTTGCTACGGTCGCAGATGGTTTTAAACCTTGGTAGGATGTGCTGAGGAACAAAGCGCATCATTCCAGACTGGACACACGAACGATGCGCTTCGTTTCACTCAGCACACATCCTACAGATTAATAATATCTGGACACCCTTCTGGAATTTTTATTAGCGCTTGCTTATAGGTACATAACTACGTCGGGGTTCACCGGTATAAACCTGGGTAGGGCGGAAAATCCGGTTATCTGACAACTGTTCCCGCCAGTGCGCCAGCCAGCCAGCGGAACGGGCAATGGCAAAGATGGTAGTGAACTGATCCGCCGGGATGCCCATTTCTGAATACAGCAGGCCGGAATAGAAGTCCACGTTGGCGTAGACACCTTTTTTCGCCAGCCTGTCTTCACAGACGGCTTCCACCGCCTTGGCCACTTCAAACATCGGGTTAAGATCACCACCACGGGCAGCCATAAACTTGTCCATCAGTCCCTGCAAAATCGTAGCGCGGGGATCCTTGGTCTTGTATTCACGGTGACCCATGCCCCAGATGACTTCCTTGTTGGCGAGCTTTTTGTCCACATATTCCTCAGCCTTGTCCGGCGTGCCAATTTCCTTGAGCATTTCCAGCACCCGCTGGTTGGCGCCGCCATGCAGGGGACCGGACAGAGCACCGATAGCGGCAGCCATCACGGTGTAGGGATTTGCCAGGGTAGACGCATTCACCAGTACAGCAAAGGTCGAGGCGTTAATCGTGTGTTCGGCATGCAGGATCAGGCAAACATCCATGATTTCGGCCAGCAGGGGATCCGGCTCTTTACCGTTCAGCATATAGAGAAAATTCTCAGCGTAACCCAGGTCGGTGCGCGGCTCGATCGGATCATAGCCGTTGCGTATATGCTCCCACATGGTCACGATGCAGGGCAGGCGCGCCATGATTTTAACCGTGGTGTTGTGAATATAATCCAGATCCCGGCAGGCATCGCCGCCAGTCAGGCAGTCACTGCCGGGGTAAAACATGCCCAGGCTGGCCACCACGGTCTGCAGCATTTCCATCGGATGGCCGCTGGCGGGCAGGTTTTTCATCATCCCGCGAGTATGGAACTTGATACGCCGATTTTCATTTAGCTGGCAGGTAAAATCCGCCAGCTCGGCTGCCGTCGGCAGGCGCCCGTCCAGCAATAAGCGCGAAGTCTCTTCAAAACTGCTGTACTCAGCCAGCTCTTCAATCGGATAGCCGCGATAGAAAAGGATACCGTTTTCACCGTCAATATCGGAAATATTCGACTGGGTCGCAGGCACCCCGGCCAGGCCGGGCAGATATTCGTTCATCTCAGACTCCGTGGTCTCAACATAGTATTTAGAGGTGTAAGGATAGCAAACTTCATACTCAGCGTGTCCCACCTGCACAACTTTGCGGGCATAAAAAAACGCGGTAAAAAACCGCGTTTTTTCAATAAACTGCGAGTCTGTACTTCAGATCATACAGAAAAGGACGATCCACACCCACAGGTGGTCGTCGCATTGGGGTTATTAATTACGAACTGGGAACCTTCCAGGCTTTCCCGGTAATCCACTTCCGCCCCGCTCAGGTACTGAAAACTCATAGGATCAATCAGCAGTTTTACACCGCAATTTTCAACCTCGGTATCACCATCCTGGACATTTTCATCAAAGGTAAAGCCGTACTGGAAGCCGGAACAACCACCACCCGAGATAAATACGCGCAGCATCAAATTGTCATTACCTTCTTCGGCAATCAGACTTTTTACCTTGTTGGCCGCAGCTTCCGTAAAAACTACCGGACTTTCGCTATCAGTCGCTGCTGTCATTTCATACATCTCCCATAAAATGCTATTACTCCCGAAAAGGGAATGAGTCAGATTCAATTATGCTATATCCTGGTATTTCAATCAAGATTCGCTGACGGTTTTTTCTTCAGTCTGTTGTTTATGGGCGCTGCTTTTCAGTGGCACCACCGACTCATCCGTCTTGTGCACCAGGTTACCGTTGACCTCGGCGCCCATGGCCATTTCAATCAGGCTATAATAGACATTACCATTGATACGGGCTTCGGCCGCCAGCTCGATATGCGCAAGCGCATAGACATCGCCAATCACCTTGCCGTTAATCACCACATTCGGCACCTTGACCTCACCCTCGATGGTGCCGCGCTCGCTCAGGGTCAGGAGCGAGTCATTACCCTGCTCCGCAATAACGCTGCCCTTGACGGTACCGTCCACATGCAGGCCGCCGCTAAAGATCACATCACCGTGAATTTCGGTATTCTGGCCGATGAGCGAGTCAATCTGCGCCGTCTGTTTCGGTTTCTTTTTCATTCCCAACATGGTTCTCTATCTCCTGCCCGCTCCAGTTTATGGTTTTCTCTATGCTGTTTCGTTTCCGGCTGCGCGGAACAATCTGCACCTTGACCCTGAAAGGCGTAAACCCCCTGGGCAAGGTCAAATTACCTTCCAGTTTCTGAAAATACTTGAACCGGTAATCCAGTTCCCTGACATGCTTCTCGCTTAGCTCTTTCAGCGTCAAAGTCCGCGGCCGGTTGCCAATCGTACCATCGATGCTCAGGCGCACCTTGCCCGTTGCCATGCGATCATTCTTTAATACCTGGGTCAATACTATCTTATAGCGGTAACTGCGGGACTTTCCATTAGCCTCGATCCTGAATCGCTGCAGGTGCAGGCCGCTGGAGGCATCCTGGGGTGACACAATACCGCGATAAAAAGCCAGCTCTTCCTTTAATTCCAGAATCTCTCCCTGCAGCACCTTGAGCGTTGTATCCAGCTCATCGTAGGCCTGACGTTCAATCTGCGCCGCCCGTTCCAGCAGCGCTGTCTGTTCGCGCAGACGATCGACTTCCTGTTCCAGTTTTTCTCTGGTGGCCAGCAGCGCCAGTCGTTCCTCGGCGTACTCGGCACTGTTGTAACCAGCCAGATAACGGCCGTAATCAAACAGGGTCCAGCCACCGATAATCAGGGCGATAATAACCAGCCCTATTAACATCCGGGTCAGCCAGGGACGATGTGGTTTAACAACTAGATTCATAAACTGGACGGAAAAATTCGCTCCCGCAAAAAATACATTTCCAACAATTCACGCCAGACAAAATCCTTTCATACTGGTCGTGATATTCAAGGTATCAGGGGAATCCCCTGCAAGCCACTGTCCTCGGCAAAGGCAAACATAATATTCATATTATGCACCGCCTGACCGGCCGCGCCTTTGACCAGGTTATCAATTACAGACAACACCACCACGATATCACCGTCCTGCGGGCGATGAATCGCTATCCGGCAGGTATTGGCGCCGCGCACGCTGCGGGTCTCGGGATGAGAACCCGCCGGCAGCACATCGACAAACGGCTCGTTGGCATAACGGGTTTCAAACACGGCCTGTAGATCCACCTCTGCTGATTTCAGCGTAGCGTAACAGGTTGCATGAATCCCGCGGATCATGGGCGTTAAATGCGGTACAAAGGTCAGGCCGATGCTTTCAGCCGTGGCCTGTTGCAGGCCCTGACGAATTTCCGGCAAATGCCGATGTCCCGGCACCGCATAAGCCTTTAAACTTTCACTCGCCTCGCCCAGCAGGGTAGCCACATTCGCCTGACGTCCGGCGCCACTGACACCTGACTTGGCATCTGCGATCAGGTTAGCCGTCTCCACCAGCCCACCCTCGATCAACGGCAGCAGGCCCAGTTGCACCGCGGTCGGATAGCAGCCGGGATTGGCCAGCAAGCGGGTGTTGCGAATCGCTTCCCGGTTGACTTCGGGCAGGCCATAGACGGCCTCAGCAACCAGATCGGCACAGGCGTGTTGCATACCGTACCAGCGAGTCCACTCCTGCACATCTTTAATCCGAAAGTCGGCCGCCAGATCGATCACCCTGACCCCGGCATCCAGTAATTCCGCCACCATCGTCATAGCAATACCATTGGGCGTGGCGAAAAACACCACGTCACAGGCCTTGAGCACTGCCATATCCGGGACACTGAAGCGCAGATCCACATGGCCACGTAGATTCGGGAACATATCGGCCACCGCCAGGCCTTCCTCGGAACGAGAAGTAATAACCTCAAGCTCTACCTCGGGGTGTGCGGCCAACAAGCGCAATAGCTCGACACCGGTATAACCGGTGCCGCCAACAATACCTGCTTTAATCATGATGTCTGAATGAACCTGCTGCGAAAAATCTCACCGGCGCCAGGGCACCGGAGCGGATAATATAATCGGAACCGGTAATGATAATTACAAGTTGCAGAAATATAAAGAAAAATATTTCTGCAACTCGCGCGCCCTGTAGTGAGTCACAGGGCAAGATCATGCTCTTCATCAGGCGGCAAGCAGCGTTGTAAGTAATTGATATTCAGTGTCGGCCGCAGGGATGCGGCCGTCAAGCCGACAGGGATGTCTTTACGGCGGCTGAATATCAATTACTTACAACGGTCACAGGGTAAGTATGCGTTCACCCTGTAGTGAGTCATACGACTGGAGCAAAATAATGGCGCATCAGCGAAGCACAAAGGCTACGGGTACGATGAACTCCAGCTCTCGGCGTGGATCGTTTTCCGGCATGGGCGGAAAGGGATTGGCTCGTTTCGCCATCGCAAGCGCGGCCTTATCGAGCAATCGATTGCCGGTAGGCTGTGCCAGACTGACCTGCCGGGTCTGGCCCGTGCGGTCGATCAGGATGCGCAGCATGCCCTCGCCCTCGATACGCAAGCGTTTGGCGCGGCGCGGGTACTTTTTGTGTTTCTCCAGCCAGGCTACCAGCAACTGTTCATAGCGGGCAGTGGCGAGCGTATCCAGGATTGCGGAATCAGCAGGTTGGGCAGGCGCAATTTCCGTGGCTTCGGCTGCCGTTGCTTCAGGATCAAACTCAGCCTCCGGCGCGTTTCTGGCCACCTCGGGTTCCATCTGCTGAGGTTCATGAACAGGTTTTACCGGTGTTGCCGGCGGTTTCACTGGCGCCGGCCGCCTCACAGGTTCAGGCTTTACTGGCGACTCAGGAATGACGCTGGACGCATTTGTTGTGGTTTCGGCAATGGCGGCCAGCAAGTTAATCCTGAGCGGTTGTACCGGTACGGGCTGTGGCGCAGGCTCGGGCAGTGAAAACCATATAGCTATGCCGCCATGCAACAGCATGGCGATCAACAGGGTTGTACTCATGTGTCGCCGGGTAACAATCATGGAACTTACTTCTGCAGGGTTGCCAGCGCGACATTCGTACCACCGGCGGCGAGTATTTCGTCCATGACTTTAAGCAATGACTGAACTTCGGTGCGGGCATCGCTTTTCAGGGTAATGGCTGAGTCCGGATTCTGTTTTATCAGGGGTTTTATCGCCTGCCGTAACTGCACCAGCTCAAGGTTTGAACCATTCAGCGCCAGCTGGCCTGCCTGGTTCAGCGAGACGACAATGGGAATCGTATCTGTTGCGCTGGCGCTGCTGGACTCGGGCAATTTCAGTTCAATCGCTTCCGGCAGCATAAAGGTGCTGGTCAACATAAAAAATACCAGCAGCAGAAATACGATATCAATCAACGGCGCGATATCCAGATGGGAATGAATGCGCGCCCGACCTTCAAAGTCCATGGCTTTCATCCTCAATCCGCTCATCATCGCGGCTATCGATATGGGGAGTCCTGCCAAAGTGGCGCAACACCTGGATGCTGGCGTCTTTCATGGCCGCACGCACATGATCGACCTCGCCTTCCAGGTAGTAAAAGGCCGCCATGGCGGGAATGGCGACGGTAAGACCGAAGGCGGTAGTGAGTAGCGCCTCCCAGATGCCACCGGAAAGAATCGAGGGATCAACCCGACTGCCGGCCTGCTCGAGATTCATGAAGGCGACAATCATGCCGGTCACCGTGCCCAACAGGCCCAGCAGCGGACTCAGGTGGGCGATGGAAGACAGGCCGCGCAGCCAGGATTCCAGGCTGCGAATCTGGGCGCTGCCCACCCGGCTCACCTCAGCCTCAACATCACCGCTGGACATCGCCGGGTTAGCGCCAAAGCTCACCGCACTTTCCAGCACCCTGGCGACGGGACTGGGCTGTTGCTGCAGATCGCGCAAGGCCAGATTATGCTCGCCGCGCGCCAGCGCCGACACGGTATCCTCAACGAAAGCGGTTTGGCGCAGGCCGCTGCGATAGAACTGATACAGCTTCAGAAGAATGATAGCCATAGCCAATATGGACATGAATAACAGGACGTACATCACACTGCCGCCCTGCTGGAATAAACTAAACATAGTTAAATCTCCATAAATTCAGAAAAGGCGACGCGCCTTCCGGCGCGCCACCCCGTTCATAAATCGACTGGCCAAATCAGAGGTCCATTTCGATACCGGCGTAGGCATACACCGGCATTCCCGGGCGCGGACCATCAGGTTGCCTTGATACGTTGTAGCGCTCATCAAAAAGGTTCTGCACGCCGCCGAAGAATTTTACGCCTTCCTTGATTCGGTAAAAGGCAGAAACATCCACGACAAAATAGGCATCGGTTTTACCGAAGCGCGCATCGGGGTTCCCCGCACCGTTGAGCTGAGCATCAACGTTATTTGCACTGGTGAAGGTCTCACTCACATAGCTGCCGGTGATATAACTGCCCCATTGTTTTGACTCAACCCCCGTCCCCAGACTAAGCACCAGCTCGGGAATATAAGGCACCTTGTTACCCGCCTGGCCATAGCTGAAAATGGATTCCGCATCGGTGGAGGTCGCGCTGTTCTGCTGGGTAGCATTGGTGTACGTCGCCGTCAGATACCAGGGGTTACGGTATTTCCAGCCATTGGCAATACCCGCATCATACTGGGCGGAGAACTCCAGACCGGTACTGTCCACCATGCCAAAGTTTTCGGTCTCACCGGTACCGGTGCCGCCGATATTGTCGATCACGATCAAATCATTAAACTGGGTATAGAACGCCACCATCTCGATCGCCAGTGCCTGTTTGGGATTGATATAACGCGCACCGACTTCATAGGCATTGCTGGTTTCTTCCTTGATGCCACCCACGCCACTCTTCGGACTTGGTGGTGAAAAGCCGCGGTTGACACTAGCAAAACCGATCCAGGCATCATTGAATTTATAGGTTACACCCAGACTGCCCGCCGTCATGCTCATTTTGTTAGTGCCGGACTTGCTCGGCTTACTGTAGTCCTCGTAAGTCTGAGCCAGCTTTTCATAGCGAATCCCCGGGGTAAACGACCAGGCACCGGTCTTGATGGTGTCCTGTAAAAACAGCGCCAGCGCATCGGTTTTTTGCAGGCGGTTGCCCGCACCGCCGGGAGTACCGGGCGTCATGCCATCGATGGTGCCATTAGCCAGTTGGCTATAGTCATCATCCCACTGGAAACGACGCACCCTGTCCTTATTGAAACGAATGCCGGCGGCAAGCTCATGCTGTACCTTGCCTGAGCCAAAACGATAATAGCTGACGGTATCGATGCCTTTCGAATTGTAGACACGGTTATTGGCGCGAACCCGCAGGGTACAGGCCAGATCGCCCTTCAGGCAGGCCAGCCCCTCGCCATTCTGCGCCCCGGCCAGAGCGGGAGAAAGCTTGACGGTATTGCCGTTAACATTGCGCAGATCCTTGAGTTTGTACCAGTTGCGCGAGAAATCGTTGTTGTACAGCGTAGCGATGATATCCAGATTATCGGTTGGCGCCACGACATAACGCAGGTAGCTGCGTTTCTGCGTACTCTTGATGTTGTCGAACCGGGTCGCCGAATAGCGACGGAAAGGATCAGCGGCGAAATCCGCTTCGCTCAGGCCCAGATAGGTCTCATTGGCATCCAGACTGGAGGTGCCGTACTTGAACTCGAGACGCTGATAGATGCCAGTGTCAGGTTCCCAGGAGAGTTTGATCATGGGATCGGATTTGGTAAAGCCGGTATTAGCGCCATCACGAAAATCAGGCGTTTCATCGATGGTCTTGTAACCCTGGTTCTGGCGAAAATAGCCTTCTACAAGGAACCCGAACTGACCTGCGCGGGTATCAATGGTATTGCCGCCATAGGCATGCGTGCGCAGATCGCCAAAGCTACCGTAAGATGATTTCAGGTAAGCAGTTTCCTTCAACGGGATCGGCGTGGACAGGTAATTGATCACGCCGCCGGTGGTCTGCGGGCCATATTTGACCTGGCTGGAGCCTTTGAGGATCTCCATGCCGCTCATGCGACCAACAGTAGGCGAATAATAGGCGGCAGGCGCCGAATAGGGTGCCGGTGCGGTCAGCACACCGTCTTCCATGATCGTTATTTTGGAACTGCGGGTGGTGTCCACGCCTCGAAGGCTGATGTTCGGAAACAGACCGAAACCGTCCTCCTGCCGCACATAGACCCCCGGCACCTTGCGCAACACCTGGTTTACGTCGTCGTAGTTTTGCTCCCGAATATCCTTGCGGGTGATCGAATAAGCGGAACCAGGCAATTCTTCAATATTGGCCGGATTGCCAATCACCATCACCTTATCCAGTATGCTGGCGCCCGAATCCGTGCTCGAATCACCTTCTGCGGCGCCGGCCGGCAACACCGCCCCCAGCGATGCAGCAGCAAAAACGCTGTGCAATAAATTAGCCTGTATTTTCACATTAATAACCTCAATCAGTTTCCAGATATACGATAAAACCACCCTCGCTCTGGCTTTGCGCCCGCTTGAGCTGAAGTGGATTGCCTGGCTGGCTACTGACCGACATGGGTTGAATGCGAGTCGATTGGCTGGCTGAAAGGAATTATGCACTGACTGGAAAGAATTGTAAATACGAATCCTTCTCATTTGCGTTGACAAGCAATTGAGAACTGTTATCATTTGAGGCAGGAAACGTGGCAGGCCTGTCACCTGAAATCAGGAAAACCCAGACTCGGATTTACCATTATTAAGGTACTTGCTTTGAAAGAACGAACAAAGAACTCACGATCAGCAGGCGAACAGCCCCCCTCCAGCCAGGCAGTCAATACCCGCTATGACAGCCAGACCCTTTTTTGCGGCCAGCAGGAGATCCTGATCGAGCACGCTGGCCATGCATACCGGTTGCGGATCACCCGTCAGGACAAATTAATCCTGACCAAGTAATCCCACCACACAGGTTCGCCTTCCGGCGCGCCCCAGCAGCCACCCATGCCCCGGCAAAGGCAGCCAGTTTTGTTATCTATTCAAAGTATCAATCTGGATACTTTATATAAGCTCGAGGAGCTATTTTATGTCGGCAAAACAGTCCACTCTGCAGCAGCACAAATCCGAAACCATGCAGCTGAAGCGCGCATGGCCTGAAAAAACCGTCGATAAACAGCATAACCGCCAACGCAGAAAGCTCTGGCAACTGCAGGCACGCTTTCATTGTAGCGTGATAGGAACCTGTCTCACCCTGGATGAATTACACCGACTCTGCCGCAAAGCGAATATTGTCTTTGAAGCTGCGGTGAGTAATTACGAACTGCACAGTGCTTTTGTGAATATCGCCGGCCAATCCAGCTACCCATCCCGCCTGTTGCAAAAGCACCTGGACAGTAAATACAAACGGATCATCCAGCAATTTCGCAAAATACGTGTCGTTGACGAACTCCCACCCCGGTGGAAGGAAGCTATAAAGACCGGTGAGGTCGCCAGCGTCTTCTGGGCGCTACTTACTCATCCATGCACGTCTGACGAACTCCTGGATCAAATGTATGGCGACATTCATATGTTGTCTCACCTGGCAGGCGCTTCGGTGCGCGTGGACATGCAGGCGCTCACTCTGCAACGCCGACGAGTAAAAAACCTCGAAGCACAACTGACAAAATTACAGCAGGACTCAACACGCAAATTAAAAGAGAAGGACAAAGCTATCCAGACCATGTCCAAACGCATGAAGCAGGCGCTGGTGTCAGAACAACGTTTACAGCATGCCGAGCAACAAAAGATAAAACCGAAGCGCGATGCCAAATTGCCAGAAATGCGCAAGCAGATAGAAACACTGTTAGCCAGGCTGGCATCCGTACAGATGCAAAGAGATCGCGCTGAGAATTCAGCCGACGAATGGAAACAGTTCGCCATACGCAGCGAAGATCGCAATTTAAGACTGGAACAGGCGCTGGCCGAAACCCAACAGGAGCGAGATGCGCTGGAGGCGTCGCTGGCGAGCTTTCTTTCCGAAAATTGCCGAAACGCCTGTCCACAGGAAAACGCAAACGTAGATCTGGATCTGTGTAACCGCTGCGTCCTCTATGTCGGCGGTCGCTCCAGACAGCAAAGCCACTTTCGCAGCCTGGTGGAACAGTACAACGGCCGCTTTATTCACCACGACGGCGGCCGCGAAAACAGCCCCCACCAACTTGGTTCAATGTTGCCGCAGGCTGATGCCGTAATCTGCCCACTGGATTGCGTCAGCCACGATGCCGTGCGTCGAGTAAAACAATTCTGTCATCGTCACAGTAAAAAACTGGTTCTCCTGCCTCGCGGCAGTCTCTCAGCTTTTACCCGAGGTCTTACCGAGGTGGTATCCTGATGAATGTAAAGGAAAACCATAGATGCAGGGGTGCTAATAAAAAAACCCGGCACGAAGCCGGGTTAAAATTGCCCTTAAGAGAAAAAAATCAGAAAACTATCAGTAGTTGCGCTGACATCCGGTTATCCATGCCATCCAGTATCCGGTTAGGTGCTGCTGAACTTGCGGCATTCGGCGCTTCGGCGCTACGCATTTCATAATTGACCAGCAAGCGGCTCTTCTTGTTAAAGAAGTACTGAGCGCCCAGCGTCAGTGATTCATACTTGCGTTCTCTGGCACTGGAATTGGTGCTGCGATTGAGGATATCGTAGCGAATATCGAGTTCCAGTTTCGGATGAATCAGATAGCCAAAATCCACATACCAGCTATTGGCCTCGTCCATAGTTGACACATTGAAATCGGCATAGGCGGTACCCGCATTATTCTGCGATCCCGCCACAGCCCCACCATCGGTGCCACTGAAAATCATACCCTCGGCTTTGAAGTACTCGGCCGCAGCACGTATTTTGCCCTTGCGCAGGGTAGTACCGATGCCATAGCGGGTGCGGTCATATTCCCCCGCGCCATCGCCAACCGTAGTCAGTGTGCGCTTGCCGTCCTGGTACCAGCCATACATTTTCCAGCTCTGGTAACGGGCGCCACGCGGGCCATGCTGATCAGCTGACCACGAGGTTGGCGCGACATGACTGCCGGAAGGAAATGGACTGGCACCAGCGAATAACAGTTCCGAAGCCCAGTAAGCATATACTTCCCGCTTGCCGTTATTATCGTTACGAGTAATGCCATTGCCATTACCCAGCATTAGCGCATAGGTATGCTCCCAGTCACCAACTGTAAACCAGTCGAACACCTGGATGCCTATATCACGGAAAGCACTAACGGGCCCGTTTGGTTTATTGACACTGGCGGCTGATGTTTTGGTCGAAGAACCATCGCCATTGAAAAACCGCTCCAGCAACAACTGGTTTACACCGTTGGTAAAGTTGATGTAATCGAACACATGGATAGCCTGCAGGCCTTCTTCGCTGCCTGGTGTTTTGAACTGGCCTACGCGAATTCGCGCCCCCTTGATGTGATTGAGCGTAACGCTGGCATCAGTGATTTTGGCGCTGCCGCCACCCTGTCGGGTGATACCGTTGTTACCGAATTCCGCCAGGAAAAAATAGTTAACATTGCTGTCCAGCGGGAAGCCGGTGCCACGCACCCCGACACGAGCACGAATAATATTGAAACCCGACTCACTTTTTAAATCAGGCCGCGACATATTGAATACGGCATTCTGACCGCTCCAGCCACCCGCCTGAATTTTAGTACCACTGGTCTGTTGATATTCTGGTTGAATAAAGCCCCAGATTCGCGCCCGCCCGGATGCGCTTGGCGGCTCTGCCCCCTGCATCTTCAACCAGTTAATTGCAAAAGCTTCACCACTGCCGACCAACAATCCTGCTGCGCAGACCAGGCCCAGTGTTGTTTTATGATTGATTTTCATTTACTTCCCCTCTAAAAAAATATTTCGCTGTCATTTTTCACGCTTTTCGAATCACGGTTTAATTAACGAATAACCGGCTTTTTCCAGCTCAAGGATTCGTACTACGCCAGCAGCTACTTTTACTGCATTAGAGTTCAGATCAGGCTCATGCCCCAGCATCTTGCTCATATTTCTGATCGTGTTGGAACAGGCACTAAAACGCACACCATTATCCACCAGACCCTGAATCCGACCGCTGCTCATATTGTTCTTGAACAGCAAACGCAAACCGGGGCCAAAGGCAACGATCTCAACTTCAACCTGATCCGGGCCGTAGTGCTTTAGAATATTATTGGCGACATTGAGCACCAGTTTCTGTTTAAAAGGGTTAGGATCGCTGATTTGCAATACAACTTTTTCATCAGCAAACTCTTTATCCGCCACGGATGATGCAGCAAAGCCAAATAAAGACATTAAAATCACCGCATATAATGTGACTGCCTTCAACTTAATTGTGGTCATGTATTCCTCCCACTGCCATTTGGTTATAAAAAACAATTAATCTCGTTCATCTATCCCTGAATTTTCTCACCTGAAAAAATAAAAACACGCATATATCTTTATATGTCTTTTATTTTTCGCAGCACAAGTTCTAAAAAAATGCACATCCTCATGCAATAAAGTCTTTGTTCCAGGACGAAAGCATTTTCGCAGCACTACAGGACTGCTGCTTAGCACACAGGTATTACTTCCTGTTGATAAGAACAAACACAAAAGATATTGATTTTATTCCCTCGGCTTAACAAATATTTGTTCAACCATAACCAACAACTAAATAAATTCACGTTTATTCCATATACAGAGATCGCAATTTATTTTTTCCTGTGATTATTAACCGCGATACCCAAATTGAAATACCGCAGACTCTTTAAGAAGAAAATGCTAATCGAGATCCACTCGCTGACGAAGACTTAAGGAAACTGATTAATTCGTCATTCCGGACGTCTGGATTCCGGCCTTCGCCGGAATGACAGGCTTGTCATTAATCAGAGGTTTCTTAATTTCCCAACCCGGCCCTGCTTTTTATTTCTACAGGTCATAGTTAACCTATCATGCTGTTTTTTAAGCACATCACTCGTTTTCACCAGCCTCAAAGAGGATAAAAACCGCAACCAGAACACCATACCGAAAAAAATTTATGAAAATTTTCATGAAACAGGGAATAATTCGTGGGCTACTGTGTCATGCCTTTTGTGGGGAGTCACTAAACTAAATATTAGATACCGTTAATACATTTGTCGGTACAATGACACTTAAAGTACAAAATTATGACCTGTCTCAAACTGTTTGGTAAAAATCGGGAATTTGTCTGCAAACTGGAAAATATCCGCCCGCGGCTATTCCGGCTTGCCTATTCATGGTGTCATCGGCGCGATCTCGCCGATGACCTGGTACAGGAAACCCTGACCAAAGCCTTCAAAAGTGAAAAGCAGCTAAAAAATATTGAGCAGTTTGATAGCTGGACCTTCCGCATTCTGATCAACACCTGGCGTAATCACCTGTCGCGTACAAAGATTATGGAAAATATTGACGACTACGTCTTTACCGATGAACACACGCCGGAAACCCTGCATGAACAGTACCAGATGAATACCTTCGTACATTCAGCGGTGGATACCCTGTCGCAGGGACAGCGCCAGGTAGTGACCCTGATCGATCTGGAAGGCCTAAGTTATTCTGAAGTATCTGATATTCTTGAAATTCCAATCGGCACCGTCATGAGCAGAATCTGTCGCGCCCGCAAATCACTGGCCGGCAAACTGTTCCAGGGTACTGATAGCGCTGAATACAACGCAACTTTTCTGCGGAGAGTGAAATGAATAATAATTTTTCTGATGAACGCCTGAATGCGTTTATTGACAATGAAGTGGATCTTGCTGACAAGCAACAGATTTATGAAGCATTTCGACGCGATGAAGCGCTGCGCAAGCGCACCTGCGAATTACAGAAAACCCATGACCTGGTTAAAATGACTTACCAGTCGGTCGAACTGCCCCCGGGTTACCAGACGCCGCTGCCCAGACAATCCCGTCCCTGGCTTCTGCGCAGCATGGCCGCCGGTATTCTGGTAGTTGCCGGCTCCCTGCTGGGCTGGTTTAGTCATCAACAGATGGCCCCTAAAAACAGCCTGCTGAATCTGGCGCGGGTAGTGCAGGCGCCCCAGACCGCTAACTCCGATGCAGATCGCAAGATCATGCTCCAGGTCAGCACCAATGACGAATACCGACTAAATATCATGCTGGAAGAAACCGAACACCTGCTCAAAACCAGCCGGGAAGACGGTGAAAAGGTTTTTGTCGAAATACTTGCCAATGGTCCCGGACTGGAGCTGGTAGACAAATCCAGTTCTACTCCTGCCCTGCGCCTGCAGGAACTGCAAAGCCGTTATGACAATCTGTATGTCACCGCCTGTGCCCAGGCCATCGAACGCCTGCGGGTCGAAAAAGGCATCGAACTGGAATTAATCCCCAATGCCACCGTGGTGCGTTCTTCCCTCAGCGAAGTGCTCAAACGCCAGCGCGAAGGCTGGACCTATATCAGAATCTAAGAACAGAGAAAAGATACAAGGTTGAGGAAATCCTTGTATCTTTTCTCTTTCATCCCTTGTATCTCCGACTCATCATACATAAAGTCCCCGTCGTAACAGCCGATAAGCCCACATCTTCACCACATCATTGATCAGGAACCAGAATAGCGCATAGGCCCAGATCCACAGTGCCGCTTCCCAGCCAACAGGCGTAATCAAGAAACCATAGACCGCAACCAGGGTACCCAGAATTTCGGTGCCAAAAGTAGCGCTGAATAATAGCGACGACGGCCACGGCCGCTGCCAGAACCAGCCCTCAGCACGGGTAATATAGAGCGTGCTGTGCCCGGCAACGATCAGTTTCAGAAACAGCAGGCTGCGGATCATGTCCTCGGAAAAACCGCGTTCCTGCAAAATGAAAAACAGCAAAAAGGAAGACACCACGCCACTGACGCCCAGGACACTGGAAACGGTCAGCAGTTCGCGCATGTTCCAGCGCACCGGGGAAGACTGCACCCGGGTGTTGTCATAGGCTATAGCGAGGATGGGAATATCGTTAAGCAACGCCAGCAAAATGATCATCAACGCAGTAATGGGATAGAAGTTGAAGACCACAATGCTCAGGGTCATGAACAGGATGATACGAATGGTCTCGGCAATGCGGAAAATAGAATAGCTTTTCATGCGCTCGAAGGTAATCCGCGCCTGTTTCACCGCCTCACTGATCACTGAAAGACCCGGAGCAGTAAGAATGATGTCCGCCGCCGCACGCGCAGCATCGGTAGCGTTTGAAACAGCAAAACCACAGTCGGCCTTCTTCAGGGCCGGCGCATCATTGACCCCATCGCCGGTCATCGCCACGATATGACCACCCTTCTGCAAGGTCTCGACGATGCGATACTTATCTTCCGGCACCACCTCGGCAAAAATATCCACCGACTCAATCATTTCCACGATGGCCGATTCATGCGTGTGCAGAAACTCCCGCTCCAGCAGCCTGGTATCATACAGCTCCTGCAGGGTTTCCATCACCTGGTCAGCAAAATGTCGGGCCTCGCGCTGGCTGACCTCAGCCTTGAGGCGCTGGTAAATGGCCGTACTCAGGGCGGAAGCCAGACTCAGAAGTTCCTGGCTGCCGCTGCCTGAAAGCTGGGCTGAGCGGATGGTTTCCTGCTCCAGCCCCAGCAGGCGACCAATCTCTCGCGCAATCGCCAGGTTATCACCGGTAACCATTTTTACTGTCACCCCATCCTTGCGCATCTCGTCGATGACCTTGCGCGAGTCTTCCCGGGGCGGGTCGTAAAGCGGGATCAGGCCGATGAGCTCCAGCGTCTCACCCTGCTGCTGACGGCCTACTGCCAGAGTGCGATAGCCACGCGCCGCGAGCAGATCCACCATATGCTTCAACTCACGAATGGCGGCATCATCCAGCCCGGCCATATCAATAAGCACCTGGGCCGCTCCCTTGACCACGACAAAATGCTCACCCTGTCCTTCGATCTCCGCCTCGGTGCGCTTGCGCACAGGATCGAATGGTGTAAAGGAAAGCTGTCGATAAGCCTTCCAGTCCAGCGCGGGAAACTGCTCATCCAGATAATGAAAGATCGGTAGCTCAATCGGATCATTATTTTCCAGCCGCGAGGCCAGCACCGCATACAAAAACAGTTCCTGTTCGGAAAACCCGTCCAGTGCGACTGGATCGGCGACCTGCATTTCATTGCGGGTGAGTGTGCCGGTCTTGTCGGAGCAAAAGATATCCACCCCGGCCAGCTCTTCGATAGCCGTCAGTTTTGAAACAATAGCCTGACACCGTGCCAGATTTAGCGCACCCACGGCCATCGTTACCGACAACACCGCCGGCAGGGCCACGGGGATGGCTGCGACGGTAAGCACCAGGGCGAAGCGGGCAATTTCCAGAAAGTCCTCGTGCCGAAACAGGGAGACCATGATGATCAACAGCACCAGCGCCAGCGTCAGTAAAATAAGAAAATTACCAATCTGGATCACCATTTTCTGGAAATGGCTGCGCTCGAAAAGCTGCGCCTCAGCGACCAACGACACGACGCTGGAGAAATTCGTACGCATGCCCGTGTTGATTACCAGCGCCCGCATCTCACCCTGTTTGACGATGGTGTTAGCGTAAGCAACCTCGTTGATCTTTTTGCTCACCGGCAGGGACTCACCCGTCAGGGCGGATTGATCCAGTAACAGGTAATCCCCATCCAGCAGCTGCACATCTGCCGGCACGATGTCACCGATGCGCAGGCGGATGATGTCACCGACCACCAGCTCACGTGCGGGTAATATCCGGAACTCACCATCACGCAGCACGACCACCTCGTTGGCCAGGCGCTGGCGAAGCGCCTGTAGCGCATTAAGCGCACGGTGTTCCTGCATAAAGTCCAGCACCGCATTCACCAGCAGCATGATGCTGATGATGGTAAAGTCCTCCCACTTCTGCACCACGGCCGAAAGCAGGGCCGCAACTTCGATCATCCACGGGATCGGCCCCCAGAAGCGGCGAAAAACTCGATGCCAGAGCGGCTCGGTTTTTTCCTCAAGTTCGTTGTAACCGTCACGCTGCAACCGGCGCAATGCCTCCTCATCACTCAGCCCCTGTGCCGCATCCGAATGCAACACACTCAGCGAATCGGCAACGGCCTGCCGAGCGTAATCATCACTGGCTTTTTGCATAGACGTTCTCCATGATCTACACAGAATGATCAGTTATGAGACAAAATACAGGTTAGTCAACCGCGGTTGTTCGCCCCACCTGTGCCCGGAGGCTGAAAGGCGAAGCTGCAACAAAAATAACTTACGCCACTGTTTAGCGCTTGTCTATTAATCAATATTGAGATACATCAACAGACAAACAAGCAGACATTTTTATATCCGCGTATTAAAATACGCGTGCTCATTATTAACACTTTCAGGAACCCCCACGCATGCTCACAGGCATTTTATTCATCTGGCTGGTCACTGCCATCGGACTCTGGATTGCCAGTCTGATCGTACCCGGCATCCGGATTAAATCCACTGCCACGCTGCTCAAGGCGGCGCTGGTGCTGGGGCTGATTAACGCCTTCATCCGCCCACTATTGTGGCTGCTGACCCTGCCGCTGACAGTCCTGAGCTTTGGCCTGTTCGCACTGGTAATCAACGCCTTTACGCTCTGGATCAGCGCCGCTATGGTGCGAGACTTTGAGGTAGACGGCTTCGGCTCAGCGTTCCTGGCCGCTATTGTCATGGCCCTGCTGGGACTGGCCGGCTTTATTCTGCTGCAGTGGCTGATGATCGGCGACATCCACTGGTACTATTTCGAACAGTCTTCCCAGCATTACCCCGGTATATTTATCTAAATAGCTGTTCCAAATACCAGTCCACTTTAAGCAATTACCGTTCATCCTGAGCCTGTCGAAGGACAAGCAGATTAAACACTCTATTCACAGTATTTCCACGCTCATGGTTCGACAAGGCTCTCCTGAGCGAAACCG
>JASBTR010000077.1 GCA_030148325.1 Gammaproteobacteria bacterium
CGAAGGACAAGCAGATTAAACACTCTATTCACAGTATTTCCACGCTCATGGTTCGACAAGGCTCTCCTGAGCGAAACCGAAGGGCTCACCACGAACGTGGAAATTCACAAGTGATCTGGTATTTGGAACAGCTATTTAGGCTGGATGCTTTACGTGCTGCAATTATTCAGGGTGAAGAAAGCGGCGATTCTGTGCCCTTTTAATATGCAGGACATTATTCAAGAAGCTAAAAAAGACGCTGGACTGAATGCTTAAAATTGTAATCCGACCACGCGCCAGAAGTGATATTAAAAAAATCTGGCGTTATACCTAATGATAATTGGGGTGAAAAGCAGGCGGATGTTTACACAGATGTACTCGGTCAAGCGATTGAAGAAATGACTGAAAATCCAGAAATAGGAAACAGCATTGAACATATCCGAAAGGATTATAGGCTATATCACTTCAAACACCATTTTGTTATTTATCGCCTGTCGTCTACCGTGCTTGATGTAGTACGTGTACTTGGTGAGAAAATGGATATTAAGCGACCCTTTGGCATATCTGACTCGCACGGCGATAGCTAATGGGCGCTGAACACCACGAAGCGGTCGCTCAGTCATTCTATTTTTACAATTAGAATATAGAAAAAGCTGACATTCAGGATGGTAAATTTAATTTCTTCCTCTCCTTTTCAAGTTGGCAAACATTGCCAATCTATGCCATACTAAAATATAGAGGTGATTATTATGGCAACCATGAATGTTTCTTTACCCGATCCGATGAAAGACTGGGTCGAAGACCAGGTCGAGTGTGGCTTATATAGCAATGCCAGTGACTATGTGCGTGATCTGATTCGTCAAGATCAAGACTCCCAAAATAAGCGTGAACTCCTGGTCAGAGCATTGAAAAAAGGCGAAAAAAGTGGAATGTCAAAACGGACGCTGGATGATATCTGGAATGACATAAAAACTCAGAAGCGGTGATCTATCAACTAACAGATGAAGCCGCTAGAGATATTGAGGGGATCCTTGATCACTCGTTAAAAAATTTTGGTGAAACCCAGGCAAAGCGTTATTTCGAAGCATTAAAAGAATGCATTGAGCTGCTTGCTGATAATCCGAATATAGGTCACAGCGCAGAAGATATTCTGCCGGATTATTTACGATTCCCGCACGAAAGTCATGTTATTTTCTACAAAATGCTGCCACCATCGGTACTGCACGAACGTATGGATCCAAAAAAGCACATAAAAAAATAGAAATTGGAATAAGCAATACTCAGCAACATCTCGGTGCATTTGGTTAGCATAACAACCCGGAGTCCTTAAGCGATTTCGGGGCTTCTGTTGCTGCTATTCCCATATTCGGTATTACGGTGTCAAACCCCAGCGAAACATGTAATAGCTAGCTATCTGTAATGCAGTGAGTGGATCAGTCTCTATAAACGAAAACTTGTGAGCAGCAAAAATTGATGTATAATACATCAATTTTAAATTATTAAAACTAATTATAGATGCTATATCCATGATAACTGCTGCCCAAATCCGTGCTGCCCGTAGCTTGCTTGGAATAGACCAGCGCAAGCTGGCCGAAGCATCCGGCTTGTCGTTGCCGACCATCCAGCGCATGGAGGCCAGCGACGGCCAGGTGCGTGGCAATGTGGACTCTCTGGTCAAGGTGGTGGAGGCGTTGGAACGGGCCGGGGTGGAATTGATTGCCGAGGGTGCCGTGAGTTCCGATGGCGGTCGCGGGGTGCGTTTGAAACAGGGTGGGGAGGGTCCAAAATGACCATGGCAATCGCTTTGCAGTTGGCCGGGGGTGCTGTCGTGCTGGCGCTTTTGTCCGCCCTGGTTTCGTTTTTTCCTGCCGGGGTGCGGCGAGTTATGGCTATACCCTTATTCGCTTTGGCTGGCCTGCTGGCGCTCCTTGCGGGGGTGGGGGCCTTGTTCCACGGGGGGGTGGCCACAGCCGAGCTGCCGCTTGGCCTGCCCTGGTTGCCCTGGCAGGTTCGTCTGGACGCATTGTCCGGATTCTTTCTCTGCGTCGTCGGCGTTGTCAGCTTCGCCGTCGGCCTGTATGCGCCAGGCTATGTACGCGGTTTCGAGCACGGACACGACTCGCTGCGCGCGCTGGGTGGATTCACCGGCCTGTTCCTCGCCGGCATGTTGCTGGTGATACTGGCCGATGATGCCTTTATGTTCATGGTGGCCTGGGAACTCATGTCACTGTCGAGCTATTTCCTCGTCGCCTGGCATCACGATCATGCCGCTAACCGGCGCGCGGCCTTTCTCTACCTGCTCATGGCCCATGTCGGCGGTCTGTCCATCCTGCTGGGCTATGGTGTGCTGGCCTCATATGGCGGTGGCTTCACCTTCGAGGCGATGCGGGGGGCGGAGCTTTCTTTCACCTGGGCCAGTGTCGCCTTCACGCTGGCCTTTGTGGGCTTTGGTATGAAGGCAGGGCTGGTGCCGCTGCACGCCTGGCTGCCTGAAGCCCACCCGGTCGCGCCCTCGCATATTTCGGCATTGATGTCCGGGGTGATGCTTAAGGTGGCGGTCTATGGTTTTGTTCGCTTTGTGTTCGACCTGATCGGCGATTTCCACTGGCAGTGGGGCGTCACGGTGTTGATTATCGGCAGTATCTCGGCCCTCATGGGTGTGCTGTATGCCTTGATGCAGCATGACCTCAAACGCCTGCTGGCCTATCATTCGGTGGAGAACATCGGCATCATATTCATCGGCTTGGGGCTGGCGCTGCTGTTCCTGGCCGAGGGCCATCCCGTCATCGGCGCCGTCGCCTTTGTCGCTGCGCTTTACCACACCATTAACCATGCCCTGTTCAAGGGGCTGTTGTTCCTCGGCGCCGGCGCCATCCTGCACAGCGCCAACGAACGTGACCTGGAAAAAATGGGCGGCCTGTTGCGACGCATGCCCTGGACAGGGCTGTTTTTTCTGATCGGTTGTATTTCCATTTCGGCACTTCCGCCGTTCAACGGCTTTGTTTCCGAGTGGCTCACATTTCAATCAGCATTGCAGGCTTGGCATCTGGACAGCGGTGTATTGCGCAGTATCGTACCCATCGTTGCGGCCATGCTTGCGCTGACCGGCGCGTTGGCAGCGGCCTGTTTTGTAAAAGTATACGGTGTGGCATTCCTGGGCCAGGCGCGTAGCCGTGCCGTACGCCGCGCCAGGCCGGTGCCCCTGAGCATGCGCGTAGGGCAGGGGCTGCTGGCACTGCTGTGTCTGGTGCTGGGAGTTTTGCCAACCCTGCTTATTGATCTGTTCAACGCCGTGCCGCAACAACTGCTTGGTCATAGCCTGCAACAGGCCACGGCCAACGGTTGGATGTGGCTGACGCCGGTGTCAAAGCATACCGCCAGCTACGGCGCACCACTGGTGGCCGTTAGCTTGTTTTCGGTGCTGATGCTGGGCCTGTGGCTGTTCGGACGCGGTATTCGCCGGGTACGCCGGTGCGACGCCTGGGACTGTGGTTTCGCGCCACCGGGCAGCAACATGCAATATACCGGCAGCGCTTTCGCTCAACCCATCCGCCGGGTGTTCGGCCTGCTGTTTCACATGGACGAAGGTGTGGAAACCCAGCAAGACGGACGCCTGCGCCATCGTCTGCACGTGACTGATCGAGCCTGGGATCTGTTCTACACGCCAGTGGCGCGCGGGGTGGAACGTGCGTCGAGGCAGGTTGTGCGTCTGCAATCGGGCAATATCCGCATCTATCTGGGCTGGACCCTGGGAACCTTACTGGTGCTGTTATGGCTGATGGTATGAATCCAATAGGTTGGGTGTTGGCGCTCGTCCAGGCGTTATTGTATATCGCTCTGGCGCCGTTGCTGGCGGGTTGGGTGCGCAAGGTCAAGGCCCGCCTGCAAAACCGGCGCGGTGCTTCTCTTTGGCAACCCTACCAGGATTTATATAAGTTGTTCGCCAAGGAGGCGCGTATGGCCCATACCGCCTCAATACTGTTTCGCGCCGCACCTTATATTGTATTCGTCGCCACCTGGCTGGCGGCTACTGCGATACCGATGCTGACCAGCGACCTCGCGACTGCCGCCATCGCCGATGTGATTGTCATTGCCGGTTTGCTGGCGCTGGCGCGTTTCTTTCTCGCCCTGGCCGGTATGGACGTGGGCACGGCCTTTGGTGGTATGGGCGCGTCACGTGAGATGTTCGTCTCGGCTCTGGCGGAACCGGCCATGTTGATGGCGGTGTTCACTCTGGCCATGACGGCGCACAGCACCAATCTGGCTGCGGTGGTGGACTACCAGTTGACCGGCACCAACCTGCTGCGGCCTTCTTACATGTTCGCTCTGGCGGGGCTGGTGCTGGTGGCCATCGCCGAGACCGGCCGCATTCCCGTGGACAATCCCACCACCCACCTGGAGCTGACCATGATTCACGAGGCCATGATCCTGGAATATTCCGGGCGTCACCTTGCCTTGATGGAATGGGCGGCGCAGCTGAAATTGTTACTGTACGGCGTGTTGATCGCTAATGTGTTTTTCCCCTGGGGTGTCGCCCGCGAAATCAGCATCGGTTCACTGGGGCTGGCACTGGCGGTATTGCTCGGCAAACTCGTGTTCCTGGGTGCAGCACTGGCGGTGAGTGAAACCGTGCTGGCGAAGATGCGCCTGTTCCGTGCCCCGGCCTTTCTGAACCTGGCCCTGTTACTGGCGCTGCTGGGCTTGCTCAGCTACGTGATTCTGGAGGTGGGCGCATGAGTCTGGAACAGCTACCCATGTTGCAACAACTCATGCTGGTGCTGGCGGCGATGGTGTTGTTCACTTCCTTTGTATTGCTGGAACAGGCACGGCTGTTGGCGGCTATTCACGCCTTTGCCTGGCAGGGCGTGCTGGTAGCGCTGGTCACCGCCATCGTGGCATCCAGCAGTGAACATTTGCATCTGTTCTTTTCCGCGGCGTTGACCCTGGGGCTGAAGGCATTGCTGATCCCGTGGATGCTACACCGCCTGGTGTGCCGCCTGGAGCTGGATCGTCATCGCGAGCCGCTGCGCCGCCCGGCGCTGGTGATCATGGCGGCGCTGGCGTTGGTGATCTTTAGCTACTGGACGGTGGCGCCCATGGTGCAACAAGAGTTGCTGTTCACCCGCAACATCGTTGCCGTGAGTCTGGCGGTGGTGCTCATCGGCCTGTTGATGATGGTGATTCGCGCCCAGGCGGTGGCCCAGGTGCTGGGGTTCATGTCCATGGAAAACGGCCTGTTTCTGGCGGCGGTGTCAGCCACCGGCGGCATGCCCCTGGTGGTGGAGCTGGGCGTGGCCTTCGACGTGCTGGTGGCCATGGTGCTGTTTGGCGTGTTCTTCTTCCAGATCCGCGAAAGTATCGACTCGCTGGACGTGGACCGTATGAACCGGCTCACCGAGCACGTAGAGGAAAAGTTATGAACGCCCTGCTGGTCACCCTGGTGTCGCCACTGGCCGGCGTCCTGATCTTACCGTCGCTGGGGCGTTTGTCGTGGGCGGGGTGGCTCAACGTACTGGTGAGCACCATAACGCTGGCTGCCTCGCTGATTCTGGCCATCGCCGTGGCTGATCACGGCGTGGTGGCCAACTCACTGTTTCGCGTGGACGCCTTTAATGTGTATCTGCTGGTGCTGACCGCCTTTGTGGGATTGACCACTTCCATCTTTTCCCGCCCCTATATGCGTCATGTGTGCGACAGTGGCCGGGTGAGCCGGCGAGGAATGCGCCTTTACCATGCCATGTTCCAGGCCTTCATGTTCACCATGTTTTTGGCGCTATCGACCGATAATCTGGGCGTGTTGTGGGTTTCCGTGGAGGGCGCCACCCTGGCCACGGTGTTGTTGGTGTCGCTATACCGCACGCCGGAGGCTATCGAGGCGGCGTGGAAATATTTTATTCTCTGTGGCGTGGGCATTGCGCTGGCCCTGTTCGGTACCGTGTTGCTGTATTTCGCCGCCCAGCATGTCATCTCCGACCCGGAGGCGGGATTGAGCTGGAGCGCGTTGTATTCTGTGGCGCCGCAACTGCAACCTGCCATTATGTCCCTGGCCTTCGTGTTTCTGCTGGTGGGATACGGCACCAAAGTGGGGCTGGTGCCCATGCATCAATGGCTGCCCGATGCCCACTCTGAAGGCCCGACCCCCATGTCCGCGGTGCTCTCCGGTTTGTTGCTCAATGTCGCCCTTTACGCGGTGGTGCGCTTGAAGATGCTGGTGGATGGTTCCCTGTCGGCCACAGACTCGCCTCACACGGCAGGTTATTTGTTAATGGGATTCGGCCTGGTGTCATTCCTGGTAGCAGGGCTGTTTCTGCACCGCCAGCGTGACATCAAGCGCATGTTTAGCTATTCCTCCATCGAGCACATGGGCCTGATGACCTTTGCCTTCGGCCTGGGCGGACCGCTGGCCACCTTCGGCGCCCTGCTGCACATGCTGGTGCATTCGCTCACCAAGTCGGCCATCTTTGTCACCGTCGGTCATGCTGCACACATTGCCGGCACTCAGTCCATCGACCACATTCGCGGTCTGATTCGCACCCAACCGGCGGTGGGGTGGGGACTGTTGCTCGGTGTCGCAGCCATCGCCGGTTTCCCGCCGTTCGGCGTGTTCACCAGTGAGTTTCTATTACTGACCGCGACCATGCAGAGCCAACCCTGGTTCACGGTGGCCTTGCTGGCAGGGTTGGCGATCGCCTTCGCGGGTTTGTTTCGCCATCTGCATCCCATGGTGTATGGTCCGGTCCCCGAAGGTCAGCAGCCGGTATCTGCTAACATGCTGCCAGTCATTGTGCATCTGGGGCTGGTGTTGTGGCTGGGTCTGTCCATTCCGGGTTTCCTGTCCCACTGGCTGGACCGAGCCACGGAACTGATCACGGGAGCGCATTTACTATGAGTCGCTTCGACTGGTTGTCCGAGTATCTCGCCCGCCTGGAGGATGAATATGTGGTCGTGCGCCATGGTGATGCGGCCCGGCTGGCGCCCGCACATTGTTTGATCCTGGATGTGGAAGACTGGGGGAATGCGGCGCGGGTCGCCGCCGATTCAGGTTATCGCTGGGCCGGTGTATGGGGCGATCCTGTCGCTGATCAGGTGGTTGTCCATGCCGGCCTCGTCCATGAGGGTGACTACCTGGTATTGATCACCGAGGTGCCCTTGAGCCACCCAGTGCTGGCCTCGCATATGCCCCATTTTCCGGCCGCTAACCGGCTGGAACGTCACCTGCAGGACATGCTTGGTATTGGCTTTCTGGATCACCCCGACGAACGCCGCTGGACCCGCCATCGCGCCTGGCCGGAAGGTGTTTATCCACTGCGCCATGACTTCCCTGTATGCGGGGATTCGCCTAAACGGGCGCCGGCCGATGCTGATTACCCTTTTGCACGAATTCTGGGTAGTGGGGTGTATGAGATACCCGTTGGGCCAGTGCATGCCGGTATCATCGAGCCTGGACACTTCCGCTTTCAGGCCGTCGGGGAGACGGTGCTGTGCCTGGAAGAGCGGCTGGGCTATGCGCACAAAGGTATCGAAAAGATCGCCGTAGGTCGTGACCCCGTCGGACTGGCACGTCTTGCCGGCCGTGTTTCCGGAGACTCCACGGTTGCCCACACCTGGGCGGCTTGCATGGCCATGGAACGGGGCGCAGGCCTGGATATTCCGCCACGGGCGCTGGCCATACGTGCGATCCTTGCCGAGCGCGAGCGTATAGCCAACCACCTGGGGGACATTGGCGCGATCTGCAATGACGTGGGTTTCACCTTCGCGCAGATGCAATTCAGTCGCTTGCGCGAAGGATGGTTACGCGGCAATCAGTCCGTGTTTGGTCACCGCCTGTTAATGGATTTCATCGTACCCGGGGGCGTTTGCCGCAATCTTACCTATCAATGTAAAAAGATACTGCAGCCGCAACACGAGGCGCTCTCTCGGGAGATGGGTGATTTGCTTCCCATTGTCGATGACCATTCCTCACTGGAGGATCGGCTGGTCGATACCGGTTATCTGTCTAACGGTGAGGCCCAACAACTGGGCGTGACCGGGTATGTCGGCAAGGCCAGCGGCCAGGACTATGATGTCCGGCGCGACCACGGCTACGCGCCCTACGACAGGCTGGAGGTGCCATCGCCGTGTCTGACAGAAGGCGATGTTGCCGCGCGGATACGAGTCCGTGCGGAGGAGATCCGCCATTCGTTGAAGCTGATGGAACATCTGATGCGGCGACTTCCGCCGGGGCCGATATCGGTTGCCTGGCCAGAGGTGATTTCCAATCAGGAAGGAATAGGCCTGGTTGAAGGCTGGCGCGGCGAGATACTGAGCTTTGTGCGTTTCGATGAATACGGGCATGTCGCGCGTTTCTTCCCGCGCGATCCCAGCTGGTTTACCTGGCCGGCGCTGGAACGGTTGATCGACGGCAACATCGTACCCGACTTTCCGGTATGCAATAAATCCGTCAATGCCTCCTATTCCGGACACGACCTGTAGGGTAAGGCCATGCTGAGAATACTCAACAAAATCTGGCATACCGGCACCGTCACCGAACGCCGCCCACGCGATGCGGAAATCGAGCGCTTCGGTAAGCAGGTAAAACGCGCCATCGATCGGCGTTTTCGGGGCAGCCTTGCCATCCGCCAGGTGGATGCGGGTTCCTGTAACGCCTGCGAACTGGAGATCCATGCCCTCAACAACCCCTACTATGATATTGAGCGCTTCGGCGTGCACTTTGTCGCCTCTCCACGCCACGCCGATGTCCTGCTGGTGACGGGTCCGGTATCACGGCACATGGAAACGGCGTTACGCCGGACCTGGATGGCCACCCCCTCGCCCAAGTTCGTGATCGCCGCGGGCAACTGCGCCTGCGACGGTGGCGAGTTTGGCGTCTCCTATGCCAGCTGCGGTGCGGTGGAAAATGTCATCCCGGTTGACGTCAAAATTCCAGGCTGCCCGCCAACACCCCGGGATCTGCTGTGGGGGATACTTGCAGCCATAGACGTGAAGGTTTAGCCGGAAATGCATTGTTGTTTGGGGATTCCAAAAGGTAACATATATGGTACTATATGGATTATGTGAGCGAGGTTAGAGAATACCTGGATGCTGAGGGAAAAAGTCCTTATGCCAAATGGTTCGATCGTCTGAATGTGGCCGCTGCGGCCAAGGTGACGACAGCCGTCCATCGGATGGAGCAGGGCAACATTTTCTGATGTGAAAGGTGTGGGTGCCGGCGTCTATGAGTTCCGGATTGATTTCGGCCCCGGCTATCGGATCTATTTTGGCAAGGACGGGGATTGGTTGGTGATATTGCTCGCGGGTGGTACCAAGAAGCGCCAGGACGCAGATATTGCCGCTGCAAAAGGGCATTGGCGCGACTATAAGCGCCGGAAACGGCAAGAGGTGACATGATGGCTCTGACGAAAGATTTTAAGGACACCATTCAGGCACGCGCCCAACGGGATCCCGCGTTTCGCAAGGCCCTGTTACAAGAAGGGGTCGAATGTCTGCTCGCCGGTGATGTTGATACCGGCAAGGCTGTGTTGCGCGACTATATCAACGCGACGATCGGGTTCGAGGAACTCTCCCAGGTCTTCGATAAATCGAGCAAAAGCCTTATGCGCATGTTCGGGCCGAAAGGGAATCCTCAGGCGAGTAACCTGTTTGCGGTGATCCATTACCTGCAGGAGCAGGAGGGGATACACCTGGAAGTCAAAGCCCGGAAGGTGGCCTAGGGTGCTGTCTAGAAGTGTTCAATCGGCACATTTCGAGTATTTTGAAGGATTTTCTGAGCATGGTATTTTTCATGGTATTATCAATTTTCAGGAAAATAAGCCGTTGAATATAAAAGATAAAAATGGATTATTTACAATCGAGTGGGAGTAGGGGGTATAGCAACTACGGTGTGTATTTGCTTTACGCACCACCGGCGCTGTGTCGTACTGACATATTCGAAGTGTTGAAGCCAGCTTGTCCTTAAGGTAATGGCTTCCTCCTTCAACTCATATTTGAGGTTGTGAAGGAAGTTCAATATCCCTTTGCCGAAAGCGTTCCATCTGCTGTTGACGTATTTTTTCCATGTCAAGTTGGTAGATATCTCTGGGAAACAGAAATTCAGCCACGCCGGAGTCGAATATGCGTCGTACTTCGTATTCGTCATGGGATACGCCGTGCCGGAAGTAGTAATCCAGGTAGGACTGGTTGGTGTGAATGATGAATTCCACCCGGGTATCCCCCAGCCGGGCAAAAAATTTCAACATGGGGGTATCGCTACTGCTGCCAGTGGATTGTGCCGAATAGCTTCCGCCGGTCAGGGTGTCGGAGATATCTTCCAGAGTCATCAATACGCCGGCGCGAGCGGCCGCGTCGGTCAGGTGTTCGACAAAACGATTGACCTCGCTGCGGCCATCCAGCACCGCCATCAGGCCAAGCTCATCGTCCACCGCGACAACCGGATTTTTTTCGTTTTTGCGTAACAGTTTGATGACCTTGGCCGCGGAATTTTTCTTGCGCACCGAGACATAGATCGGAATCTCTCTGGAGCCGGATTGAAAAAGCCGGCGTTTAATCAAGGTCAGTCGTTGATTGGGTTTTGGCGCAAGACTGGAGGCAGTTTCCGGGTCAATGACCTGTACCTTCTGGCAGGCATAGTCTTGTGCCGAGTGTTCGCTGAACAGATAGGCGTGCCGGTGTTCTCCACGTTTCATGCCCAGGGACCAGACATGATCATTCAGGAAGTCGATGAAGCGGGCGAATCTTGCCTCGATGTCAGCATTTCTTTCCTGTTGATCGATGGCGCCGGCAAGATTCATCAGCACCAGTTTTCGTTTGGCTTCGAAGCGGACCTTTTTGTGATAGCGATCATCGAATATCAGAAGCAGCAAATCCACCGGATCGTTGGTGGCGCTGATTTCATTGCTGATTTCGATCTCCGCCGCATGGGTTGCCAGAACCTTGTTGCGCAGATAGTCGATTACTGAATCCGCAGTGGTGGCGAACTCCCGCAGCTTTGTCAAAACCTCGTTTGATTCTCCTTTGATATTGAACAGGTTGCCCAGCAATCGATGCGCGCGCGTTCTCTGTGAATCTCGGGCGTCTGCATCCTTGAGCAGGGTTTCGATGTCGGAGAAGCGTCTGACTTGCAGGAGATTGAATATCTGCGAACGTATGGCGCGATACTTGGAGGTTTGCACCTCGTCGGCACGTAGGGCGTGCACCCATTTCCTGTTCTCCTGCGAAAAGGGGGAATGCAGTAAAATACTGTCTTCCACCGCAAACGGGCCATTTTGCCGCATAGTGGCAAAGATGGATTGTTCACTCAATACGCTCATGTCACTCATTAATACCGGAACGGGGCCCGCCATTCAATACGGCCCCATTTCATAGTGAGGTTTTACAGGCGATTATCTCGATTTACATATCTTAACTTACAAGGCGCACCACAGGTTCGTCCGCTTCATCCTGTTCCGCATTTTTATCCTTGTCGTTTTTCTGAAGATGTCGCTCATGAAGAAAGCGCACCACCTCAGCCCGGTAATGATTGTAGGTGGGGTTCTCCGCCAGCGCCAGGCGATCCCGTGGCCGCGGCAGGTCGATATCGAGGATTTCGCCCACTTTCGCTTTTGGGCCATTGGTCATCATAACGATGCGATCAGAGAGTAGTACGGCCTCGTCCACATCATGGGTAATCATGATGACGGTATTGTTCAGGCGCGCCTGGATTTCCATGAGGCTGTCCTGCATGTGGGTGCGAGTCAGTGAGTCGAGGGCGCCGAAAGGTTCGTCCATCAGCAAAACCTTGGGCTCCATGGCCAGTGCGCGGGCGATGCCGACGCGTTGTTTCATGCCGCCGGAGATTTCAGCAGGTTTGCGATCCAGGGCGTGGCTCATGTGCACCAGTTCCAGATTGTGCAGGGTCCATTCATGACGTTCCTGCTTGCTCCTGGTTTTTTTGAACACCTGATCCACAGCCAGACGCACATTGTCATATACCGACAGCCAGGGCATCAGGGAATGATGCTGGAAAACCACCGCGCGATCCGGTCCCGGGTCATTCACTTCCTTGCCTTCCAGGACGACGCCGCCTTCCGTGGCCTGCAGCAGGCCGGCGACAATATTGAGCACCGTTGATTTGCCACAGCCGGAGTGGCCAATGAGAGAGACAAATTCACCCTGCGTAAGTTTAAGGTTGACACCATCGAGTACAGTTAATGGTCCATTGTCCGTGGGAAAGGTGATGCCCACGTGATCGATTTCGAGATAATTATTCATGATTCTTTCCTGCCTGTTGAGTGTTTAACGCAGTACTGCATTCTTGTCCCAGCTGACGGCCTTTTGCAGCCATAACATGCTGCGGTCCAGCAGAAAGCCAATCGCACCGATGGCGATAACGGCGACCATAATGCGCGCCAGTGAATTGGAGCTGCCGTTCTGGAATTCATCCCAGACAAATTTACCCAGGCCGGGATTCTGCGCCAGCATTTCCGCGGCGATCAGCACCATCCAGCCGATACCCAGTGACAGGCGCAGGCCGGTGAACATCATCGGTATCGAGGAGGGCAGCACGATCTTCATGGTTTTGGTCAGCCAGCCCAGGCGCAGTACGCGACTGACATTGATCAGATCCCTGTCAACGCCTGCCACGCCCACGGCCGTGTTGATAATGGTTGGCCACAGACAGCACAGGGTGACGGTGATGGCCGAGGTCAGGAAAGATTTGGAGAACATAGGGTCGGCAGAAACATAGACGGCTGAAACCACCATGGTCACAAGGGGCAGCCAGGCCAGCGGTGATACTGGTTTGAGCAACTGGATAATGGGGTTGAAGGCCGAATACAGCGTGTTGTTCATACCTATGATGATGCCCAGCGGGATAGCGATCAGCGAGGCCAGCAGAAAACCGGTGGCGACGGTGCCGAGGCTGGTAAAGATCTGATCGATGAAGGTCTCCTTGCCGGTGTACTTGCGCTGTTTGAGACGCTCGATCTTTTCTTCGGGCTTGCCGGCGGCGACGGCCTTGTTGATACGTTTCTGCAGCCGCTCATAGAACGCGGCTTCTTTTACCCGTTCAGCCTGATGTTCTGCCCACAGAGACTTGGTCTGTTCCCAGACTTTTGCGGGTCCGGGAAAGACGCCCAGGGATGTCTGCACCTGACTGGCGCCGGCAGACCAGAGCATTAGAAACACCAGGATGGCGACAAAGGGTACCAGTAGCCCCTTGATCAGTTTTTGCGGATTGAGTGATGTCGCCAGTCGGCTGAAACGCTCACTGAAAGGGTTTGCTGTCAATGTAGTAGCCTGATTCATGTTTATTCCTCGTTTGCAGATGTTCACCCGGTTGGAACCCAACCGGGTGAACGATTGCTCAGATTTTTTCCTTGCCTTTCAGCCCGATCGGAAATTGCTGCAGATACTTGTTGGGTTTGGTGCCGTCATAAGTGACGCCATCAATGAACTGGGTTTGCGGCTCGCGGTAACCGGTTTCCGTGGCAAAGTCAGGAAACTCAGAGGCTTTCATCTTGCCTTCGGCAATCAGTTCTTTAGCGGCCGTTTCATAGATGTCCGGGCGATACACGCTTTTTGCCACCTTGTCGTACCAGCTATCCGGTTTGTAGTCGGCGATCTGGCCCCAGCGACGCATCTGGGTGAGATACCAGACGGCGTCCGAGTAATAGGGATAAGTGGCGTTGTAACGGAAGAACACGTTGAAGTCGGGCAGCTTGCGCTTGTCACCCTTTTCGTATTCGAAGGTCCCGGTCATGGAATTGGCAATGACATCGTAGTCCGCACCCACATAGTTCGACTGGGAAAGAATCTTCACCGCCTCCGGACGATTGGCATCGTTATTGTCATCCAGCCATTTGGCCGCACGCAGCAGCGCCTTGACGATGTGCACGGTAGTGTTCGGGTACTTGTCGGTGAAGGCCTTTGACATGCCGAAGACCTTTTCCGGATTGTCTTTCCAGATTTCGTAGTCAGTAATCACCGGCACGCCGATGCCCTTGAACACGGCTTGCTGGTTCCAGGGCTCACCCACGCAATAACCGTAAATCGTGCCTGCTTCCAGGGTCGAAGGCATTTGCGGTGGCGGTGTGACCGAGAGCAATACATCGGCTTTCAAGGTGCCGGAGGTATCGCCTTTTGCGGGTGCGTAGTAGCCGGGATTCAGGCCGCCGGCCGCCAGCCAGTAACGCAGCTCATAGTTATGGGTGGACACAGGGAACACCATGCCCATCTTGAAGGGCTTGCCTTCGTCCTTGTACTTGTCCACCACCGGCTTGAGGTATTTGGCGCTGATGGGGTGTTGAGGTTTACCGTCAGCGCGTTTGGGAATGTTGGGTTTCATCTGTTTCCAGACTTCGTTGGAAACGGTGATGCCGTTGCCGTTGAGGTCCATGCTGAAGGGGGTGACAATGTGAGCCCTGGTGCCAAAGCCGATGGTGGCGGCTAGCGGCTGACCGGCCAGCATGTGGGCGCCGTCGAGACGACCATCGATGACGCCATCGAGCAGCACTTTCCAGTTGGCCTGGGCTTCCAGGGTCACGTACAGACCTTCATCTTCGAAAAAGCCCTTTTCATAGGCAATGGCCAGAGGCGCCATGTCGGTCAGCTTGATAAAGCCGAATTTCAGATCTTCCTTTTCCGGCTCCCCCACGGCGGCCTGCGCAGTGAGTGACAGACTGCCCAGCCCCAGGCCGGTACCGATGATCAGGCCCAGCAGGGTCTTTTTCAGCAGCCCGCGGCGGGAAGTCGATGGCCGGTTTTGGCCGCTGAGCTCCGCACTCCTGGAAATGCACATGCGTTTTTGACGCGCTTCGTTCTTCATTTTTTACTCTCCAGTTTTTTTACTTAAAACCTTTTGCCCAAAAAAAAGCGTCCGTGACCACAAAGTCTGTTGACGTTGTGATCACGGACGCCGTTGTCCGGTACAGGCCGCCGATGGCCTGTTATCAATTTGTTGTTATGTCTGACGTCATCGGAACCGACAGTTCAGCGGCATAATTTGCCGTTGTTTACCTCCCTTTCCATAGGCATGGCGCCGTTGCCATGGCACAGTCATGAAAAGGAGACTGGGCACTGCGTACGATGCACGTCTGTTCGCTTTTTAGCAATCTGTGTGCCAGAAAATATAACTTTTTGAAATACAATAGATTATTTCTGATTAAGCGTTGTTGTCTCCCATCCTAATGTGATGCCAGGGTGCTTGATGGCTGCTGTTTGCACCACGATAGCGCATAACCATGCAAGCAGCGCCAGGTGTTGGATAAAAGTTTCGGGGGCGTCTGGCGTTATGCCGAGCCTGTCCTGGGTTCCTGTACGGGTTGTTTGTCCGTCAGGCAGAAAAACGCCTCTTTCCAGGCATCGAGGGCTGTCCCGGACAGCGTCCCCCCAAGCTCATCCTGCAGTGCGGTAAGCAGGGCGTCTCCCAGCATGGGGTACTGTGCGGGGTCGAGCCGGGTGAACACACCGATGGCCGTCAGGCAGGCTTCTATCTCGATCTTGTCATCCAGGTTATCGATGGATCGGGCAAACCCGGCCATGGCCGTGGCCAGAACCCTGGGCTTGTGCTCGGCACTTTTGACGAACGTGGCCCATGTCTGCGGATATTTCACCAGCAGGACCTTGTGCAAACACAAGGCAATGTCTTCTCCGTATTCCTGTAACACAGGATAAGTGGCTTTGATGGTGTGGATGGTGGACTGGGGCAGGGACATAATGAGTTCCTCACAATCGAAGGTTGGGGGAGAGACATGAGGGTTGGCGTACCTGATCGTCATGTCCGCTCTCTGTCAGCTTTCCAGGAGATGCGAATCACCATCCCGCCCATGACTTCATCCACCATGAGACCACCATGCAGCCAGGATTTGTTGGGGCTGTTGTCAATACGTGTCATGTTCAAGTCGTCTCTCCTGTTATCGTTATTGATTACTCTTGTCGTGAGCATAAAAAAACGCCCGGTTTCACGCGCGGGGTGCGTGATACCTGGACGTCTTTGTCTACAGAGACCGACTTCGGCCAGGGGCGCCGCCAGCATTGGCGGCGCAGATTCACTTTATCAAGCTGGCGGCGTCGATCACGCTGGTGGCAATCTCGGCCAGGCGCTTGTTGCGCTGCATGGCCAGCTTGCGCAGAGCCGAATAGGCTTCCTCTTCGCTGCATCCGCGTTGCTGCATGAGCAGGCCTTTTGCTCGTTCTATAATCTTGCGTTGCTCCAGGCTGGCCTTTGTGCGTTCCAGTTCCTCGCGCAAGGACCGGGTTTCCTGGAAGCGGGTGACGGCAGCGGCCAGGATGGGCGCAACCCGATCTACCTGCAGCCCATCCACTACATAGGCGCTGACTCCGGCAGCCGTAGCATTTGCCGCGCTTTCCCGATTGCCCTGGCGGACGAACATCACGATAGGCAAGGGCCTGTTTTCTATGATCTGCCGAACCGATTCCAGCTCGGCTTCACCGTTGTCATCCAGATCCATGACGACCATATCGATTGCCCGTGATCGCAGTTCCGCATCCAGTTGTGCGCCGGTTTTGATCACGACGACGATCGAACAGTTTTCCCGGTCAATGGCCTTTTCCAATAACGCCTGGTGTTGGGTGTTGTTAGAGACCAGTAGAATGTGCTGCATCAGCGTTTCTCTTGTTACCTGCTTTGTTTGTCTTAACGCACAGCAAAAGTAGTGCCAACAAACGTAACTGACTGAATTAAGGAACCTCTGATTAATTACAACCTTGTCATTCCGGCGAAGGCCGGAATCCAGTAAGTACTTGATGCGTAACACATGGATTTCGGATCTCCGCTTCGCTACGTCCGGAATGACGAATTAATCAGAGCTTCCTTAATGTAATGAATCGTAATAGGCAGCATAAATGGCAGCGGATATGAGTACCAAAGAAATAGAAAGGGAAGTGAAATTTGCGCAAACCATTATCTGCGCGCACCGGGATAGTGCATTCCTGGTGGTAAATAGCGTGCACATGTAGATGATGAAGCACCATCAAGGAAATAAAATCTCATTGTGCGATCCATAAGTTGTAGCGGTGTGGCTCTTCTACCTGGGCCTGGCTATGCTGGACAAAAAGCATGTTGCCAGCCTGGCTAAATGGCGAAGCAATGTGCCATATTTTCAGTAGTATTCTGAATATGGTATTTTTCATGGTATTGCCACCAGTACTCAAAATTAAGCTATTGAAAATAAATCCTAAAAATGGCTCATTTACCATTAAGTGGGAGTAGCCGGCGCCTGTTGGCAATGTTTGGCAATAGCAGCCATTTAACTGATCGTTCTACGAGTTCCTCCAGTGTCGGAGGGTGGGGCAGCCCATATTCGTTCTCCAGAGGTATTTACGCAGCGGCTGGCTATTATCAACTGTCTTTTCCCCGGTCAACATCTTGCACTTGCCATATGGGGTCTGGATCAACACGGTCGTGGTGCGATCCATTTGCATAGATGGAACTTGCCCGGCATGGCCTACTCGGTGGCGGGATGAGGTGAATTCTTGCTTGTCGTGTCAGTCACCATCCGCCATGAATTATCCTTGACCTGAGGAAGGCTTACTGTAGCAATGCGACGGCCTTGATTTGCGCATAGACCAGCATGCCGGGATGAAGCCCAAGGGCACGTCCTGAGCGTTTGGTAATGTGAGCCAGCAGGAGTTGTCCATCTTCCAGTTTCATTTCCACCAGCAGCCGGGAACCGTTGGTTTCCTGCAGATCGCTGATGACGATGGGCAGGATATTGAGAATGCTGGTGTCATGGTGTGCGCTCAGGGCAATACTGACATCCCGTGCGTGGATCTGCAGGCGTACATGATCGCCGGGTGTTTTGTTTTCCCTCGGCACGGCGATGCGGTTGCCGCTGCAATCGATAAAGGTCAGGTCGTAACTTTCATCATGGCCACTGACAATGCCGTCAAGTACGGCAGAGGCATTATCGAAGGCTGCCATAGGCAGTTTGAGTGAGGTCATGAGTTTTGTTGCTGGCCCGCTGGCCAGCACTCTGCCGTCTTCCAGGAGAATCATGCGGTCGGCCAGTCTGGCGACTTCCTCGGGATCATGGGAGACATAGATCAGCGGGATCTGCAGTTCATTGTGCAGGCGTTCCAGATAGGGCAGTATAGTCTGCCTGGTGCCATGATCCAGCGCGGACAGCGGTTCGTCCATCAGCAGCAGTTGAGGATCGGACAGCAGCGCCCTGGCAATGGCCACCCGCTGACGTTCGCCACCGGACAGGTTCTTTGGTGATCGTTGCAACAGGTGTCCGATACCAAGCATGTCTACAATGTCGTTCTGCCGCAAGCTACCGCCTGAGTTCTTTCTTTGTCCATAGCCGATGTTGCGCTGTACATTCATGTGCGGAAACAGGCTGGCTTCCTGAAACACGTAGCCCACCGGGCGCTGGTGGGTGGGGCGCCAGTGATGTTCATCCTGCCAGGTTTCACCGTTGATCCGGCAGTGCCCCGACGCTTTTTGCAGGCCGGCCATGCAGCGCAGGATGCTGGTCTTGCCACAGCCGGATCGTCCGAACAGCGCAGTAACACCCCGTGCTGGTGTCTGGAAGCTTGCGTTCAGGTGAAAGCCACCGGGTTGCGCCATATAGAAGTTCACATCAATGCTCATGACGACCCGTCTCCATGCGCTGCTCCAGGCGGTACATGAAGAACACCACCAGGAAGGAAAACAGCAACATGCCGCCCGATAGCCAGTGTGCCTGGGTGTATTCCAGCGCCTCCACATGGTCATAGATGGCCACCGAGAGCACCCGGGTTTCACCGGGGATGTTGCCGCCGATCATCAATACGACGCCGAACTCCCCCACGGTATGGGCAAAACCCAGCACGGCGCCGGTCAGCAGCCCGGGGCGGGCCAGGGGCAGGGCGACAGTGAAGAAGGCGTACAGCGGACTGGCGTGCAGGATGGCGGCTACCTCCATGGGGCGCGGGCCCATGGCTTCGAAGGCATTGCGCACCGGCTGCACCACGAAGGGCAGGGAGTAAAGCACGGAGCCCACCACCAGGCCGGGAAGGGTAAAGGGCAGGGTGCCCAGCCCAAGGCTCGTGGTCAACTGGCCGATAGCTCCCTGAGGCCCCAGCAGCAACAGAAGATAGAATCCCAGAACGGTCGGCGGCAGTACCAGTGGCAACGCCACCACGGCGCTGACCAGGTTTCGGCAGGCACATTGCGTGCGGCTCAACCACCAGGCCAGGGGTGTGCCCGCCAGGAGCAGAATCAGGGTCGTGAGACCAGCCAGTTTCAGGGTGAGCCAGACCGGCTCCCAATCCATGGCCATATTATTTCTCCGCTAAGGGCAGGCCGGGGGGGGCAGCATCTCCACAGGCATAGCCATATTCCTTCACCCGTTGGCAGCTTTCCTCTGAAAAAAGAAAGTCCAGGAAGGCCAGGGCAGCCGGATTGTTCGCTCCGCGCTGTAACAGTTGTGCATCCTGCCTGATGGGATCGTACATCGACTGTGGGGGTTGCCAGTGGGAACCCATGCCGATTCCTTTCACCTGCGACGCGGCCACAAAACCCAGTTGGGCGTTGCCGGTGGCGACAAACTGGTAGGTCTGGGCGATGTTCTCCCCCCTGACCAGTTTGGCGCGCAGGGCTTGAGCCTGCCCAAGCGCCTCGAGAATCTGCATCGCGCCCCTGCCGTAGGGAGCGGTTTTGGGATTGGCGATGGCGATACGCCGCACCTTTGCAGAGGCAAGTGCGTCACTGCCGGTAATCAGGTCGGGGGCATTGCTCCAGAGCACAAGCCTGCCGATGGCGTAGGTACGGGGGGATTGTCCCAGCCCGGCTTCATGCAGCAAGCGGGGACGTTTTTGATCGGCGGCCAGAAACACATCGAACTTTGCGCCGTTGCGGATCTGTGCATAGAGCTTGCCGGTGGAGCCAAAGCTGAGCATCGTGCGGTAGCCGGTCTTTTCGCTGAAACGTCGGCCCAGTTCCTTCATGGGCGCACTGAAATTGGCGGCGACGGCCAGGCGCACCTGTTTGCCGGGCTCAGCGTTGGCCGTGAGAAACGCCAGACACAGGATAGCTATGAGGAATAATTTTACAACCATCGGAAACATTTTCTCTCTGATTATTCCATGTCACGGCGTTCCACGGTTTCAGGGTCGGCCGTGATCGGGCGATAGATTTCGATGCGCGCACCTTCTTCCACGGGTGCATCCAGTTTGGTGATCTTGCCGAAGATGCCTACCTTTTGCTGGCTGAGATCGATATCGGGAAACTGCTTGAGAATGCCGGAATGTTCAATGGCCTCGCGCACATTGCAGCCGTCCGGCACTTCCAGTTTTAACCATACCTGTTTGAACTTGTCGGCATAGGCGACACCTACATTCATGGCCTGTCTCCTTTATCCCGCCTTGCCGGGTTCTGCATCCAGAATGATGTCAGCGCTTTTTTCCCTGTCATTCCGGCTGCGTTCCATCACCCGTTTTCCGGCCAATAGAAAGGACAGGACGATGAAGCCGCCCGGTGGCAGGATGATCAGCAGGAAGCCCTTGTAGTCCGGAATTAAATGCAACTCCAGGGAACGGGCCCAGTCGCCCAGCAACAGACCGGCATTAGCGAACAGGGTGCCGCTGCCGATAATCTCGCGACTGGCGCCGAGTATGACCAGCGCCAGGGTGAAACCCAGCCCCATCATGATGCCGTCCACCAGGCTGGGCATAACCGGGTTGCGGGAGGCAAAGGCCTCAGCGCGACCGAGAATGGCACAGTTGGTGACGATCAGGGGGATGAACAGGCCGAGCACCTTGTGCAGATCGTGTACCCAGGCATTCATGCTCATGTCCACCAGGGTGACCAGCATGGCGATGATCAGGACAAAGATGGGGATGCGCACCTGGGGGGTGATGATGTTGCGCAGCACAGAGACGGACAATCCGGTCAGAATGAAGACCACCGTGGAAGCCAGTCCCATGCCCAGGCCGTTACTGGCAGTGCCGGTCACCGCCAGCAGGGGGCACAGCGCCAGGGCCTGGACGAAGACGATATTATTGTCCCACAGGCCATCTTTGGTAATTCGTTTATAGTCACTCATGGTGTTTTCTCCAATCCGGTATTGACGACAGGGTAGGTCAGTGCGGTCTTGTGTGAACCGAAAAATTCCAGCCCCCGCCTGATGGCGGCCACCACGCCGCGGGGCGTAATGGTGGCGCCGCTGAAGGAATCGAAGCGGCCGCCATCCTTTTTCACCTTCCACTTGTCGAGGGGCGGCTTGCCCAATGAAAGACCATTGAAACCGAGGATCCAGTCGCTGCGCGAGGCTTCGATGCTGTCGCCCAGGCCGGGGGTCTCGGCATGTTGCAGAACCCTGACGCCAAGGATCTTTCCGCTTGTGTCGACGCCGAGGATCAGGCGAATGTCACCGGCATAGCCCTTGCCGCTGATCTCCCAGGCCAGGGCGGTCAGTTTGCCGTCCCGGGTTCCCCGATAGACGGTCAGGGGCAAACCCTTGTCATCCTTGAAGGCCAGTGGATTCGCGAGCAGGTCGTTGTCGTGTACAGCATCGGGAATGACCTGGGTGAGCGAGGCGCGCAAATCTTCAGCCAGGCGTTCGGCAATGGCATCCCGGGTGGCGAGGTTGCCCATGACCAGCAAGGCCGTGGCCACCAGGGAAAAGGCCCCCAGCAGGATCGCCTGGGTGCTGACTCGTTCCTTTGCCGGCGGTCTTTCACGGCTCATGACTCTTCCCCCGAATCGGCATAGCTCAGGGGCTCGCCCTTGCGGTCACGTCCGTAGATACGTGGCCGGAGGTAATGATCGATCAGCGGCGTACAGGCATTCATGAGCAGCACCGCGAAGGCCACTCCCTCCGGATAACCGGCAAAGCTGCGGATGATGTAAACCAGGGCGCCACAGCCGGCGCCGAACACCAGTTGTCCCCGGATTGATACCGGTGAAGTGACCAGATCGGTGGCGATGAAAAAGGCCCCCAGCATGGCGCCGCCGGACAGGAGATGAAACAGGGGATCGCTGTAGTGCAGCGGATCGATCAGGTGCATGATGCCCGCCAGCAGCGCCAGGGTGCCTAGCATGGCGACAGGGATATGCCAGGTAATGATTCGCTGCCAGATCAGGAGCAGGCCGCCGGCCAGGATCAACAGGGCGGAAATCTCGCCGAGACTGCCGCTGGCCGTACCCAGCAGCAACTGGCCGATGGAATCAGTCCCGCCCAGGGCCTGATCCACCGTAATACCGCGGCTCAACTCGGTCTTGATATGGCCCAGCGGAGTGGCGCTGCTCATGGCGTCATATATTGGCGAGTGACCGAAGATGATCTCAAGGCTCTCCAGCAGCCCCGGCGCCTGGGGTGAAAACAGGGGTTGGGGCCGGGTAAACAGGGTCATCTCCAGGGGGAATGAGATCAATAAGGCAACGCGCGCCACCATGGCCGGATTGAACAGGTTCTGGCCAATGCCGCCAAACACCTGCTTGCCGATGACAATGGCGATCAGGCCGCCGAGCACACCGATCCACCAGGGGGCCCAGGGGGGCAGGGTCATGGCCAGCAACCAGCCGGTCAATACCGCGGAGCCGTCCAGCAAAAAGGGCTTTTGCGGCTTGCCCATGAAATACAGTGACACGGACTCGGCCGCCAGCGCCGAGGCAATGGTCAGCAGGAATAGCAGAATGGCCGGCCAGCCGAACTGGTAGAGGCTGAGCGCCGTGGCAGGGAGCAGGGCCAGCATCACCAGGCCCATGGTGCGCCCGATACTTGAGCGTTCGTGGGTATAAGGACCGGCAACCAGGGATGCGTCGCTCATGCCTGCGCTTCCTCAGCCGTCTTCGTTTCGTCAGACCCGCTGGATGTTGTCGATGCAGACCCTTCCCGGACCGCGGCTTCCCGCGCCTTTTTCTCGGCCATTTCCTTTTTCCGCCGGGCCATGGCCTCGCGTTTGGCCTTCTTGATGGCCTCCATGCGCGCCGTACGCGCCTCGGCCAGGCGTTTTGTCTCGCCCTGTTTGTGTTGTGCGCGCTGGCGCGCCGCCAGTTCCCCCTTGGCATAGTTGAAATACTGCACCAGCGGGATGTGTGATGGGCAAACGTAGGAGCAGGAGCCACAGGCGATGCAGTCGAGCAGCCCCAGTTCCACCGAGGATTCCAGGCTGCCGGCGCGAATGTGCGCGGCCATGCTCAGTGGCAACAGGCCGCAGGGACAGGCCTTGACGCAACTAGCGCAGCGGATACAGGGCATTTGTTCCCGGCTCTGCGCTTCCTCTTCGTTCAGTGCGAGCAGACCGTTGCTGCCCTTGACCACGGGTACGCGCAGGCTGGGCAGGGGCTGCCCCATCATCGGGCCGCCGCTGATCAGCCTGGCGGGCTGATCGAAAAAACCGCCGCAGAACTTGATCAGGTCGTCCAGGGGCGTGCCGATCAGGGCGTGCACATTACGTGGCTGTCGTATGGCGCCACCGGAAACGGTGACCACGCGGGAGATCAACGGGCGTCCATGGCGGAGCGCGTCGTTGACCGCGGCGGCCGTCGCCACATTGTGGACGACGACGCCAATATCGGCGGTCAGCCCGCGCGCCGGGGTTTCCTTGCCGGTCAAGGTCTGTACCAGATGTTTTTCCGACCCCATGGGGTAGCGGGTCGGTAGACCGATAATCTGCAATTCCGGGAATCCATCGGCCACTGTTTTCATGGCCAGCTGGGCCTCGGGCTTGTTGTTTTCGATGGTGAAAAGGATCTGCCTGACACCCAGCGCCCTGGCTATCAACAGTACGCCATCACGGATGTCCTGTGACCGCTCCCGCATCAGACGGTCATCGCAGGTGAGATAGGGCTCGCACTCAGCGCCATTGATGACCAGGGTATGCAGTTTGTAGCGTTTGTGCAGGCTGAGTTTTACCGCGGAAGGGAAGGTCGCTCCGCCCATGCCCACGATGCCAGCCTCGGCGACCCGCTGCGCAATCTCCTCCGGTGAGAGCGTAAAAGGATCAGCGACGCTCTCGCAGTCGTCATCCCATTCGTCGTATCCGTCGGGTTTCAGGGTGATGGTGCGAACCAGTAGATCGGAGGAATGATGAGCCGGATAACCGCCGATACCCATGATCCGGCCCGAGGTGGGCGCATGCACCGGGGCGGAGATCATGCCCTGACTGCGCGCCAGGAGCTGACCCTTGCGCACTACCTGCCCCCGTCTGACCAGCGGTTCGGCCGGGGCGCCAATATGTTGCTGCAGGGGGATATGCAACAGGGTGGGCATAGGCAGGTTTTCAATGGCCTGCCTGGCACTCAGACGTTTGTGGTCGTCCGGATGCACGCCGCCGCGGATGCGGAATAATCGTATGTTTGCAAGGACTGCCATCTCAGGCCGCCTTGTCTGGCATGGGCCAGTACCAGGTCTGCAGGGTGGGGGCTACCGGCCGCATTTCGATGCACTCGGTGGGGCAGGCGTCAAAACATTTTTCACAACCGGTGCAGGCGTCCGCGAAGACGGCATGGATCTGTTTCGATCCACCGAGGATAGCGTCGGTAGGGCAGCGTTTAAAACACTTGGTGCAACCGATACATAGATGTTCATGGATGTGGGCAACCCGGGGTTCCGCGTCTTCCATATCCGACAGGTCCACGCTGACCCCCATCTTGGTGGCCAAAGCTTCTGCCAGGGCCTTACCGCCCGGTGGGCAGAGGGTGACCGGCACCTCTGCGTTGGCGACCGCCGTGGCGGCCGGGCCGCAACCCGGAAATCCGCACTGGCCGCACTGGGAGCCTGGCAACATTTCCTCGATCTCAGCTTCCAGTGGATTTCCCTCCACGGCGAAAAAGCGGGCGGCGAAACCGAGCAAGGTTCCCATGCCAACACCTAGCAGTGAAATAATGATGACAGCGCTCAGCATGCTTGATATCTCCTGTCTTGTCTCATTACGGGGCAGTTAGGCCGGCGAAGCCCATAAAGGCCAGCGATAACAGTCCGGCGACCATGAAGGCGATGGGGGTGCCGGCAAAGGCGGCGGGGACAGCCGCCAGGGCCAGTCGCTCACGCAGTCCAGCGAATATCACCAGCACCAGAGTGAAGCCCAGGGCCGAGCCAAAGCCATAGAGCAGGCTCTCCATCAGGCCGTTTTCCTCCTGGACATTGAGCAGGGCTACACCGAGCACGGCGCAATTGGTGGTGATCAGGGGCAGGAAGATGCCCAGTACCTGGTAGAGGGCGGGAGAGGTTTTGCGAATCGCCATTTCGGTGAACTGCACTACCACCGCGATCACCAGAATAAAGGTCAGGATGCGCAGAAATCCCAGACCCAGCGGCGCCAGCACGAAATATTCGAGCAACCAGCTGGCAAAGGCGGCCAGGGTGAGCACAAAGGTGGTCGCCAGTCCCATGCCCAATGCCGAGTCAAGTTTGTTGGAAACGCCCATAAATGGACACAATCCCAGAAACTTGACCAGCACGACATTGTTGACCAGTGCGGTAGAAAGAATGATGAGCAGATATTCCATATGACCCCTTGCGTTTGATACCTGGCAATCTTCTCTATACAGGAAATGTGCCAGACTGAAAGCGTTGCTGGACGGCATCTGATCATATAGGCTGAATTTTTTAACTTATTGAAAATACAGTGAAAATTTTTTCTTGCCGGGATGGATTGTTTACTGTGAGACAAACAGAAGCAAGATTCAGATGATTGGGCGGGAAGAATTGTTGTAAACACGACAATTTGTCAGGTGATGGTTTGTCTTGTCTCTTACAAAATGGCCAACAGGCGTGTCACAAACCCGCCATATACCCGCTTATATGCTCTGGCGCACTTATTGCAGAAGTAAAAAATAGTTACAGCAGGGTATGCAGTAGAAGACGTTATTTGAAGATTTTGAAACGGATATGCTGACTGATTATCCCACTGATCATGTTGCGGGGGCGAATATGCCAGGTAAACAGGCAAGTGCTGACAATTACGATGATGCCATCGACGCCATCAGTCGCTTTCTGGCGGAACCGCCGGAGGGCACACCGGCCGAGATCATCAAAGCCTTTGAGCTGTTCGGGCATCAGCCGTTTTTGCCGCCAGGACTGTTTCTGGAAACGGTCGAACAGGCGCCGGTAGCCATATCCATCACCGACACGTCCGCCCATATCCTGTATGTCAACAAAGCCTTCGAGTCCTTGACCGGCTATTCGAGGGAGGATGTGATCGGCCAAAACGAGTCCGTGCTCTCCAGTCAATCCACCCCGCTTGAGGTTTATGAAGATCTGTGGCGCACCATTCAGCAACGCGAGGTATGGCGGGGTACGCTGGTCAATCACCGCAAGAACGGTGAAGAATATCTGGCCGAGTTAACGATTGCGCCCGTACTCAGGGACGAAAACCAGATCAGCTATTTTCTCGGCATGCACCGCGACATCACCGAGGTGCATGCCTTGCATCAGCGACTGGCCTTCCAGAGATCACTCACCGAAGCGGCGCTGAATGCCGCCCCCATGGTCGTCGCCATGATCGACGCAAACAGACAGGTGTTGCTGGACAACCATGCCTACAAGGCCTTGCTGACCGATTGTGGAAACGAGGAGCCTGCGAACCTGTTTCTGGAGGCGGTGGCGCAACAACTGGGCTTCGATCTGGACAGCGTCTGCCATGATGGGGAAGGCTTTACCAATATCGACGTTCGGCTTGATGTTGATGGGGGGAACTCGACCCGCTGGTTTACCTGTTCCGGCGTACCCATCCCTGACCTCGATGATGCGGCCCGCAGTTATTTTCAATCCGGTAAAAAGGGGTCTTGTGGTCTGTTGCTGATCGCCAACGAGGTGACCGAGAGCCGCAGGCGACTCAACGAGGCGCGTCTGAATATGATTCGGGCAAACATGGCCGAGCAGCAGATGGTCGGCACCATGCGCGAGTCGATCCTGGCCTCGATTTTCAAAATGCAGGCGCCCATGAACATCATCAGGGCCGCCATGTCCATGTCGGATACGGGAAGCAATGGCGCCAATATGATGCCCGTGTTGCGCCAGGCGCTGGAAACCGGTGAAGAGGCGATCGACAGTCTGCACGCCGCTCTGCCAGGTACATGCCTGGAGGAATCCAGCCCCCTGAACATGAATGAGATGGTGCAGGATGTCCTGCGTCTTGCCACCGACCGTTTCCTGGCTGGCGGCATCGTGGTCGACTGGCGCGCCGCGCCTGTGCTGCCTTCGCTCAACGGCAGACCGAACGCCCTGCGCGGAATACTCAAATACCTGATCGACAATGCCATCAAGGCGTTATCAGAATCGGGCCGGAATTACCGCGAGATTCGCATCGAGACCCGGGAGGAAGGTGGAAATATCGTGATCGCCATTATGGACAACGGCCCGGGAATGTCCGTATCGGCGGCGCTGAAGGCGTTCGAGCCTTTCTACTGCGGTTGGGAGAATTCTCGTGAGCATGCCGGCATGGGCTTGACCATGGCGCAGGAGGTGGCTATTAACCATGGGGGCGGTGTCGAGGTTGATCCGGATTTCATCGGTGGATGTCGGCTATTCGTTCGCCTGCCCTGCAATAACACTGAGGAGTCAGAACGTGGTATCGCGTGATCTTGACCACCGCATCGAAGGGGAGTCCGAAAAGGATTCCCTGCTCGAGAATCAACTGCAGGTTCTGTATCACGTGAGCCAGGTTTTGAGCCGCTCGCTGGATTTCAAGGAAACCCTGAGCGAAGTCCTGGGCTTGTTGCATGAAGAAGGGGATTTGTACCATGGCATGATCAGTTTGCTGGATGAGGAAAGTGGCGATCTTCTGGTGACGGCCCTGCACGAAGGGCCTGCGTCACTCAGACCGGTCAGGTATCGAGCCGGTGAGGGGATTACCGGCGCCATTCTGGCGGCATCCAAACCCCTGGTGGTGGAAAAAATTTCCGATGACCCGCGCTTTCTGGGACGCATTGGCGTCTATGACCCCCAACTGCCTTTTATCGGCGTACCCATCAAGATCGGCGAACAGACGGCTGGCGTGCTGGCGGCACAGCCAGGCGCTGGAGTGAGCACGCTGTCGCTACATGAACGATTTCTCAAAATGGTCGCCAACCTGATCGGGCAAAGTGTTCGCCTGGCGCGTAATGTTGAAAATGCCCAGCAGGCGCTCAAGGAAGAACGCGACACACTCAGACGCGAGGTGCGTGGCGAACATGGTTTCTCCAACATGGTGGGCCATTCACGCGCCATGCGCGCTGTTTTCGAGCAGGTGCGCCAGGTGGCGAAATGGAATACCACCGTGCTGGTGCGCGGCGAATCCGGTACCGGTAAGGAATTGATCGCCAATGCGATTCACTATAATTCGCCCCGTGCGAATGGGCCCTTCATCAAACTCAACTGCGCGGCCCTGCCCGACAATCTGCTGGAGTCTGAATTGTTCGGCCATGAAAAAGGCGCTTTCACCGGGGCTGTCAGCCAGCGCAAGGGGCGTTTCGAGCAAGCCCATGGCGGAACCATTTTTCTGGATGAGATCGGCGAAATCAGTCCCGCGTTTCAGGCCAAGTTGCTTCGCGTGTTGCAGGAAGGTGAGTTCGAACGGGTCGGTGGCGGAAGAACCCACAAGGTGGATGTCAGAGTCGTTGCAGCGACAAACCGGGATCTGGAGAAGGAAGTCCAGGAGGATAGTTTTCGTCAGGATCTCTATTATCGTCTCAATGTCATGCCAATCATGATGCCGGCGTTGCGCGATCGCCTTGAGGACGTACCGGATCTCGCCCAATTTCTGTTGAACAAAATAGCCAGGACGCAGGGAAGGGAACTGTCCATTGATGATGCCTGCATGCGTCTGCTCATGGGGCATGACTGGCCCGGCAATGTTCGCGAGCTGGAGAACTGCCTGGAAAGAGCGTCGGTAATGAGCCAGAGCGGCGTGATCGGTACGCGCGAAATCAGTCTGATTGGGATCCAGGATAATTCAGGAACCGGTATGGCTAACTCCAGGTCTGTCGATATTAGCGATCCGGATCTGGATGAGCGCGAACGCATGATCGCAGCACTGGAGCAGGCCGGCTGGGTGCAGGCAAAGGCGGCGCGTCTGCTGGGTATGACGCCGCGCCAGATCGGTTATCGCATCCAGACTCTGGGGATCAAGGTGCGGCAGATATGACATCTACCACGTTCAGGCAAGATGTTTTCAAAAATGCCTGATATCCCGGTTTTATCAAACTTTCCATACTCCGTAAGACGCACAGATGTGAGTCTGTTTTCCATGCTGTCGTCAAAGCAACACCACGCTCTGGTGTGATTGTGCCATGTCCTACAAAGGACGGTGATTTTGGCCACAAGAACATACCAGGTGACTGTATTAAATAGAAATTTTTCTTTGGCACGCTGGTTGCATTGTGCTAAGTACAGAATTTTTTTCAATCAATCAACACCCTCGTTCGGGTAATAATGACAGGAGTGCAAGTGATGGAATTGAAGGTCCTGGGTCAGGAACCCGCGCAATCGGAAGGTGGTTGCAGCTCGTCAGGCTGTGGCGGCAGCAGCGATCAAATGTCACATTTGCCGGAAGCGATCCGCAAGAAGGTGCAGGACCATCCCTGCTATTCGGAAGAGGCCCATCACCACTTTGCCCGTATGCACGTAGCGGTGGCGCCGGCGTGCAATATTCAATGTCATTACTGCAATCGCAAATACGACTGCGCCAATGAATCCAGGCCGGGCGTGGTTTCCGAGCTGCTAACCCCTGATCAGGCAGTGAAGAAAGTCATGGCCGTGGCGGCCAATATCCCCCAGATGACGGTGCTGGGTATCGCCGGTCCCGGTGATCCGCTGGCCAATCCCGAGCGAACCTTCGAGACCTTCCAGCAACTCACCGAAAAGGCGCCGGATATCAAGCTGTGTGTTTCCACCAATGGTCTCGCATTGCCGGCTCAGGTGGATGAGTTATGCAAGCACAACATCGATCATGTCACCATCACCATCAACTGTGTGGACCCCGAGATCGGCGCCAGGATCTATCCATGGGTTTTCTGGAACAACCGTCGCATCAAGGGCAAGAAGGGCGCAAAGATCCTCATCGAGCAACAGCAGAAAGGGCTGGAGATGCTCACCGAGCGCGGCATTCTGGTGAAGGTCAACTCGGTGATGATTCCCGGTGTGAACGATGAGCATCTTGAAGAGGTGAGCAAGGTGGTCAAGGCTAAAGGCGCCTTCCTGCACAACGTGATGCCGCTGATCGCCGAGGCCGAACACGGCACCTTCTATGGCGTAATGGGCCAGCGCGGCCCTGCGCACGAGGAGCTCCAGGCGCTACAGGACAAGTGCGCCGGCGACATGAATATGATGCGTCACTGCCGCCAGTGCCGGGCCGATGCCGTCGGCATGCTCGGTGAAGACCGGGGTGACGAGTTCACCATGGACAAGGTGGACGATATGCATATCGACTATGAGGCGGCTATGGAAAAGCGCGCCGAATATCAGGCGGCGGCGCTTGCCAACCTGGAGGCGCAACGCAAGAACAGTGGCGAGGGTTTTGTCGTCCTTTCCTCAATCAGCAAGGCGAAAAAAGAAACGCGCCCGGTACTGATGGCGGTGGCCAGCAGTGGCGGCGGTGTCATCAACCAGCATTTCGGCCATGCCAAAGAATTCCTGATCTATGAGGCCTCGCCCACTGATGTGCGCTTCATCAGCCACCGCAAGGTCGATCTCTACTGTGCGGGGGGCGACAGCTGCGGTGATGGCGAAAGTGTGTTGCAGAAAACCATCCGCACCCTGGAAGGTTGCGAAGCCGTGCTGTGTTCAAAGATCGGATACGAGCCCTGGGAGCAGCTGGAAGAAGCCGGCATCGAGCCCAATGGCGAGCATGCCATGGAACCTATCGAAGACGCTGTGGCCGTCGTGTATGCGGAAATGGTCGAGAAGGGCTTGCCTGAGCGTGTTGAAAGCCAGGCCACGGTGCAAATCGGCGCATAGAGGAGAAGGTGATGGCGTACAAGATCATTGAAAGCTGCGTGAACTGCTGGGCCTGCGAGCCCCTGTGTCCGAGCCAGGCGATATTCGAGGCGCATCCCCATTTTCTCATTGATGCAAAGAAATGCACCGAGTGCGAGGGAGAACATGCCGACCCCCAATGCGCCAGCATCTGCCCGATCGAAGGCGCGATTCTCGACCCGTTTGATGAATCCGCCAATCCACCGGGGTCACTGACCGGGATACCGCCCGAGAAGGTGGAAGAGGTCATGGCCGTGATTCAGGCGCGCTAGGAGATTTGTAATGGCTCATATAAATACGTTTGCCGTTTTACCTGAAGAAGGCCGTGCACTGTCACCTGGGCGCATGCTCGCCAGAGCGTTCTGGAAGCGATTACTGCTCAGCCACCATATTCCGGATCCAGGCCAGATGCCAGGCCATCTGCATGTACCCAGTCGCGTGTGGAAACGGCATTCCTCACTGCTCATGAGTCTCTATGACAACAAGCGTGGATGTAAATAGTAAATGCTGGCACTTGTGTTCTATGAAAAACCCGGCTGCGTGGGTAACCGCTTGCAGAAAGACCTGCTGACAAAACAGGGGGTAGAGCTCGAGGTGCGAAATCTTCTGCAGACTGCATGGACGCCCGAATCCCTGATGCCATTTTTTGGTGAAATGGCGGTGTGCGACTGGTTCAATCTGAGTGCGCCCACTGTGAAATCAGGCGCAATCAGGGTGCATGACTGCAGCCAGGAAGAAGCCCTGGCCATGATGATCGACGATCCCATTCTGATTCGCCGTCCCCTGTTGCAATGCCTTGATTTGCGTCAGTCGGGTTTCGTCAAGGGACCGGTACTGGACGCATTAGGTGTAAGGATCGACGAAACTGACGATCTGCAGTCCTGCCCCATGGGCGAAACAGAAACCGTATGCGGAGCATCTCCATGAGTACGGATATCGATGTCTCGAAACATCGCCATGCGGTCGAGTTTGCCGATGGTGTGTACTGGACCGGCGCGCTCGATCCCGCGTTGCGCATCTTCGATATCATCCTCACCACGGCCAACGGGACTACTTATAACTCGTATCTGGTGCGCGGCAGTGACGGCGTGGCAGTGATCGACACCGTCAAGGAAAATTACAGTGACGAGTTTTTCGCCCGCCTGGAGTCGGTGGCTGATTACAGCGAGATCAAGATTATTGTGCTCAATCATCTCGAGCCGGACCACAGTGGTGCGCTACCCGAGCTGATGCGACGCGCCCCGCAGGCCCATCTCTATATCTCGCAGCGAGCAACCTCGATGCTCAAGGCCTTGCTGAATGCGGATGAAGATCTGCAATACACCACGGTCAAGACGGGTGACAGTGTCAGTCTGGGTGATCGGACCCTGTCCTTCCTGCACACGCCCTTTCTTCATTGGCCGGACACGCAGTGTACCTACCTGGAAGAAGAGGGTGTCCTGTTCTCGGGTGATGTGTTCGGCTGTCATTACTGCGACAAGCGCCTGTTCAATGACCGGGTTGGCGATTTCCGGTTTTCCTTCGATTACTACTATGCGCACATCATGCGTCCGTTTAAAAAGCATGTACTGGATGCGCTCAAGCTGATCGAGCCGTTGCAACTGAAGCAGATTGCCCCGACGCATGGCCCGATATTGCGCGAACGGCCCCGACGTTACGTCACCCATTATCGAGAACTGTCCACCTCCGCCCTGACTCGCGGTATCGGCGAGCAGGATCGTTCCATGATCGTGTTCTACATGAGCTCCTACGGCAACACGGCGCGCATGGCCGAGGCCATCAGTGAAGGGGCGAGCCGACTCGACGGGGTGCGGGTTTCACTTTACGACCTGCAGGGTGGCGAGACAGAACCGTTTGTTGATTTGATCGAGGAGGCCGATGCCCTGCTGTTTGGTTCACCCACGATTAATGGTGATGCGGTCAAGCCGGTCTGGGATCTGTTGTCCTCTCTGGCGGTGGTCAATCTGAAAGGAAAACTGGGCGCCGCTTTCGGATCCTATGGCTGGTCCGGTGAAGCGGTGCGCATGATCGAGGATCGTATGCGCGGTCTGAAGATGCAAATTCCGGTACAGGGATACCGGCTCAAGTTGATACCCACCGAGGAGGAACTGAAGGACTGCCGTTCATTCGGGCAAAAGATCGCTGAAGTCCTGGTTGGCAAGCCACAGGAAAAGGATGTCATCGACTTCGCGGATCTGGCCTGAACCTGACAATTTTATTTTTTTATCAAAGCAAGAGGAGATTTATCGTGGCGAAAGCAAAAATTACCTTTGAAGATATTGAGCAGACCGTCAATGTGCCTGCCGGCACACGGGTCATCGAGGTCTCGGAAAAGATCGGTGCCGGCATCATCTATGGCTGCCGTGAGGGCGATTGCGGTACCTGCATGATGCATGTTGAGGAGGGCTGGAACAACCTGACCGAGCCATCTGTTCTGGAAGAAAAGGTGCTCAAGGAGAACATGGCCGGACGCCATGATCGTCTGGCATGCCAGGCGCAGATCATCGGCGACTGCAAGGTC
>JASBTR010000101.1 GCA_030148325.1 Gammaproteobacteria bacterium
CTAAATAGCTGTTCCAAATTCCTGTCCACTATATAAATTACGTTCGTGGTGAGCTTGTCGAACCATGACTCAAAGCCTGAAATAGCAATATTTAATGCTGTTCACCCTTCGACAAGCTCAGGGCGAACGGTTTTTACTGAACAGGAATCAGGAACACTTATTTAGCAGTGCTGTTCCGCAATCTTGGCGACAAACTCATCCACAAACACATGCATGTCGGCTGAAATATCCTTGATCCGTGAACCTAGATAGTTGTAGCCAAACAGAGACGGAATCGCTACAGCAAGACCGGCAACTGTCGCTGCCAGTGCGGCGGCAATGCCCGGCGCAATCGAATTGACATCAACATTGCCGGAAGCGGCAATTGCGGCAAAGGTAATCATCACCCCGACGACAGTTCCTAATAGCCCCAGAAACGGCCCGCCGGATATAGCAATGGTCAACAGTACCATCAGGCTGTTGAGTTTTTGATTTTCCCTGACCATGCTGGCATCCATGGTTGCGCGAATGGCGTCAATCGCCTGCGGCGTCAGGGTCAGGGTCGCGGCGCTTGCGCCCACGGCTTTAGGCATACGGTTGTGCATTTCCTGCACGCCCACATGGTAAATGCGGTAAATATTTGAACTTTGAAAATGACTGTGATCACCTGAAAGCGCCATCAGCAGGGGCGACTCCCGCATTTCGTTTTCCTCTTTGTTATCAGCCGTATCAAGATTGTCCACATCCTGACTGCCTAATCCGGTAAATTTTTCAAGGAAAGCGCGATTGTCCTTCATTGTAGTTTGAATCACGATGGTCTTGGCGACCATGACCGCCACACTAATGGCAAACATGATGATCAGTACAATAATTACCACCCAGCCATCAACGGTGACATTCTGCATGGTAGTAGTGAAATAGGACGGCCCACTGTCGCCCCCTTCCTGCTGTCCATCCTCGCCATACACCAGTACTGTGGCGCCCGGCCCTTCTCCCCTGGCAGCCAGATTAATCATGTCAGCTGTCAATGCTGTTTTGGCGATTCGCAGCTCGTCCATTTCACCGATAAACCCGGAGTGGGCGGAAGTGTCCTCACCTGCACGGACATCCATACCAACGGTAATCGGGCCGGTCATCTCTGTGATTGTTGTCTCTATATAGGCTGTTTCCATTCCATCCAGGAACAGCCCAAGCCTGTTACCTTCAACCACAAGCGCCACATGATGCCAGGCGCCTTCCATCAAGGTTGTATTGTGGGCGGTCTCAAGCACATTGCCAGATTCATCTTCCAGTCGCACATAAAGACTATTGCCATCAATGGCCAGTTGTAATTTGTCGTTTACAAACCATCGTGAAAAAACAGTGGACTGTTGCGCCTTGTCTATTTTTATCCATGCCGATAGTGACCAGCCTTTTTCCGGGTCCATTGCCAGAGAAGGATTATCGGCAATTTCAAACATGCCCGCGCCATCAAATTTCACCCCCCCTGCAATCAGCGATGAAGCGGATCGTTGCGCCGTGAACAGGCTGGAATGATTGCCATAGGCTGTACTGTCCTGCGGCGCTGAAGATCCTTTATCAAAGTGGTAGACCAGCGCATCTGTGACAGGCAACACTCCACTTCTATCAGCAGCTGCTACAGCAACTGGATTGCCATAGTACATCCATATCTTCTGTGTATTGCTGTTAGGCGCAAGTGCTGGAATCTGCACCCAGATCATGGCCATTTCATTAACCGGGTCGAATTTTTCAATATAGTATTTCAGTGGCGTAACATCGTCATCCGCCACAAATCGAATGTCTTCACCCTTTGGAGAAGCATCCAGAAAATAACCGAAGTTCCCCGTATGCAGACGCACCAGTACGGTGGCATTTTCCAGTGTGCTGCTGGTGACAATGGAACTGGTATCGAGGGTCAGTTCTTTTCGATAGGACCAGTCTTCATTCCACCATGCATTGGCAACAGCAGGGAATATAATAAAAATCAACAGGATTATTCGGGCATGTAACATAAAGTTCATTTTTTTGTTCTGAATTGGCTTACAGGCGGGTATTTTCTTGCAAGTATGTTTCATGCTTATGACAAAAAGGACTTATTCGAGAATATGTATGGGATAAGGAGGCGCATGAAGCACGCCTGTTGGGCTTCGCTTTGCTCTGCCCAACCTACGGTATATCACTTATATTTTTTGCTGTCTGCCCTGCTTTCGGGAACGGTTGTGGTTACACCGCCGCCAAAGCCAACCAGTTCGACATTAAGGAAGCCCATTGGGGTATTTGCGAAACCCGCGTCTTCGCTGGTTTTTCCAATGCTGCTGGTGGATTCTTCCGCGACCTTGTTGCTTGAGGCGGAGAGATTGCTGACCCCGGTGAGACCGGCGGCGAGGCTGGCTGAGGCGGTAGGCACACCAATAGAAGTACCGCCGATTTTAATGTTGTCGGTAGGAATTATCGGTGCATCGATGATGCCGTCCCCCCCACTGTCAATTCCCGCATCACCGGCAATAATCGCACCCTGAGGCGCAAACAGGTAAACATCGCCGGCTTCACCATCGCCCGAGGCCACGGTGCGAATACCGCTGCCCTGAATGGCATTGGGGTATTCAATAATCGTGTTGCCGTTTTTATCATAGGTAACATTTGATTTCGGTGCCGCCAACGCCGACTTGGCTCCGCGTCCAGCATCAATATTGCCCTTTTCAGCGAACAACATGATATCGCCGCCAGCCAGGGTAAATACACGGGACAGGTTCACTGTAAAATCATCACGGACAAAAGCATCGATTCGGCCTTCACGTTGCGCGACAATGCCCAGATCACTCGGTTTCTTGGAAAGCCCGGCACTGGTCGCCAGCCCCGCATTGATACCACCACCGGGAGTAAGCAACTGGATGTTACCGCCATCAATAGTATGAATCTTACTAAAAAAGAGATTTATATTGCCTTCATAGCTGCCGGGGAACAGGCTGGCAATCGCATCATAAGCGGGTTGATAGAAACCGCTGCCGCTCTCTGCACTCCTGACACCGACATTGCGTATCTCGCGGAAGAACAGTTCACGCAGAAAGGCCTGTTGCTTGTGTTCATCGAGTCCGGCAAATTTCTCACGACTGGCATTCAGCTCTGTCGATGAATATAACCCCGTCGTTTCCTGATCAAAATCAACAACACCACTATCAACAAATGTTTTTAATGCCGCTAAATATTTATCACTTTGATTAACATAGGTTTCAGTAAAACCCACATAGTCCATATTATCCTTAACACCGGCAATCACAACGATATCTGCACCCCTGTCCGCCAGCACCGGATTTTTACCATTACCAATAGACTCAATCCCTGCCGAAGTGCCCAAATCTATATTACGGCCTGCCTGCAGAATCAATTGCCCCGGGCCGGAAACCTGTAGCCGCCGATCTTTTGACTGTACTCCACCATCAAAGAGTCGAGGAATTTCATAACGAAAATCACGTCCGGCTGTAACGCGGGTTCGATCATCCTCGTTGATATTCTGAATAATGAAGCTGGTATTACGAATATCCCTTCCCGCATAGACCTCAGCCTTCTTCGGCAGGTTTATCACCAGGCCACCGGGACTGCTGATTGAACCCTTGTCAGCAACGATCTTGACCGATATATCATCGTCAGTATGTAGCGGCGTTGAAGCATGGATCTCATCAGCCTTCCGGAAAGGATCAAGACGTAGATAGCGCTCATTACTGATCGTGACAGGGTTCAGCGCATTTGGAACCAATGCTGGATCAGCATCCGACATAAAGATCCTGGCCTCTGTGGCGGGTGTCGCAAAAATATTATTCGCTGCCAGTAATTCAAGCTGGCCAATCGCTGAGGGAAACAGGGTCAAGCCTTTATCAATGACAATATCCCCCGCCATGCTGGCGGCCGAAAGACTGGCGGGATAAATTACCTGGTTTTTATTGCCATCATTATAAAAGCGGATGTCCCCGGCAACGGAAGTCAGCGCAAGCGCCGAGGTGTCTGAATAGGTAAAGAAATAACTATTTCCCGCCGAGTTGAACGTTGCCTGCTCAATCAGCGGATCGAAGACCGCGCCAATGCCAAGAGCATTCTTGCTAGTGATATTAAACTGCGTATCGCCCATGCCAAACACGGGGTGGATGCCGTTGTCTCCCGCCAGCAGGCCGCCATCTGAAATAATGTTTCCTTCACCCCTGCCCAGGTAGAACATACCACCGCGTATATCACCGCCAGTCGTTACATTCAATGCACCGCCACCGCTAATTTCAACCCGGTTCTCGCTGAAGTCAGGCACCGTCGGATCAGCCGAAAGCGATTCGCCTACAGGCTTGCCGCTGGTCGGCATCATTACTGACACATCCTGCATATTTCCTTTCACGGCGATATTAATATCACCGCCGCCCAGCGCACCGATGCCGCGGCGATAGGCGGAAGTTGCCGGGTTGCCGGTAAACATGGTCTGGGTCAGGGCCACGCCCCATGCAGTAGGCATTTCGCCACGATGATTTTCATTACGAGTCCAGCTACCCGTACTCATTAACCAGTCACGAATAGACTGGTTGCTCACAGCACCGTTCATATCACCACCGGCACTGATGCGGATATCGCCGCCATCGACGGGATACTCGGAATAAAAGACAAAGGCGACGGTTTCGTTGGACAGGCTGCCCCAGCGATTCGTTCCACTCGCCCGGCCTGCGGTGTATATTACCGAGGCATCATTGCTGAGGGTTATGTCATTGCCGCCGGCGATGTCGATGAAACCGGTGCCGGTACGTACTTTCGTATTCCTGGCAAGCGTGATATCGCCAACCCCCCTGTTCACATCCATAACATTGGCGCTTTGTCTGTCGGCGCCGGCCAGCAGACGATAGGACCAGGATTCATCCGTCATGAGCAGATCCGTTACGGGAATGGCACCGAACGCAGTATTGATAGTAGACGTAGCGAAACCGTCACTGATATCCTGATTGATTAGCAAATCATTTCCAGCCGAAAGCGTGAGCACACCGGGCGCCCCTTCATTGCCATAACGCCAGCCGGAAAAGTCCATATCCGTGTTGATGCGTATGTCCCCGTTGCTGCGAACTTCCAGACCGGACAGAAGTTGTCCATTATTGCCGCTACCATTCAGGCGATTTTCTATATCTTCAGCAAAGGACATGTAGTTTCGCGTATCACGCTGCCACTGACTCACCTGTCTTTGACTGATAATACTCACATCCTTATATACACGTACGGCCTCATAGTTCACAGCCGCCGCACCAGTCACCGTACCTGTATTGATAATAGCAATCTCATCGTCCTGTCCATCGTTATTACTATCGATACGACTGGCGCGGTATCCCACTTCCCCGCCCTTACCACTGGCTCCTGCGGAAACATCGATTTCACCTGTGACATTAATCTCGCCAGCGCCGTCATTGTCATTATCTATCGTCGCCAGTTGTACTGCGCCGCCATTACCCTCATCTGCCGTGGCGCTGGCATCGATGCGGCCACTCAGTTCAACATTATCGCCCGCCGAAATATTTACCCTGCCGCCATTATTACCTCGGGCATCGATCACACCGTCGATACTGACATTGCCGGTATCAGCAGTCAGGCTGACTTCATGGGCGCGGAGCGTGTCCGTTTCGGCGAGGGCAATATCACCCTGCCCCAGACGCAGGCTGACAGATTCATCAAAACCGGCGCCGGCCAATTTATCATTTAGCACAGAAAACACATCACTCATGCTCTGCGCATTCAAATCAAAACGTCCACCCTCACCTTTAGCGGCCGTGGCGGATACCATCCCCTGCCAGATAAATTCACCCTCTGGCGTATTCACTTCCAGCATACCGGCATCACCACCTTCGTCAGCCGCGGAAAGATCGATGCGGGAAGATTGTGTCAATTCAACATCGGCCTGTTCTGAATTCAGAATCACTTTACCCGCTGAGGCAGTTTTTATTTCGTTGCGAAATGATCGGCTGACACCACTGACATCAATCAGCGCATTATCGATCAACAATCCCTGTGCGGCATTCAGTTCAAGCGTGCCGGAAGGCAGCAAGATGACACCCCGGTTACTGATGGTCTCGGCATTGATGCTCAGGCGACCGCCTATGCCGGTCGCAGCAAGGGGACCATCTGTCACCATCTTCTCAAGCGAAAACTGGTAGCCCGCCGCATCGATAGTAGTATCAGCGCCATTAGCACTGCTGATCAGCGGTGTATTTAACTGGACATCGGCCTTTATAGTAAAGTTGGATTCGCCTGTACCGATGATCTGTTCACCGGCGGTCATGCCAACAGTCTTAAACCCGGCCAGCATATAATCACCCTTGCCCATTTCAATCTGCCGGGCGTTTACGCTGAAGACATCGCCTGAAGTTGAGGCCAGATCCAGCCCGGCCGCACTGTTGGTAAAGCGCAGTGTGTCAGCCTGTACGGTGAAGCGGTTATTACCATCACCGTGTGAAACAATACCCGCACCGTCAAATACCACACTATCGAAATTGAAATCGACATCACCATAAACATGTGTTCCTTTTCGGCTGGTCATTACCAGCTCACTCAGGTACAGGGAATCCAGCAGATCACGATTCAGCAACAGACCGGTCGCTGAAACAGGGGCATTGCCCATGTTGATACGCTCGGCGCCGATATTCAGCGAACCATTGTTAATTTCCAGCTTGCCGTTAATTGTGGTTTCATATGAGGCATCCAGCAGCATGGCACTGCTTGCTGCCAGCCGCGCACCCTCATCGATGTTGATCGTACCCTGTACACCGCGGCTGCCGTTACGGGAAATACTGACCTGCTCCCCGGCGCTGACGCGCACCAGTGCGCCATCACCATTCACGACCAGGGTATCGACACCAAATCCGCCTTCTCCTTCTGCGCGCACACTGACGCCGCGTTTGAGATCAATACGATCCTTTGCCGCCAGCAGGATTTCCGTCCCGCTCAGGTTTAGCGTGTCATCACTGTTGCTGGAGTTGGTTTCGATAACAAGCGACTGTGTGGCTACTGTTATTTGCGTACCCTCATCAGTCTGTTTACGAATACCCCCCAGTAACAGGCTTTCCATATCCAGCTGATTTAATTCTTCCGCCAGCAATTCAATGCGATCCTCATTCATACCGGCTGCCGAACGCTGACCGACGACAGCCAGGTTGGTGGCTTCGATGTCCAGCCGTCCACCACGACCATTATTTTCTGCCTCGCTGCGCAGTTCACCAGCCAGATCCAGTCGGCTAAATGCCGAAACACCCAGCTGTCCTGCATCTTGCGGCAGGAAGGGAACCCGCGTCTCATCCGCCAGAGCCTTGTCTGTGTAGAACCGGTTGGCGCTGGTAAGTAGTATCTCTGCACGGCGACGCGCCTGGGCACTGCTCTCAATCGCAAAACCATTCCAGTTTTGATCTTGAATACCGGTGCCGGCAACCCGGTACTGCCCGGCGACTACCGGTGTTTTGTCAGCCATATAACTGGTAACGTCTGGTGTTATATCGTCAAAACCTTTTCTCGGCGTGACCAGGTACGCGCCATCAAGCAACGCATAGCGAGCCGGTAAAAGTGCGTATTCACCTGCCGGCAAATCACCCACGCCGGAAAGGTAAACCCTGTCACCGACCCTGAATCCGGCTGCTCTGGTTTCACCCTCATCATAAGGCGCATAATTAGTGAACGCGGGAAGCACGGCGAAGGATCCACTGTCACTGGCAAAAATATCACGTGTGCCCCCCGGCCCTGAAACAAATTCCCAGGCCTGAAGATCACCACCACCACTCATATCAATTACCGCGCCTTCATTAAAACGCACATCGTCGCTGGAGAGCAGGATGCGTTTTTCCGGCGGGCGGGTAACACGTAAGGTATCACCGTCAGTGAAATCATATTGCCAGTCCAGCCCGGTCTGCGCAGTCCGACCAAAGGGAATGATCTGGCCTTCGGCTGAGGTAGAAGTCAGACTGCCTGCCTGCAAACTTAACAGGGTATTAGCACTCAGGCTGATTTCACCCAGAGGTGCACGCAATTCACCGCCCTGGGTAATGGTATCGGCCTCTATTGCCAGCCGTCCTCCCGCTGAAAGCACGGGGGTTGCTTTATGTGACTGACTGAAGTTATCAATAATGACCTTCGCATCAGCGCCAAAAACAGCCTGCATTTCCCTGGACATATCTCCATGTTTCGCAATTACTACATCATCGGCCTTGATTGTGTAATCAGACAGGCTTGCCGGATAAATTTTGTCGGCTGTGAGTTCAAATTGTCCTCGGCTTTTCCATTCGCCAGGAATACCGAGCGTCGTGGATTTCAGGCGCTTACCTCGCACTCGAATATCGGTGTGACTGTTCAGACGAACCTGGTCAAATCCCTGCAGGCTGGTTGCACCAATCAGTTCGATCATATTGGCATCGACCAGAAAACGACCATTACCCAAAACAGCATCATCGGCATTTTGACGACCGGATGAACCCAGGGCCACATAAGGAGCAAGAATTGTCGTCAGCCCTGTATCATCTGCTTTTTCGCCCTGCCAGATAATGCCCTGGCTATCCAGTATAATTTCGCGCTGCGCAATAATGCCGCTGTCGCCTTTAAAAATAATACTGCTGCCTTTTAACTCAATAGAATCAAAACCACTGTTATTCAGAAGGCCACCATCCAGCCACGCATAACCATTGGCTTCATCTGCAAGCGCTTCGCCCCGCTGGGGAAGCTCCATTGCAGATTGTGATTTTTCTTTGCTGACAATAATCTTTCTTTCTGTTTCAATAAAAGGATTGGCACTCTGATTGCTGTCAAGCAAACTACTATTGGTCTCACTCCGTCCCGCGAATTCAACTTTCAGACTGCCACCCTCTGCTCCCAAACTGCTGTTCGCCTGACCTGAAATCACACCTCTGGTAATAATGCCTTCCGCCGCCGTCAGGTTGACTCCACCAGCATTGGAAGCAACCTGGATTTCCTGTAGCCGTATACCCGGACCCCGATAGGTTGAATCAGGTTGATGCAGCGTGGCAGATGCGCCCGACACGTCGACCAGCGAAGTTTCATCCATAAAGATGAACCCACGCCGAGCAGTAAGTGTGACTTCACCGCCGTCAAGCAAACGACCTTTGCGCAGGCCGGGAACCGCGCTGTGCATTGGTATAAATGTACCGGCAGTGGAGAGTACGCTCTCCTCCCCCAGCCAGATCCCCTGCTCAGGAATATAGCCTGGATCACTGGTGCTTGCAGGATCGGTTACTGTCAGCGCAATTTTGCCTGCCGGTGCTTCTACACGACCGTTTATAAAAATACTGGAGCTGGAACTAAAACTGACCTCGGCACCCGCTTCGGTAAGAATCCGGCTGCCCTGTTCCATAACAATAGCCTTGTCCTGTGTCTGAACAACAGGAGACTGATGACTAAAGCCAAGATCAACCGGTTGGCGAATTTCATCCGCCAAACGCTGCCGGTTCGATACAGAGGAAACATCGCTGGCACTGGCCGTCGAGAACACGTCACGACTGTTAAGCACCAGATTTTCCCGTGAAGGTTGCAGCAGCACACCGCTTTCAAAGGTAATGCCTTTGCGACTGGAATTGAATTCATAGGCGCCAAAGCCGCTTTGCTGCACGAAGTCTTCCTGGATATAAACCGGAGCGGAAGGATCACGCCTGTTATTATCAGGCACAGTGGATGCAAAACGGAATTCATTGGCGCTCAGGCTGAGCGTACCACTGTCGGAAAAAGAAAATCCTTCAATACTGCCATCAAGAAACAAACTGCCATTACCATTTACATCAGTGGAAGCCGCCAGGGAAACATCCCCGCCCGCACCCGCCTTCAATTCTCCTTCAGAGCTCATCCAGGCGCCACTGTTAGAGCGAATGCGAGAGCCTTCATTCATAATGACACTGGCAAGTTCAGAAGTAATATCAACCTTGCCTGCATCGATGAACACACCTTCGAAATCCGGCGTCGGCTTGACGATCGGACTGTCATTGACCCAGCGGCCACTGGTATCGATCAAGGCATTTTCGCCCAGCACCACATCACCTCGGCTTGCAGTCATGCTGATATCCGTACCGTGGCCGACAACACGCCCCCCCACGTCAATACCCTCTGTGCCGCTGGTGCTCAGGGAAAAGTTTCCGCCATCAGACAGTTGCATATCCAGATTGTCCTGCAACACAATCTTGCCGCCTGTTTTATAACTTACTTTCTGCAAGCCGTTGCGCCGAAAATAATCCGCTTCAATAATCAGAGGGCTCGGGGTCAACTTCTCATCCCTGCTCGACTGAAGCCCGTCCAAATTTGGCGCATTCAGTTCCCTGTTGTTCTGAAATACCAGGGTTTGATAGTTGCCGCCGATATAGTCCAGATTTACATTCAGGCTGCCACCGCTTGCCCGATGATCGGCAAGCCGCTGACGCCGCCCGTTGATGGTATTGGCGATGATATCGCCATCCTGAACCAACAGGTGGGTATCGATGTTGAATGTGCCTGCCGCCTGCCCACTGGTATAGGCCGACTCAAAACGCCCACGGCTAAACGGCCCCGCCACTGTCCAGGTTTTGGTCACCCCCCATTTTTTATAGTTCTTGCTGACTTCACCGAGTATACCGACATATTCCAGATCCGGGCTGGCCTGACTAATATCATAAATTTTCCCATCCACGCCGACCAGTTGAGAGGTTTTAATATATCCTTCCCGGTAGTTAATCGCCCCGCCTGAAATATTCACTGTCGAACTTTCGTTCAGGGTTACCTTGCCCTGGGATGAAAAATTAACCGTACCACCTTTCGCACTGCGTTCTTCCACAGTACTCTTAATCCCGTCCAGCGCAGGCTGGATATTGGCCAGTGGTGTACCTTCACGAATATCGATACGAAGTTTTTTGCCGTGCAGGAAACCATTTTTCTGCACCGGCGCATCGGCAAATTCGTTGCTCCGCGTTTCCACTTCAATGACATTGCTTTCCATCGACTTCTCAGCCGAGGTGAGACCCGATACATCGATAAGACTGTTGGGATCCATTATAATTTCACTACTGTTTGCAATATCCAGCTTGTCAGGCGTATTTGGAGTTTCTGTTGCAATAGCATCCACCGCACCGGAAGCCACGATCACGGCCGATCCCGATTCAAAATGTACGGTCTGCCCCATAATCTCAACACTGGAAACGGGTTGTCCCTGTTCTGCAACGGCGGTGTCTGTATCATCGATTTCCGGTATAACTGCGGTGACACTGCCTTCACCCAGCGTAACCTTCGCTACCGTTCCCAGACCGTCGCCCTGATCACTGGCGCGGGTCGTTTTTGTAGCCTCAAGTACTTTCTTTTTATTAAATATTCTTGGTGTGGTTGGCACATTCTCCCTTGCCAGCAGACGAACGCTGCCGTTGACTCGCACACTGGTGCTGGCAGAAATCAGGCCCTTCTGGTTCACGGCAAACCCCATCAGGGTGGTATTGCCTCGCGGAGTTATTATATTGCCGCCATTAATAACCTCACCACCGGTTTTTACCTCCACCAGCAAACCACGAACCGTATTTTCCGAATCGGCTTCCTGCAGATAAACCCGATCGGTGGCCGCTGCCATGATTACCTGCCCATCGGGGCTGGTAATCGTTCCATCGTTAATGATTTCAGGCGCCACCATAATTACACGGCCATAATTATCCGTATCGATCTGCGCGCCTTCTTCAATATAAACACCAATCTTGAAGCGACGACCATTGGTATCAAGTACATAGTCACCTGTATTCGGGTCGCGCAAATAGACATCACCATTACCGCTAAATGCCGCGCTGGAATCAGCATCAAATACCTTGGTTATGCCGCGATTAAACACATCATCAGAAATGTCTAACGTGGACACCACCAGTGAATTTACATCAACAACAGAATTGGCGCCGAACAGGAAACCGTTATTATTTATTAAATAGATTTGCCCTTTGGCTTTCAAAGTACCCAATATCTTCGAGGGCGACGCGGAATTAATCACGCGATTCAAAGCGATCGAATTACTGCCGGGTTGTTTGAATTCCACCAGATGACTGACATCAATATCAAACGAGTCCCAGCTCAGGATAACCCGGCCTTCTGTTTGTTTAACCGTTAGTGTTTTATCGGAGAACTGTGCGTCCGTTGTGCCTGAACGCCAGAGATCGGCATTAACCTGAGACCAGCCACTGGCCGAGGATACGCGAGGCAACGGGCTGCGTGCGGTCGCCCAGGCGCCTGCCGGTTTCGGCAGGGGTAAGGCCGCATTGGAATGTGAAGACAGACTCAGACTGCCAAGCACAATCGAACCTGCCAGCAACATACGAATATTAGCGTTCAGCGGTTGCAGGCTCAGCTTTGTTTTATTGACCTGTCTAATATTCTTTTGAAAATTATGTTTTTTTGGTAAATTCATTTTTATGCTCCAAAGGCAATCAGCCCAGGGGGGACAATTTGTATTTGTTGGGCCTCATTATCATTCGGCACCAACCTGTTAAAACTCATAGGCAAGGCGGAAATGCACACGCACATCGCCTTTTTTCACCGTGCTCAACGCTTTAAACGGATAGCCTGCTTCCAGCGCCATATTCAGATAGCCGGCTTTGAGACGCATACCCAGGCCACTGCTGGAAAGTTCATAACCGGTCGGCTGATCCGGCAGGCTTTGCAGAACCCATAGCTTTGCCGCATCCATAAACCAGAGACCATAAAAATCTTTGACTTTTGTCCAGCTTTTACTTCCAAGATAAGGCGTATGCAGCTCAATCGAGGCGATGACACCGTTATCTCCCAGAGCCTGCGATTCATAATAACCACGAACACTTTCCGAACCACCGGCCGTGAACTGTTCGTTACTAATCAGGGGCGAATCCGTATACTGAGCGGATACTTTTAGCAGCCCCTGAAACCCGGCCTTAACTGGAAACCGGTGTTCGATATCACCTGAAAAATAAATAAAATTGGCTTTGGAAAAAATACGTTTGTCATTAAATTCCACCTGGTCATTCAAACCGCGTAAACCAAAGGTGGTTCCCACGCCATAACTGGTGATACTGCGTTTAGCGCGGCGGGTATAATCATAACGAAGGCTGAACGGGTAATAGGTGATGGGGGTATTCAGGGTATCTGCCCCGACCAGATTCAACCCCTCTTTGAAGTCCTTGTAATCAAAACCATAGGTGAAACTATGAAAATAATCCCGATTTCCTTCCAGCGGCATCACCACCCTGGCACCCGCTATTTTACCGATACCAACCACATTGAGTGCGCCGGCACTGGAGATCTCAGTATCAGAATCCGAACGCACACCATACAGGGCAATGCGAGTGCCTGAATTTTGCAACGGAAAAACATAGGTAGCCGCCATAACCTTGACTTCACCCCTTTTCTCAGGTGAGGCCTGATACTGCAAAGAAATACTGTGAAAACGTTGCCAGAGATTATCGTAACGCAGCGTGCCAACGGCGCGTGTGCGCGTCGTGTTTTCTGTGTTTCGTCCATTAACTTCAAGGCTTCCATGCAGCGGCAACTTGTCTTTTACCTTAAGTTCCACTTCCAGTGTGCCAGGTTCTCGTCCCGGACGCATAACCGGCGTAATAGAACGATCCGGACTTTGCTGGTTCAGAATTGCCATCTGTTGCTTGACATCGGAAAGTTGCGGAATATTTCCCCTGCCCAATGCGGGCACCTGATCACGAATCTGGCTAAGAAGATAATAATGCGATCCTGTTATTTTCAGGCGATCGACTCGACCTTCAGTAACACGCAGACGAACAATGCCATCCACGACATTCTGTTCTGGTATATCGACCAGTACAGTAGGATAGCCGGCATTGCGGTATTCCGCTTCCAGCGCAGCACGCGCCTGTTCGATATCCTTGATGGTTTTATTCGGCCCCAGGAAGGAATAAACGATACGCTCCAGCCGGGTTTGTTCCAGCAGGGTATTGCCTTCAACACGGTATTCCTGAATGTTCATCAGCGGAGTAGCAGTTTCTGTTTCAGCAGCCGCATTCTCAGCTGCATTATGTTCAGCAGGCTCTGCACTGGTCTGGCCGGTATAAACCCATAGCGATAAAAGCAGCATTGGCAGATTTAATAACGAATAATTTTTGACCTTTGTAGTTATTGCCACAACAACAGAATCGAACAATGAATAACCCTCAATAAACAACTAAAAATTCAAAACTGCAAATAGATAAAGCCAGCCCCCCCTTGCGGGAGGCTGACTCAGCTTCCTTTCATCTGTTTCACACCACATTGCATGGCGAAAAACAGATTGTTCCTTTTCAGTGCCCTGCGCTACCGGCGATTCAAAATCCAGAAGCGTAAAGCCCTGAGATGTGCAGCTTAGAGCTGGCTGTTCTGATAAATATCATTAACAACCGGAACCACACAGTTATCAAGCTTGCCAGCAGGTGCATGGGTATAAGGAATGACCGGCGCGGTCACATCCAGAACACCATTAGCCGTCGGAGCAAAATTAGTGCTCACCGCCATGTAACCCGCCTGTCCCCAGGTGTGGTTGAACTTGGTATTCAGCACCGTGGCAATTGTGGTAGGTTCACTGGCCTGGCTGGCGATAGCCTCAAGGATGGTCAGCTTGTCACCTGTAGGACCGTTAAAGCTCGGAATGCGCCACTGGAAAGTTTGCTCAACCCAGTCGTCGTATTTGCCGGTGGCGGCATTTTCCAGGGTTGGTGCAATGCCATCGATCTTGACGAAGCGGAAGTCATCCGCAAGGTTGGCGTTTTTCTCGGTGGACTGTACACCCAGTGCCCAGGCCGTGGTGAGACCCGCATTTTTACCACTGTCATTGACGCCATTATTGAAGTCATTCAGGCACAGGGTCACATCACCAGAGCCAGAGTTTTCAGCAACAACTGGTCCTATGAAAGGATTACCTGGTTCAGCTGCAGGCGTCAGCGCGCCGGCGGTGCAGGGATAGTTCAGGAACTTGGCGTTCATCTGCGCCTGGGTGCCGGAACCATTGACGCGGCGACAGTAGGTGACCTTGGTACTGGCCGGTATACTGCTAACCACACTGGGATCGGTCAGGGAGACGCCGTTAACCTTGAACGCACTCCAGTTCTGAATTTTACCGGATATCAGTGAAGCCACCTGGCGCTTGCTCAGGCTGGGCATACAGGCTTCAGATTCACGCGGCTGCAACAGGGGATCCGTAATCGTTGCATCGTACGTCGTACAGGTCGTGTTACCCGGGAACTGGGCTTCCTGCAGGGCATCACGCAGGCTCGTGGTTACCGGCACACCAAAGACCAGCGCGGCGGCGGCCCTGACCACCATCTTGTTGCCGACATCAGCCGCATTAACCGGCGCATTACCGGCAGGGGTGTTGGCGCCGACAAACATTTCCGGGTTTACGTCGGATACACCGGCATCGGAGACGACCGCATTCAGGTTGCCGGTCAGCGTCACGCCATCCGCCTGATATTTAGTAATATCACAACGATAGAAGCTTTCGCCCGCTGTCAGTACGCAGTTACTGTTATTGATGTTCATGGCGTCAATTGCCACTTCATCGATAACCGGGTTTACACCCTGGGCCGAACCACCTTTGGAACGTTTATGGAACAGGACTTTAGGTGCAGTGATGGACAGGCCGGGCACCTTGGCATTATCAAGGGTACAGAAGTAGGCGGTATGAGCCTTGCCGGGTTTGGCCGTATTGGCATTATCTTTGAAGACATCCAGATCAGTCGGGTTGCCACTGGCATCGGTGACGCAGATGTTTTCGAACAGGGCAGCAATGGCCTTGTCCTGAGCAGAGGCGCCGGACATGAAGATTTCAATATCCGGAGTGGTAGTCGGACTAATGGCAAAGGCCGAACCGGACAGCAGTACAGCGGAAACCGCCGTTGCGATTTGTTTGATTTTCATTTTGTTTTCCTCAAATAAATTACAATAAAATTATTATTCAGGCTTTGCGGCGGCGAGCCACGCTGACCAGACCCAGCAGGCCGGAACCGAACAACCAGACCGCAGCCGGAACCGGAACCGCAGACGGCGCCGCATAGGTCAACTGGCCGGCGCTGGTCAGGGTCCAGACATTGGGCAGCTCTGTTACTACACCGGTAGCATAATCAGCAGCAATGCCGGCAAAATAAAAGGGGATGCTACTGTCAATATTACCGATAGTAACAAAAGGCTTGCCACCCGCATTGACGCTCCAGGTACCCACCCCGAAGTAACCGGTATCACCGGGAATAGAATAGCTGGACAGGTTCGCGGCAAAATTCGTCATATCACCAGCATCAGCATTGGAGTTCAGCGCCATGTTATCAATAGAAGCCACAACACCAGCGATCATGGATGTAGTCTGTGCACCCTGACGAACGCTATCGATACCTGAGCTTGAGGTAATAACAAAACCATAGGTTTCAGCAACCTGGAAAGAATCATCACCACCGGCAATCGCATAAACCACGCCGCTGTTATTCATGAAATTGGCAAAGTTGGTGTCAGCACTAAGGTCATAGCTCAGAGTTTGGCTGGTGTTGGCCATAAAATCTCTTTGCAAAATACCAAGATCCAGCGAATAGGACTGCTGGCCAACTTCATCCCAGGCGGTCAGGAACAGTTCACCTGAACCGACAGTGCCATCACTCTGCAGGATAGCCGCATTGGCGATGCCACTCATGGCCAGCGCAACAGATGCAGCAAGAATTTTCATTGATGTTTTCATTTATTATCTCCGTAGATTAAAAATTTTTTTCCTACCCGCCCGCCTGTGAGCGATCACACGGCGGGGTTTCCTACCCGTTTTGAAAGGATGCCCCCTGTGACACCCGGGTTTCTGCCAAATCTCCAAACAGCACCCATAAAAAAAGCCGGGTTGCCTCATCGCTGTGGCAACCCTGCTATCTTTAATTAAAAGACCCGTGGCTTTCCGATCCCGCCTCGCGACAGGTGTGGCTTTTTTCACTGCGGCTATCCGGCAAAATGGTTTCCTACCACATGCCCGGATCGACGCTATGTCGTTCCAATTCAGCAGAATCCTGCTGACAGGGTGCACTTTAGGGGAGAAATGTGACGGCGGGATTAAATGAAAATGAACTTTATGTGACAGAGATATTGAAATTTCACTGCGCAAGATACTGCGGAGAAACAAGATAAACTACCCCGCCGCAAGCAGTCGGGGTATTAATTGTAGGTTGATGAGATGGTCTCCTCCCCCCTTATAATCGGCGTCACAATGCGCCAAGATGGAAAAGGTATTAACCACCATCTAAAAAGAGAGGAGAAGACCATGACAAAGATTACGACAGTTGGACTGGATTTGGCAAAAAAGAATTTTCATGTGATGTGCTGTGATGAGCAGGGTAAGGTGGTAAAAAAGCGGATGCTCAAGCGTGGTCAGGTACTTGCATTTTTTGCCCCGCTGGCGCGGTGCCTGATTGGAATGGAGGCCTGCGCGAGCGCCCATTACTGGGCACGACAGCTTGCGGCGCTGGGTCATGAGGTCAAGCTGGTTCCGGCGCAGTATGTAAAGGCCTATGTGCGCGGCAACAAGAATGACTACAATGATGCGCTGGCGATCAGTGGGGCGGTTACGCGTCCCCAGATGCGGTTTGTCTCGGTGAAGACGGTGGCGCAACAGGACGTGCAGGCGTTACATCGACTACGTGAGCGCAGCGTACAAATGCGAACCGGATTATGCAATCAAATCCGGGGGTTAGTCGGCGAATACGGTCTGGTTTGT
>JASBTR010000102.1 GCA_030148325.1 Gammaproteobacteria bacterium
ATGGAAGGTCTGCTCATCAGCGCCGAAACCAGTGTCGTGAAATACAGTGGCAGCACTATCAGCGACTTTAGCGCCAAAATTTCCTACACCACGGATTATTTGCTGGGTGTGGAAGCCGGTTACCGTAAGCAGGTCTATAAACTGGATGACATCGATGGCGTCTATGCCGATCTCCAGTTCTCCGGGCCTTTCCTCGGCGCTTATTTGAAATTCTAAATTTAAAATTTCAGACCTGCGACTGGAAACACACGAAAGCCGGGTTCGCCCGGCTTTTTTATTGCCTGCTTTTAGCGCCTGCACCCGTTTCTGAGGTAGAATACGCGCCTTTTACCAGGGCCGTTTATCCGCCGTACACACATGTCTGAACTCCTGAGTCCCCTTGCCCCACCTGCACCGCTGGCTGCCGGAAACATCACCCACTGGGGACAACTGTATGGCAGCAGCTTTGCGCTACTGATTGCCCGGATGGCGCAACAGCATACCGGGCCACTGGTCGTTACCACGCCTGATGCCACCAGCGCCCAGCGCCTCGAATACGCCATCCGCTTTTTCCTCGGTAAAAATCCGGTTCCCATACTGGCTTTCCCTGATCGGGAAACCCTGCCCTGGGATCACTTTTCTCCACATCAGGACATTAGCTCTGAACGCCTGGCCAGCCTCTACCGCCTGCCTGATCTGGACCAGGGCATTCTGATCGTCCCGACACCCACTCTCATGCACCGGCTGCCGCCCCGAGATTATCTGCAGGGCCACGCGCTGCTGCTGGATACAGGACAGAAACTGGATCTGGAAGGCATGCGCCTGCGCCTCGAGTCCAGCGGCTACACCTGTGTTTCCACCGTGATGGAACACGGCGAATTCGCCGTGCGCGGCAGTCTGCTTGATCTCTACCCCATGGGCAGCCGGGAACCCTACCGCATCGAGCTGTTTGACGACGAAGTTGAAAGCATCCGCATGTTCGATCCCGAAACTCAGCGTTCCAGTGAAAAAGTGACCCAAATCCATTTGTTGCCGGCGCGTGAATTCCCCATGAACAAGGATGGCATTAGCCATTTCCGCCAGGCTTTTCGCGCAAAATTTGACGGCAACCCACAAAACTGCCCGCTCTACCGCGACATCAGCAACGGCCTGGCCTCCCCCGGTATCGAATACTATTTACCACTGTTCTTCGAGCAAACCGCCACCCTGTTTGACTACCTGCCCACAAACACCCTGTTGCTGAACCTGGAAAATATCGAGGCCGCAGCCGAAACTTTCTGGGAAGAAATTGGTGAGCGCTATGAGCAGATGCGCCATGACCACGAGCGTCCACTACTCTCTCCCACCGAAGTCTTTCTGCCGGTCAACGAGATCTTCGCCGCTTTCAAGCGCTATCCCCGGATTGAACTACAGCACTTCAAACTTGTGCCGCAACAACGCTCAACCAGCAGTGAGATGCAGTTCGCCACCGCTGCGCCACCTGAGCTACATCTGGATATTCGCGCCGAAGAACCCGCCAGCGCATTGAAAACTTTTCTTGCCAGCTTCAAAGGGCGAGTGCTGTTCGCTGCCGAGACTAACGGGCGGCGTGAATATTTGCTAGAACTGCTGCATAGCTATGACATTTATCCCACTACGGTCGAGAACTGGACGGATTTTCTCGTCGCCGACAACCCGCTGGCCATCACTGTCGCACCACTTGAGCAGGGACTGCTGCTGAATAACCCTGCCATTGCAGTGATCGCCGAGCCTCAGTTGTTCGGCGCTCGGGTTATGCAGCGGCGGCGGCGCAAGAAAAGTTCGCGCGATGCCGACAGCATCATCCGCAACCTGGCCGAACTCACTGTCGGCGCACCGGTGGTGCACGAGGAACACGGCGTCGGTCGTTATCTCGGCCTGCAAACCCTGGATATTGCCAACCAGACGACTGAATTTCTCAGCCTTGAATATGCTGCCAATGACAAGCTCTATGTGCCGGTCAGCTCCCTGCATCTGATCAGTCGCTATACCGGCGCTGATCCGGAACACGCGCCCCTGCATCGTCTCGGCAGCGGCCAGTGGGAACGCGCCAGGCGCCGCGCCAGCGAGCGGGTACGCGATGTAGCCGCTGAACTGCTGGACATCTACGCCCGTCGCGAAGCCCGCAGCGGCTTCAGCTATCCCCTGGACGAAGCCCAGTATCGCGCCTTCGCAGCCGGTTTCCCCTTCGAGGAAACCCCGGACCAGCAGGCTTCCATCGACAAGGTGCTGGAGAACATGCGCTCGGATAAACCCATGGATCATCTGGTCTGTGGTGATGTCGGCTTCGGTAAAACCGAGGTCGCCATGCGCGCCGCCTTCATCGCTGTGCAGGCCGGCCGCCAGGTAGCGGTACTGGTGCCCACCACCCTGCTCACCCGCCAGCACATGGAGAATTTCCGCGATCGTTTTGCCGACTGGCCAGTGCGCATCGAATCCCTGTCCCGCTTCAATTCAGCCAGAGAACAAAAACAAACCCTTGCCGAACTGGAGACAGGTCGGATCGATATCATTATCGGCACCCACAAACTGCTACAGAAGGATATTAAATACAAAAATCTGGGGCTGGTGATTATCGATGAGGAGCATCGCTTTGGGGTGCGCCAGAAGGAAACCTTCAAATCACTGCGCGCTGAAGTGGATATTCTGACCCTCACCGCCACCCCCATTCCCCGCACCCTGAACATGGCCATGTCCGGTCTGCGGGATCTATCCATTATCGCCACCCCCCCTGCCAAACGGCTGGCGATCAAGACCTTCGTCAGCGAATGGAAACCCGCGCTGATCAAGGAAGCCTGCCTGCGCGAACTCAAACGTGGCGGCCAGGTGTATTTTCTGCACAATGACGTGCAAACCATCGAAAAACAGGTCGCCAAATTACAGGAACTGCTGCCGGAAGCCGCCATTCGCTATGCCCACGGACAAATGCGTGAGCGTGAACTGGAACAGGTGATGTCGGATTTTTACCACCAGCGTTTCAATATTCTGGTCTGCACCACCATTATTGAAACCGGCATCGACATTCCTTCCGCCAACACTATTATCATGAACCGCGCCGATCGTTTCGGCCTGGCCCAGCTCTATCAGCTGCGCGGCCGCGTCGGCCGTTCACACCATCGCGCCTATGCCTATCTGATCATCCCGCCGCGCAAAACCATCACCGCCGATGCGCGTAAGCGGCTGGAAGCCATCGAGTCCATCGAAACACTGGGCACCGGCTTCACCCTCGCCAGTCATGACATGGAAATCCGCGGCGCCGGTGAACTGCTGGGTGATGAACAGAGTGGGCAGATGATAGAAATCGGTTTTAGCCTTTACAGTGAATTACTGGAACGGGCGGTCAAGGCATTAAAAGAAGGTAAAGAACCGGAACTGGATAAACCGCTGTTCCACGGCGCCGAAATCGATCTGCACACCCCGGCACTGATCCCGGAAGACTATCTGCACGATATTCACGAGCGGTTAATCATGTACAAGCGCATTGCCAATGCAGCAGACAAAGACGCACTTCGGGAGTTGCAGGTAGAAATGATCGATCGCTTCGGTCTCCTGCCCGAGGCGGTCAAAACCCTGTTCAGCGTGACCGAACTCAAACTCCGCGCTACCCGGTGTGGGATCAAAAAAATCGATCTGGGTGATTCTGGCGGACGTATCCTGTTTGTCGAACAACCGGACATCGATCCCATGACCATTATCAAGTTGATTCAGGGGCAACCGGATCGTTACAAACTCGACGGCAGTGACAAATTACGCATCATTCGGGATCTACCGGATGCAGATGCCCGCCTGAATGCGGCTAACCATCTGCTTGAGCGGCTTCAACCGGAAATATAAGGCCGCCATTATCAGACAGGAAAAAACAGCTAGGACTATAGTCTTATACTCTTGGAAAATATGTGATATATAATTATAAGTTTACCCGACATAGCCTGTAGTTACAGCCTTGTCGAAACTAAATATCTATTACAATCAGCCATCGCGGCAAGCATCGGACTGATTAAAATAAAAACACGCGCATCAGGGAAATCGAAACCATGTTTGAACTCGCCACATCACGCATTGCAATTATTGGGCTGGGTTATGTTGGCCTGCCGCTGGCCGTAGAGTTTGGAAAAAAATTCAATTGCATCGGCTTTGACATCAACAGCGATCGAATCACAGAACTTAAATCTGGCAAAGACAGTACGCTTGAGGTCGAACCGGAGCTGCTTGCCGAAGCCGACAGACTTAGTTTCAGCGATCAAACTGATGAGATCAAAAATTGCAATGTCTTTATCGTCACGGTGCCCACCCCCATTGACAAATACCAGCGCCCTGATCTAAGCCCACTGGAAGGCGCCAGCCGCATGCTGGGGGAAATTCTGAAGAAGAATGATGTGGTCATTTTTGAATCCACCGTCTATCCCGGTGCTTCGGAAGAAGTCTGTGTACCCATTATGGAAAAACTGTCTGGCCTCACTTACAACAAAGATTTCTTCCTCGGCTACAGCCCGGAGCGCATCAACCCCGGTGATAAGGAACACCGGGTCACCACCATTAAAAAAGTCACAGCCGGGTCCAACCCGCAGATTGCCGATTTCGTAGATGACATTTATAAATCCATTATCACTGCCGGCACGCACAAAGCCAGCAGCATTCGCGTTGCCGAGGCGGCCAAGGTTATCGAAAATACCCAGCGCGACCTGAATATCGCGCTGATCAATGAACTGGCGCTTATCTTTAATAAACTTGGCATTGATACCCAGGAAGTACTGGAAGCCGCCGGCACCAAATGGAACTTCCTGCCGTTTCGTCCCGGTCTGGTCGGCGGCCACTGCATCAGCGTCGATCCCTATTATCTGACCCATAAAGCGCAGGAAATCGGTTATAACCCGGAAATTATTCTTGCAGGTCGCCGCATCAATGACAGCATGGGCGCTTATGTAACAAAACGTATTGTCAAACTTATGACCCAGCGGCGCATTCATGTGGTCGACTCACGAATTTTGATCCTGGGACTGAGTTTTAAGGAAAACTGCCCGGACCTGCGCAACACCCGCGTGATCGACATCATCGATGAGTTTGAAACCTATCACGCCCAGGTTGATGTCTATGATCCCTGGGTCGATGCAAAAGAAGCCAAACACGAATATGGACTGGATGTAATATCCGCTCCCGAAGCCGGTGTCTATGACGCCATCATTCTCGCCGTGGGACATAATCAGTTCATTGAAATGGGCGTGGATAAAATTCGGCAATTCGGCAAGGCCGATAACATTCTTTACGATGTTAAATACGCCCTGCCCAAAGATCAGGTTGATGGGCGTCTCTAAATAACAAATGTTTCAATATGTTGTAGATTCGCCTTCAGGCGAATATGTACGCCTGAAAGCACACCCACATTAGTTTTAATTAATTTTTTAAATCTATCAGGAAGAACCACTATGAAAGTTCTAATTACCGGCACTGCCGGCTTTATTGGCTCAGCTCTGGCCATGCGACTACTGGAACGCGGTGATGAAGTTATCGGTATTGACAACCTCAATGACTATTATGATGTTAACCTGAAAAAAGCCCGTCTCGAACGGGTTAAAGCCTATAAGGGTTTTACCGATGTACGTATCAATCTGGAAGATCGCGAAGCGGTGGACGAAACATTTACCCAACATAACCCCGATCGCGTCGTCAATCTGGCCGCCCAGGCAGGGGTTCGTTACTCACTGGAAAACCCGCATGCCTATGTAGATACCAATATCGTTGGCTTCGTCAACCTTCTCGAAGGTTGCCGCCACAACGGAGTCAAGCATCTGGTCTATGCCTCCAGTAGTTCGGTTTATGGTTCTAATACCAACATGCCCTTCTCGGTACACGACAATGTTGATCACCCGGTCAGCCTGTATGCGGCAAGCAAAAAATCCAACGAACTGATGGCGCATACCTACAGCCATCTGTTCCGCCTTCCCACCACCGGCCTGCGCTTCTTCACCGTCTATGGTCCCTGGGGACGACCCGACATGGCCCTGTTCATGTTTACCAAAAATATTCTCGCCGGCAAGCCAATCGATGTTTTTAACTATGGCAAACACCGCCGCGATTTCACCTATATAGATGACATTGTTGAAGGTGTAGTACGCGTACTGGATCGCATCCCCCAACCCAACCCGGAATGGAACAGTGACGCTCCCGATTCAGCAACCAGCAATGCCCCTTTCCAGCTTTATAATATTGGCAACAATCAGCCGGTCGAATTGATGCACTACATTGAAGTGCTGGAAGATTGCCTCGGCAAAAAAGCGGAAATGAATATGCTGCCACTACAAAATGGTGACGTACCCGCCACCTATGCCAATGTGGAAGATCTGATTCGTGACGTCGACTACAAACCGGATACCACAGTTGAAGAAGGGATTGCCAAATTCGTGGAATGGTATAAGGACTATTTCAAGGTCTAACAATTACACCTTGCCATCAATAGAACTTTAATTGTTTAACGCAGAGGACGCGGAGTCGCAGAGGCGCAAAGGTTATTATTTATACAGCTTTGATCAATTCCGTTCGCCCTGAGCCTGTCGAAGGGTGTTTCCTGTATCCTGTAATTTATAAAAACTCCGCGTCCCCTGCGTTTATCTCAGCGCAAATAAAAATAACGATCAATCTGATGCGATTAACCTGGCGCTGATTCGATTATTAAGCTGTGCAATCCGGTTCCACTGCCCTGCCGTTACATTACCCGTACGCGAAGGATACTCATATAGCGCCTGATCACGCGGAAGGTTGCTGACTTCCAGCTTTATTCCATTATAATCTGTTATCGCCGTGGCCAGAAAATTGGCGAACTCCACCGATTGCTGCATGGAGACAAGGTCGGAACTCTGCGCCGGGTTCATGATTACATCACAGCGAGAAAGCGGCAAATCCGCTGCTGCCAGTTGATATCCTTCTTCGACGTTGCCGCGCAGACAGAATTCACCAATATGCGTTTGCAGTACTATTCGGCCCCTGAAACCAGCGACCTCGGCCATCTTTAACAGTTGCCGGATCTGAGCAAGACGCTGGCTGCCCAGGGCCAGTTCGTTATAGGGAAACAACAGGTTCTGGTTGATGGCCCACTCCGCCAGGTTCCAGTTATGCTTCTGCAGCTGCATTCCTGTTTCAGCATCCATGTTTTGCTGCGCTGCCCAGCTATCCAGCGTGGACTGTAGCATTTCTTTATTCATCACCTGCTGTGCAGGAGCCGAGCCTGCCTTCACTATTTTTTGCTGCAGGCTATAATTCCAGAACAGGGAGATACACAGCAATACGATCAGTAGCAATAACGGCAATTCAGAACGCTTTTCCGGCTGTGGTTGCAAATTCACCAATGTCTGGAGCTTCTCATCCAGTTTTTCAGAAAAAGCCTTGTTCAGCTTTCCACTGTATAACCTGAATGAGGCCTGAATATTCTGCAGCAAGGCGTCATATTGATCGGGCAGAGAACGGCGTATCTCCCGCAATTCAGCAATCACTTTGTCATCCGACTCAACTTTATTCGGGCGCAATAAGTCACTGGTAAATTTTCGAATGGGATGTGTTACGCTCTTTTCATTGAGAGGTTCGTCTCTGACGACTTCGTCAACCGCGACTGTTTCCTTCAGCAGCCCAAGGCGGCGTAGTGCTTCATGCAGTTCGGTAGAAGCCGTCGCCTTGGGAAGAATATCAACTGCACCCAGGGCGCGCGCCTGGCTGAGATAAATCTCACCACTTTGAGATGTGAACATGATGATGGGTATCGTAGCCGTTTCCAGATTCTTCTTGATATGCCGAACAGCCTCAAAACCATCCATGCCGGGCATCATGTGATCCATGAAAATCACATCGGGCCGATGCCGTAAAAGGTAATCCAGCGCATCTTCTGCAGAAGCAACCGTATCTGCTCTGAGACCATATTTTTCCAGCATCCGCTGCAATACCAACCTTGCTGAACGAGAATCATCGACGATCAGGGCACGTTTTTCTTTCATAACCTCATCCGTAATCCAGGCCGGGCGTACCTGTCCATAACAGGCCACTGGATCATTTTTTTACCGCATCAATCCGGTAACTGGCATGGCAGGCAACACAATTATTCATCAGCGCCGCCAGCTGTTTCAGGGTATGCTCCGGATCGCCCAGCTGTTCCGCATCCAGCGCCAGCTGGTCAAATTTCCGGTGAGTGTCAAAGCCAAGTTTCTTGAAAGACAATGGCAGTTTACCAACCAGAGAAGCAGGCACACCCTTTTGCGCGGCGGCGCCAACTGTACGCGCCGCGTCTACAACCCTGTCCATGTCTTTATTACTGACACCATCGGCAATTGCCTGAACACTGGCAAGAAATACCCGCATTTCAGACAGAATTAGATCACGCTCCCCGGCTTCCAGCAGCAGCGCCTCACGACCATCACTCGATGGCGCTACTGAGCCGACAATAATAAATTTATAGCCCATGACCAACAGGGCTGCAAACAGAAGCCCTGAAATAGACCAGCTTAATTTACACATTTTTCACTCCAGTTTCATAACAAACAAGTCAGGTTCTCAGTGTTGCATAAAAAAAACACCGGAGTAATATTATGCCACAGCTTGACTTTAATATTGTGCATTTCAAGCCCTGATCCTGGGGCTGGTAACGAATTCAGATTAGTGGTTTTTCAATCGCATACTACTATAGTGTCTGATTGTTATGAGTGAGACAAAGCTCTATAAAATTAAGACCTTATCTATAGCGCAGCTTGATTATTCAGCATCAGATATAGTTGACGCAGATTAAATTTGGTACCACACTTAATTCAACCTGACAGACATACAAACAACCTCGGCATTAAGGATATACGCAGGTTTAATAAATGACAACACCATCCCCTGAAATGGAGTTTATGCCCCGCCACAAATTCCAGGAACTAATAAGCGTACTGGAGCAACAGGGCTATACCTGTATTGGTCCCCAGGTTCGTGAACAAACTATTCACTACGATACGCTTCATCATGTTAATTCTCTGCCGCAAGGTATGAGCGATGTCCAGGCACCGGGCCATTATCGCCTTAAAAATAGCGGCCATGAACGTTATTTTGCCTGGGCCAATGGTCCACAGGCGCTGAAGCCCTTGATGTTCCCCCCCTCTGAGCCTTTGTGGAAATCTGTCGGCGAAACAAAAGGAGAAATGAAATTTCACGAAATCCTGCCGGATAAAAAGCCTTTGGCCGTTATTGGCGTACGTAGCTGTGATATTGCTGCATTATATATCCATGACAGGCATTTCCTCCAACACGGCTATCGCGATCCCTACTATCTTGTACGCAGAGATGGACTGCTCCTGATTGCAGTAAATTGCACCCATCCGGCTGAAACCTGTTTTTGTGTTTCTACAGGTGATGGCCCCTCAGCCAGTTATGGCTATGATCTCCTGTTAACTGAACTGGATGATGGTTTTGTTATTCAGGCACATACGGAAAAAGGCGTTTCTATCAGGCAACAACTGGAACTGACCAGGGCAACGGCAGCGCAACTGGAAACGGCTAATAAAGCAATGGCGCAGTCAAAACAACAGCAGAAACGCCATTTGCCCTCGCAAAACCTGAGTTCCAGATTTATGCAGAATCTAACTCATCCTCGCTGGCAGGAAATCGCAGGCCGATGTTTATCCTGTGGCAATTGCACCTCAGTCTGCCCCACCTGTTTTTGTCACAGTGAAGCGGAAGACCCTGCTCTTGATGGAACACATAGCGTACACTTTCGACAGTGGGACTCCTGTTTCGGACAGAAGCACAGTTATATTCATGGATTTACCATCCGTTCTGATACCGGTCTGCGTTATCGCCAGTGGATGACGCACAAACTGGGGACCTGGCATCAGCAATTTGGACGTTCAGGCTGTGTCGGCTGCGGGCGTTGTATTGCCTGGTGCCCGGCAGGGATCGATTTTACAGAAGAGGCAGGAATAATTTGTGAGGGCAAAGAGCGTGACTAATCCCTATTTACCAATGCAGGCGGAAATCATAGAACGTATTCAGGAATCGCCAAACATGTATACACTGCGTCTACGTTTTACTGATCCGTCAGTGCAGGCAGCCTATAGTTTTGAGCCCGGGCAGTTCAATATGCTGTATTTATATGGTGTAGGAGAAATCCCGATTTCCATTGTTTCCGATCCAAAAGATGAACACATTATTGAACACACCATCCGTGCAGTAGGTCGGGTAACAAATGCCATGTCCAGCCTCAATGTTGGTGATGTAATCGGTATTCGCGGACCATATGGCCGGGGATGGCCGGTACTGGAAGCAGAACAGCATGATGTTGCAGTCGTAACAGGAGGACTGGGTTGCGCACCAGTGGTATCTGTACTCAACTATATTGCTAACCGGCGTGAGCGTTTTGGTATGTTGAACATTGTTCAGGGTGTTAAACATACCTGTGATTTCATCTGGCGGGAACGTTATGATCACTGGCGTGAATTACCCGACACCCGGGTTTTGCTGGCAGCGGATGATGGTGAGCCGATATGGCCTTTTCATATTGGTCGGGTTACGGATTTATTTGAGCAAATGGAGTTTGACCGAAAACGAGTGATCGTTATGCTCTGCGGGCCCGAGGGCATGATGCGAGTAGTGGTTAAATATATGCTGGAACAGCATGTCGCTGACAATGTAATCTGGTTGAGCATGGAGCGTAACATGCAGTGTGGCGTTGGCCACTGTGGGCATTGTCAATATGGTGACAGGTTCATTTGCAAGGACGGCCCGGTGTTTAATTATGCAGAACTGAAACACCTGTTTGGCAAAAAGGGCTTCTGACATGGAAACCAGGCCCAAAATAGCGGTACACAAATTCAGTTCCTGTGATGGTTGTCAGCTGGCTTTCCTGAACATGGGGGAAAATTTACTGAAACTGGCGCAACTGGTCGATATTGTTCATTTTGCAGAAGCGGGTCCCGTTGATGAAGATATACCGGTAGATATTGCCTTTATTGAAGGAAGCATTGCTACCCCACACGATCAACAGCGGATTGAAAGAATACGCGCTAACAGTCGTTACTTAATCAGCATTGGCGCCTGTGCTACAAGCGGCGGCATACAGGCCTTACGTAATATGGCCGATGCAAAAATGTGGGTTGCAGAGATATATGCGCAGCCTGAGTATATTCACAGCCTGGACACCTCCACGGCGATTAGCGAGCATGTCAAAGTTGATTTTGAACTCTGGGGCTGCCCGGTAAATGGCTGGCAGGTAACGCAGGTTGTACGTAGTTGGCTGTTTGGCGCTGTGCCAGAAGTGCCGAATGAAAAAATCTGTCAGGAATGCAAGCGACAGCAAAACATCTGTGTGCTGGTAGCAAAAGGCGAACCCTGTATGGGGCCGGTGACACGCACGGGCTGTGGCGCCCTCTGCCCTTCCATGGGACGCGCCTGTTATGCCTGCTATGGCCCGGCAGAAAACACCAATAGCCCCTCATTGTTTCAGCGCATTCAAGGCCTGGGACTGGTGAAAGATGAAGCGATAAGGCGGTTTCTGTTCATTAACAGTGGCGCAAAAGAATTTCAATCCGTGGATACAGAATAAATGAGCAGCCGAACAATAGACATCCATGTACCGGTGCTTGCCCGTGTCGAAGGCGAAGGCGCGCTGGATCTAAAAATCAGTGACCAGCATATTGATGAGTTACATTTGCGCATCTATGAACCGCCGCGATTTTTTGAGAAATTTCTGGAAGCTCGCAATTACTATGACATCCCGGATACAGTGGCCCGTATCTGTGGCATTTGTCCTGTGGCCTACCAGATGAGCGCCGTACATGCGATAGAGTCCATATTTGAGGTTAAAACCACAGCCTGGACCCATGACCTGCGCAGGGTCATGTACTGTGGTGAATGGTTACAGAGTCACAGCCTGCATATCCATATGCTGGCAGCACCTGACTATCTTGGATTTAACAGCATTATTGAGATGTCTGCTGAACATCCTGAAGAAGTACGGCGTGGACTCAAACTTCAGGCGCTGGGTAACAATCTGATTAGCTTGTGCGGTGGACGTTCTGTGCATCCGGTTGGCGTCTGCACAGGCGGGTTTCATAAGGCACCAACAGAAGAATCTGTAAGACAGATCCTTGCACGACTACATGATGCGGTAAAGGATGCAGAAGATCTGGTTAAATGGACTGCATCACTAAATTTGCCGGAGGATGAGCAGGACTTTACATCCGTATCCATGCGTCATGCCGATGAATACCCCATGAACAGCGGTCGTATCGTATCCGATAAGGGACTGGATATCGGTATTGATGAATACGAAAATCATTTTGCAGAACAGCATATCCCCCATTCAACTGCATTGCATAGTTTATTAGAGGGACAACCCTACTTACTCGGACCGCTAGCCAGAATTAATTTAAACCGGGATAAATTACCACAGGCAGTTACGTCAGTTATGGATGCATCGGGTATCGGTTTTCCCAGTCGCAATATGTTCCATAGTATTGTGGCGCGTGCAGTGGAAATCCATTACGCCATCCTGGAAGCCATACGCTTACTGGAAAACTATACCCTGCCGGAAAAACCCCATACAGATGTAATACCCGGAGCCGGAACTGGTTTCGGCTGTTCTGAGGCGCCCCGCGGATTGCTCTGGCATCGTTATGAACTGGATGACATGGGGCAGGTCAAAACGGCACGTATTGTCCCACCGACAAGCCAGAATCAGGCAAGGATAGAGCAGGATTTGCGACTGTCACTCGAGCATCTTGGGCTTGATAAGGATGAAGATACCCTGAGACTACATGCAGAAAAAGTAATCAGAAATTACGATCCCTGTATTTCCTGTGCCACGCATTTTCTTAAGATGAAGCTCGAGCGTCAAAGTAATAATACAAAGTCTCCTGCTCATAACAACAGAACACAGAACAACAGAGCACAGAACAAAGGCAAGGAAAAGATCAGGGTAATAGGGATTGGTTCTCCCTATGGAGAAGATCAACTTGGCTGGAAGGTGATTGAAAAACTGCAGAAAAAATACAGCGAAGACAGGCAGCAACGAAATCATTTATTTTTCCAGTCACTGGACCGACCCGGCCCGGCATTACTTGAATACCTGAAAGATGCTGACAAAATTATTCTGGTTGATGCTCTGAAAAATAGCGGTCAGGCGGGACAGGTTCAGCGTTTGTCTTTCGATGACATAGAGTCTTTCGATGACATAGAACAGTTCAACCCAACCACCCTTTCCAGTCACGGCATTGGAATAGCTGAAACACTGAAACTGGCCAGGGTGCTTGAGCCCCATCAGGGACCGCATCAGCAAATCATACTTATCGGTATGGAATTAGATCAAAATAGCCGCCGGGCTATCGAGGAAAAATATGTTGATATGCTGGTAAAACAGATTAAAATGGAATTTTAACCGCCGACAACAAAAACAGGTTGACGACAAAACTCAAACTTTGGCTCTTCCGCAGAATTTGTGGGTTAGCACGGCCTAACCCCCTCTCCCTCCGGGCGACTCTTATACATAAGTCCTGAACGAGAGGATGACCGAAGGAAGTGCCTGTGGTGCACAAAATAGAATATCGCCGTACCCACGTTCTTCTAAATAAAAGTTCCTAATTTCTGCCCACTTTACAACACGGTTTTAAGCTCTCGTAGGATGTGCTGAGTAAAACGAAGCGCATCGTTCGCGTGTCTAAATATCTGTTCCAAATAACAGTCCACATTAAGCAAATAACGTTCATCCTGAGCCTGTCGAAGGACAAGCAGATTAAACACTCTATTCACAGTATTTCCACGCTCATGGTTCGACAAGGCTCTCCTGAGCGAAACCGAAGGGCTCACCACGAACGTGGAAATTTACAAGTGATCTGGTATTTGGAACAGCTATTTAG
>JASBTR010000090.1 GCA_030148325.1 Gammaproteobacteria bacterium
GTTAGGCTGATTTTGAGGAAATTTTAGTCCTGACAAGGCATTTTTTACGTATCAATGCACTCCATTGATAGTAAAAAATAACGCAGGCAGGGCTAAGATTAGCCAAAATCAGACAATAGATGAAAGATCAACAGACCCTAGGGTCGTCGATGACGCAGAAAACCGGTTGCCCCGGCGGCGGTCAGGATGCACCAGACAGCAAACAGGGCGCCCGGCAGCGCGGTTTCCGGTGTCTCAGGAAAATGTGCCAGCGCCAGCACGACCCCCAGCCCCGCATTCTGCATGCCGATCTCAATCGACAGCGCCAGTCGGTGACGGAAATCAAAGCCATACAGTCGTGCCAGAAACCAGCCTGCGGCGTAACCCAGGGCATTGAGCAGGATCACCATGCCAATCAGGTCGATGCCTATGTTGCCAAGCTGACTATGGTTGGCGGCCACGGCATAGCTGCAAATAATGATAATCGCGAGTGAGGCCAGGGCCGGGGCGAATTCACGGGCGAAGTCCATTTGCGCCGGTCTGAGAAAGCGGTGAACCTGCATGCCGATTCCCAGCGGCAGGACGACGATAAAAAGGATGGTCTGCATCATGCCCAGAAAGGGAACAGGCAGTAATTGACCGCCCAGCCACTCTACCAGTGAGGGGGTGATGAGGGGCGAAAGAAAGGTGGCCACAGTCGTCATGGCGATGGAAAACGCAACGGCACCGCCGGCCAGATAGACAATCACATTGCTGGCCATAGCGCCCGGCGCTGAACCGACGATAATAAAGCCCAGGGCCAGAGCCGGGGGCAGGTTTGCCAGGGTCGCCACCAGGAAGGCCAGTGAAGGCATAACCAGATACTGGGTCAATACCCCCAGACCGATGCGATGGGGGTGGCGCAGGGTGTCCCGAAGTTCATCTGCATCCAGTACCATGCCCAGGCCGAACATGGCAGCGGCAAACAGCCACTTGAAAACAGGTTTGAAGATAAGGAACCATTCCGGGAAAAACCAGGCGCTGAGTGCGCCGAGCAGGGTCAACGGTGCCAGCGCGTTGGTGAGCAGTCGGAAAATAAACATGCCGGGATTGTACGGGGTGAGAGGGTGTGGGTTAAGCAGAAAATAAAATTTACACCATCGGTAGGAGCGGGCTCGCCCGCGAATAGTCTGAGGTTCCCCCAACCGCTTTCGCGAGCAAGCTCGCTCCTACGATTTAATATCCTGCCTGCTTGCGGCAAGACGGTTTAGCTCTCTCAAACATATTCAATTTCAGGCGATCAGGGGGCTTGCGAAGCCTGGGTGGCCTTGTGCTGAACGGCGCGCAGCAGGGCGCCATTGCGTTTTTCGATGGATTCAATGAAAGGCTCCAGCCCCTTTTGCTTGATTTCGCTGGCGAAGCTGGTGCGATAGGTGCTGATGACGCTGATTCCGGCGACGGCTACGTCATAGACTTTCCAGCCTTTTTTGGTGTTGCGCATACGGTAGTTTACCGTGACTTTTTCGCCGCCACCGGGTGGATGCACTTCGGCGTGGACGGTGAGCCGTTTTTGTTGCAGTGACTCGCGCAGTGGCTGGAAGGTGATAAAGTCGGATTTGACTTTATGTTTCGACAGATATTCAGCCAGTGCCGAAGAATAGAAACGTGTAAGCAGTTCACGGAAGGCCCGGATGAAGCGCAGTTTCTGTTTCTTGCTGGCCTGTCGCCAGTACTTGCCCAGAACCATGCGGGAGGCGGTGATGATGTCGATATGCGGTAGCAGGATGTCCTCAATCAGGCCGTAGAGAACCCGGTGATCCTGCTGGATGGCCGCATGCTGTTTCTGCAGGGCGCTAATCATATTTTGGCTGGCGGTCTCCAGCATTTTGTCGGGCGGCATGTCGGCGAAGGCAAACTTTGACAGCAGGACTAACAGGAGAACAAGTCCCGTTGTTACAAATTTTTTTGACAGGGGTTTTTCTGGCATGATGCAGGCCGTTTATTTCGCTAATTAATTACAGTATGCTGATATTATTGTTCTGATTTTAGTCTATTTGTCTGATAAGTCCTTCTCTATTTGCAGGAGTAAATACGGTGACTGCCTCTGATACCAGCCGGGGTCATTTTTCCCGGGTTCGCATGCGGCGTATGCGCCGCGATAAATTTTCCCGTCGTCTGATGCGCGAATCCCGTCTCAGCGTCGACGATCTTATCTACCCCATGTTTGTGCTTGAGGGCCAGCAGCAGCGCGAAGCGGTGCCTTCCATGCCCGGCGTGGAGCGGGTCAGCATCGATGAGCTGCTGATCGAGGCCGAACAACTGCAGGCGCTGGGCGTGCCCGCGGTGGCCCTGTTTCCGGTGACTCCGACCGAGGTAAAAACCGAGGATGCGCGTGAAGCCTTCAACCCGGTAGGGCTGGCGCAACGCGCGGTGCGTGCCCTGAAGGAAAGTTTTCCTGATCTGGGCGTGATTACCGACGTGGCCCTGGATCCTTTCACCACCCACGGCCAGGACGGGCTGATTGACGAGTCCGGTTATGTGCTCAATGATGAAACCGTTGATGTGCTGGTGAAACAGGCATTGTCCCACGCCGAAGCCGGTGCTGATGTGGTCGCGCCTTCGGATATGATGGATGGCCGCATCGGCCGCATCCGTGATGCGCTGGAAGCGGGCGGCCATATTCATACCCGCATCCTGGCTTATTCGGCCAAGTACGCCTCCAGTTTTTACGGCCCTTTCCGCGATGCCGTGGGTTCGGCAGGCAATCTTGGCGGGGGCAATAAATACAGTTATCAGATGGATCCGGCCAACAGTGATGAAGCCCTGTGGGAAGTCGGACTGGATCTGGACGAAGGCGCGGATATGATTATGGTCAAGCCGGGTATGCCTTATCTCGACATTGTGCGGCGGGTAAAAGACCAGTACGCCGCTCCCACTTACGCTTATCAGGTCAGCGGTGAATATGCCATGCTCATGGCCGCCGCAGAGAATGGCTGGCTGGATGAAAAAGCCGTGATCATGGAATCCCTGCTGGCCTTCAAGCGCGCCGGCGCGGATGGCGTTCTCACCTACTTCGCCAAACGCGTGGCCGAGTGGTTGCAGAAGGAGCGATGAAATGACCGTACCAAAAGATATTCTTGAAAAGGCGCTGGCGCTTGAGCCGCTGAAAAAGGTGGAGCTGGTGGATGAGCTTCTGACAAGCCTTGATATTCCCGATAGCATGATTGACAGAGACTGGGCGGCGGAAGCAGAGAATCGCATCGAGGCTTTTGAAAATGGACAGATCAAGGCACTGGGTATCGAAGAGGTGCTGGAAAAATACAGATAAGCGGATATGAAAATCCGTTTTCTGGAAATCGCCCGTGACGAACTTGATGATGCAATTGAGTTTTATGAACATGAGTCGCCGGGCCTCGGCAAAGCCTTTCTTACAGAAGTGTTGAGTACACTGGAGAGGATTGCCCGTTATCCGCATGCATGGCACATCTGTTCCTCAAGGACAAGGCGGTGCCAGACCCGACGTTTTCCTTATGGCATCATTTATCAGGCGCGGCAAAATGAGATACTGATTATTGCTGTTTCCAATCTCCACAGAAAGCCGGATTACTGGAAAAACAGGCTGTAACATTAATGATTGATATTTTTGATTTCTCCCCCAAAGTGGACGACTACGCGGTGATGGGTAATCCCATCGGCCACAGCAAGTCGCCCGCGATTCATGCACAGTTTGCCCGGCAGACAAAACAGGCGATTAACTATACGGCCATTCATGTTGACCTCGGTGGTTTCGAACAGGCAGTGGGCAATTTTGTCGCCAGTGGCGGCAGGGGCCTGAATATCACGGTGCCGTTTAAACAGGAAGCCTGGGCGCTGGCGGAGGAGCGTAGCGAGCGTGCGGAACGCGCCGGGGCGGTGAATACGCTTATTTTCAAAGATAAAAAAATCATTGGCGACAATACCGACGGTGTTGGACTGGTGCGTGATCTGCGCGATAATAAAAAGCTTGAGCTACAGGGGCGGCGTATTTTATTGATGGGTGCGGGCGGCGCGGCGCGGGGTGTGCTCCTGCCTTTACTGAACCAGCAACCTGCGCAATTAACGATCGTCAATCGCACGCCGGAAAAGGCAAAGGATCTGGCCGACAGTTTTTCCGAAATGGGTAAGGTGGCTGGTTGCGGTTATGAGGCTCTGGCCGGGCAGTCGTTTGATCTCATCATCAATGCCACGGCAGCGAGTTTACGGGGTGAGATGCCGCCCCTGCGGGAGGGCGTGATTGCCCCCCCTGGCGGCGCCTGTTACGATATGATGTACGCAAGTAAACCAACGGCGTTTATGCGGTGGTGTCAGGAGCACGGTGCAGACAGGGTTTATGACGGCCTGGGCATGCTGGTGGAGCAGGCGGCAGAATCATTTTATCTCTGGCGTGGCGTCAGGCCGCAGACGAATGAAGTGATTGAAACGCTGCGTCAGGAAATAAAATAGTCACGGCCTTCTTTTGCATCACGCCGGGTCAGCGGATTGCGGGTGCAGTATTTTGCAAAGTCATAATCAATAAAGCGGTGCATAAGATGCGCGTCACGTTCAGGATGAATGCCGAGGCGGGTCGTTTTGATAATATGCGAAGGCCGCTCACCCGTATCTTCGAAATAAAAAAGTTCCGGGTCAAAACTTTTCTGATCCCAGTCCTTTACTTTCAAATCAAGTGCGCGGCATAACAGGGTTTGTCCGGCGCAAAGCTTTTCTTTTTCGCGTAGTTGTCCGCTGCCTTTAACCGGGTTGAGTTTCTGCATGACAGGCAGATTTTTCTCCGGGGACATTTGATCAAAAAAAGGAAACCCGGATTTGATTAGCACCGCATTGCCTTTACCTTTTGCGCTGATATTTAATGAATCACCGCCGCGGGCGTAGTACATATAGATTGTCCCGGCAGGCATGAACATGGCGCTGCGTTTTTCCGTATACCCCAGTGAAGAATGGCTGCCTTTCTCATGCAGGTAATACGCCTCGGTTTCGATGATGCGACAGGCCAGCCAGGTGTTTTTATAGCGCCGACGGATGACCTTGCCCAGCAGGGCGCGGGCAAGCGTGCGGGCATCGCGGTTGAAAAAAGCAGGTTCGAGCATCCGGCTTATTTTATCGGTATTGAAAGAAAGATAAAGCAGAACATCATGGTCTTTATTAACTTGTAGAGGGGCTTGATGGGTTTCGCGTTGCAATACCCATCCAACGGGGCGTTGAAAAAATTTAGGATGGGTAGAGCAACGCGAAACCCATCAATCCCCTCTGCCTCTGAATTCCTGGAGTTAATAAAGACCGCGATGTTCTGCTTTATCTTTCTTTCAATACCGATAAAATAAGCCGGATGCTCGAACCTGCTTTTTTCAACCGCGATGCCCGCACGCTTGCCCGCGCCCTTTTGGGCAAGGTCATCCGTCGGCGCTATCAAAACACCTGGCTGGCCTGTCGCATTATCGAAACCGAGGCTTATTACCTGCATGAGAAAGGCAGCCATTCTTCACTGGGCTATACAGAAAAACGCAAAGCCATGTTCATGCCTGCCGGGACGATCTATATGTACTACGCCCGCGGCGGTGATTCATTAAATATCAGCGCAAAAGGTAAAGGTAATGCAGTGCTGATCAAATCCGGGTTTCCTTTTTTTGATCAAATATCCCCGGAAAAAAATCTGGCCATCATGCAGAAGCTTAATCCGGTTAAAGGCAGCGGACGACCGCGCAAAAAAGAAACGCTCTGTGCCGGACAAACGCTGTTGTGCCGCGCACTCAATTTAAAAGTAAAGGGCTGGGATCAGAAAAGTTTTGACCCGGAGCTTTTTTATTTTGAAGATACCGGGGAGCGGCCTTCACATATTATTAAAACGACCCGCCTCGGCATTCATCCCGAGCGCGACGCGCATCTGATGCAGCGCTTTATTGACTATGATTTTGCCAGGTACTGCACCCGCAATCCGCTGACTCGGCGCGAGGCAAAAGAAGGCCGTGACTATTTTATTTCATGACGCAGCGTTTCAATTACTTCATTCGTCTGCGGCCTGACGCCACGCCAGAGATAAAACGATTCCGCCGCCTGCTCCACCAGCATACCCAGGCCGTCATAAACTCTCTCTGCGCCCTGCGCCTGACACCAGCGCATAAACGCTGTTGGTTCACTGCCGTACATCATATCGTAACAGGCGCCGCCGGAGGCAATCACACCTTCCGGCAGGGGCGGCATCTCACCCTGCAAACTCGCCGCGGTGGCATTGATGATGAGATCAAACGACTGCCCGGCCAGGGCATCATAACCACAACCAGTCACCCGACCCATGTCGGAAAAACTATCGGCCAGATCCTTTGCCTTTTCCGCCGTGCGATTGACGATCGTCAATCGCGCAGGTTGCTGGTTCAGTAAAGGCAGGAGAACGCCACGCGCCGCGCCGCCCGCACCCATCAATAAAATCTGTCGGTCCTGCAGTTCAAGCTTTTTATTATCGAGCAGATCACGCACCAGTCCGACACCATCGGTATTGTCACCGATGATTTTTTTGTCTTTGAAAATAAGCGTATTCACCGCCCCGGCGCGTTCGGCGCGCTCGCTGCGCGCCTCCGCCAGCGCCCAGGCTTCCTGTTTAAACGGCACCGTAATGTTCAGGCCCTTGCCGCCACTGGCGACAAAATTGCCCACCGCCTGCTCGAAACCACCAAGGTCAACATGAATAGCCGTATAGTTAATCGCCTGTTTTGTCTGCCGGGCAAACTGCGCATGAATCAGCGGCGACTTGCTGTGGCCGATGGGATTACCCATCACCGCGTACTCGTCTACCGTCGGGGAGAAATCAAAAATGTCAGTCATCTTTATTCTTTAATCAACCATGGATAATTAACGCAGAGAACGCGGAGTCGCAGA
>JASBTR010000113.1 GCA_030148325.1 Gammaproteobacteria bacterium
CAATTACCGTTCATCCTGAGCCTGTCGAAGGACAAGCAGATTAAACACTCTATTCACAGTATTTCCACGCTCATGGTTCGACAAGCTCACCACGAACGTGGAAATTCACAAGTGATCTGGTATTTGGAACAGCTATTTAGAGGGATTCAAGATAGCTTCGAATACGCCTGGCCGCTTCGATACATTCGGCGGTTTTCGCCACCAGCGCCAGGCGAATACGTCCCTCACCTGGATTCCCATTGGCATTGCGTGAGAGATAGGAGCCGGGCAGTACGGTGACGTTTTGTTGGGCAAACAGGCCGCGGGCAAATTCCGTGTCATCGATGGGGGTTTGGGGCCAGAGATAGAACGAGGCATCGGGTTGCTTGACGGCCATGACCGGGCTAAGAATATCCAGCACGGCAGCAAACTTTTCCCGGTACAGGCGGCGGTTTTCCTGCACATGAATTTCATCCGCCCAGACGGCGGTGCTGGCGATCTGGTGGGTCAGGGGCATGGCGCAGCCGTGGTAGGTGCGGTATTTGAAAAATCCGCCGATGATCTCGGCATCGCCGGCGACGAAGCCGGAACGCAGGCCGGGCAGGTTAGAGCGTTTTGACAGGCTGTGGAATACCACGCAACGTTTGAAATCGGTGTTGCCCGTTTCCTGAGCAGCCTGCAGCAGGCCGGGCGGCGGGCTCTGCTCGTCGAAATACAGTTCTGAATAACACTCATCGGCAGCGATGACAAAGTCGTGTTCCTGCGCCAGTGCGATCAGTTTTTGCAGCGTAGGAATGTCGATGACCGCACCGGTAGGATTGCTGGGTGAACACAGATAGAGCAACTGGCAGCGTGCCCAGGTTTCCTCATCGACTGCATCGAAGTCGGGAATAAAGCCGTTGGCTTCCGTGGTGTTAAGGAAAAAGGGCTGCGCACCGGCGAGCAGGGCGGCACCTTCGTAGATCTGGTAGAAAGGATTGGGCATCAGCACCAGCGGTTCAGGTTTGCTGCGATCCACCACGGCCTGGGCGAAGGCGAACAGGGCTTCACGGGTGCCGTTGACCGGCAGGATCTGGGTCTCGGGATCAAGACTGTTGGACGCCAGTTTGAAACGCTGTTGCAGCCAGGCGGCAATGGCCTGACGCAGTTCCGGCATGCCCCGGGTCAGCGGGTAATTCGAAAGCATGTCAAAGGCGGCGCTGAGTATGTCCGCGACAAAGCCGGGCGCGGCATGGCGGGGTTCGCCGAGGGACAGGGCGATATGCGATAAACGCGCCGGCGGCGTGATCCCCGCCTTGAGGCGCGCGAGTTTTTCAAACGGGTAAGGTTGTAGCTTGTCGAGATCGGGATTCATGTTAGAGTTCAGCGCGCCCAGATTATAGATCCAGGGTTAATAGATCCAGCCTGGATACAAAAAAGATAGAGACAGAAAAAAGATGCAAAGTATAAAGCAATCCTCAAAGCCCGCCAATTTACTCGCCCTGTTGCCTGTTTTTAGCCTGCTGCTGTCGGCGACTCTGTGGGGGTTGTTCTGGTATCCCCTGCGCCTGCTGGAAGACGGGGGACTGTCCGGGCTATGGTCTACCCTGCTGATATATCTGGGCACCCTGCCGGTATTATTCTATTTATTGCATGGTCGTTATCATGAATTCAGACAGACGCCGTGGTTACTGGTGGGGCTGGCGCTGGCCAGTGGCTGGTGCAATGTTGCCTTTGTGCTGGCTATCCTGGATGGCAATATCGTTCGGGTGCTGTTGCTGTTTTATTTGTCCCCCTTCTGGGCGACGCTGATTGGCTGGTGGTTTCTGGGTGAGCATATTCACCGCTCAACCCTGCTGATACTGGTGATGGCGCTGAGCGGTGCGGTAATAATGCTCTGGCACCCACACATGGGTATGCCGTTTCCGGGTGATTCTGCTGACTGGCTGGCCCTGTCATCGGGTTTCAGCTTTGCCTTGACCAATGCGTTCGTGCGCAGGGCGCACAGAACTTCTGTTCAAACCTGCACCGCAGCCAGCTGGTCGGGCGTTATACTGGTAGCGCTGGTTCTGTTGCTGATTCAGGCGCAACCCATCGGTGAAGCGTCAACGGCGGTGCTGCTGGCGGCGCCTGTCATCGGTTTGCTGGGCATTACCGTGATGACCCTGTCGGTGGTGTACGGTGTCTCGCACATGCCGCTTCATCGCTCGGCGATTATTCTGTTGTTTGAAATTATTGTCGGCGCCGTGTCTTCGCAGTTACTGACCAGTGAACTGATTACCCTGCAGGAATGGGTCGGCGGTGCACTGGTGATCCTGGCGGCGTTTCTGTCGGCCAAAAAACAGGCGGGGTAGAGCAGGTATTGTGAATAACGCAGAGAACGCAAAGGCGCAGAGGTTATTATTTCATGACAGCAAATGACGTTTATTTACATCCAAACAATGGGTGTTTCACATTAATTGGCGTTTTATTGCGGATGACACAAGTCAGAATTTTCGTGCATAAAAACTCCGCGCCTTCGCGTTCTCTGCGTTAATTATCCATGTTTATTAATGGGCACTAGTTATGTTTACGATTAACGCTATTTTACATGCCAGTATGATTGTGGCAGATACGAAAGTTGCGCTGGAATTTTATCAAGGTGTACTGGGACTTGAGCCTGATTCAGGCCGGCCGGATCTGGGCTATCCCGGTGCCTGGCTGAACCTGGGAAACCAGCAGATACACCTGCTGGAGTTACCCAACCCCGATCCTGTCAGTGGTCGGCCGGAGCACGGTGGCCGTGATCGGCATACTGCATTTGCCGTGGATTCCATTGATGAACTGGTGCGCGCGCTGGCCCAACACGGGCTGGACTACACACTCAGCCGCTCCGGCCGCCGCGCCCTGTTTTGCCGGGATCCCGATGGCAACGCGCTGGAGTTCATTGAGGCGTTATGAGCCTGTAGGTTCGTTAAATAACGCAGAGGACGCGAAGACGCAGAGACGCAGAGACGCAGAGTATTATTCGATAAAAGCTATATTCATTATGGTCAACACTTAAAGAATACCGTCCTTAAAATAAATACAACCTGGTCATAAACAAACAATCTCTGCGCCTCTGCGTCTTCGCGTCCTCTGCGTTTATTGTAATGAATCGGCTAAAGACGGCTCAGTCTTCCAGTAACGCCAGTATCTTTTCCTTCAAACAGGCAATTTGTTTTTCATCTTTAACCGGCTGATTCTGTGCATCGCTGATGAAGAAAATATCCTCTGCGCGCTCGCCATAGGTGGCGATTCTGGCATTCTGGATTTGCACATTGCACTGGCTTAAGGCCACCGCGATGCGTGAGAGCAGGCCGGGGCGATCGTAGGCGGTGATGTTGAGAATGGTGCGCTGGTTCTGTTCATCGGTTTCGATGTGGATGGTGGTGGGGAATCGGAAATGTTTGGCCTGGCGTGCAAGGTTGACCGCCAGCGGTTTGATTTCGGCTTCATTGGCGCGGATTTTTTCCTGCAGTCTGGTGTGCAGCCGGGTGATAATTTCCTGATCCTGGATGGGTTTGTTATCGGCACCAAGGATCAGGAATGTATCGAGAGTAAAATCGCTGGAGGATGAAAATATACGCGCATCCACTACGTTCATGCCCTGCTGCTCCAGCACCAGGGTGATGGTGGCGAACAGGTTGCGGCGGTTGTGGGTGTAAATGAAGATTTCCGTACCACCGCGCTGACTGGC
>JASBTR010000121.1 GCA_030148325.1 Gammaproteobacteria bacterium
TTGTCTGATTTTGGCTAATTTTAGCCCTGCCTGCGTTATTTTTTACTATCAATGGAGTGCATTGATACGTAAAAAATGCCTTGTCAGGACTAAAATTTCCTCAAAATCAGCCTAACATCTGAAAGATCAACAGACCCTGGCCAGATAAATCAGATTTTTTTCAATCTGGGCGACTAAACCAGAAACAGGCTGGCGAGGCCAAGGAAGGCGAAAAAGCCCATCACATCGGTAATGGTGGTGAGTACAACCGAGCCTGCCAGCGCCGGATCGATGCCGACGCGGCGCAACAGTAATGGCACCGTGGCGCCGGCGATGGCCGCGACAATCAGATTAATTACAATGGCGGCGGCAATCAGCAGGCTCAGGTTCAGGCTCTTGAACCAGGCTCCCGCAATACCGGCGAGGACGATGGCCCAGATAAGCCCGTTCCAGACCCCTACCCAGAGTTCCTTGGTAAACAGTCGTCGAGCGTTACTGGCGCTGATCTGTCCCAGCGCAATGCCGCGGATAACCAGGGTCAGGGTCTGGGTACCGGCGATTCCGCCCATGCTGGCGACGATGGGCATGAGGATGGCCAGGGCGACGAACTGCTGAATCGTACCCTGGAACAGACCGATTACCCAGGAGGCCAGCAGGGCGGTGAGCAGGTTGACGCCGAGCCAGATTGCGCGGTGCCTGGCGCTGGTAACCACCGGGGCGAACATATCGGTTTCTTCATCCAGACCGGCCATGCTCATCAGTGAGTGCTCGGCGTCATCACGAATCACATCCACCACATCATCAATGGTGATACGACCAAGCAGAATGTTGTCATTGCTGACCACCGGCGCGGTGATCAGATCGCGGTGCTGGAAAAGATTGGCTACTTCACGCGCCGGCATGTCGGCTGGAATTGCATTTTCATCATGTTCCATGACCTCATGAACGCTGGCAGCCGGCTCATGGGTGAGCAGGATGGTCAGCGGTAGCAGGCCAAGATATTGACCATCCCGGTCAACCACGAACAGGCTGTCAGTTGAGGGCGGGATTTCTCCGCGGCGGCGCAGGTAGCGCAGCACCACATCCAGGGTAATATCGGCGCGCACGGTCACCGTATCCAGATCCATCAGGCCGCCGGCGGTGTCTTCCGGGTAATAGAGTACCGCTTTCAGGCGATCCCGATCCTGTTGTTCCATGGATAACAGCAGTTCCTGCACCACATCCCGGGGCATTTCCGGAAACAGATCGGCCAGGTCATCCTCATCCAGCGCCTCGGTAGCAGCCACCAGATCTTCGGAATCCATTTTATCGATAAAGGCGGCGCGCACGTTGTCGTTGAGGTGCAGCAGCACCTCCCCTTCCGATTCGGCCGGGGTGTGTGGCCAGACGATCTCACGTTGATCGCTGGGCAGGGATTCAAGCAGATGCGCGATTTCGGCCGGGTGCATGTCCTGCAGAATGGCGTCAATCCGATCCATCTGCTGTTCACTCAGCGCTTCGGTAACCTGCTGCAGATAATCCCGGTTTTCTTCTTTTGTTGATGTGGCGACCATACTTTCACTCCGCTGTGTGCGCAAAGTGTAACAGGGGCGGAATGGAATTGGGAGAAAAGGGCTTATCTTTTAGCAAGATAGAGCCAATCTTTCGGACTTCAGAAAAAGAATAAGGGCATATCGGCCACTTTTCTGATTTGAACCAGCGTTAGCGCAATAACAGATAGATCAGCACCAGGTTGCCGAGCAGCAGAATCAGGCTGATTCCCTGCCATACCTTCAGGGGGTTGCGTTTGATTAGCGGCACGTAATCCTGATTGACCAGGCTGGAGTCCGGCTGACACATGGCGTGGGTGAATTCAGACAATATGCTGAAGCGGTGTTCAGGCTTAATATGCACGGCTTTCTCAAGCGCCTTGTCCACCCAGACCGGTACTTCCGGATTAAACTGTTTGATGGAACGGTAATTAACGCGGCGAAGGTTGCGGGCAGAGAGCTCCCTGCCATAGGGCAGTTTCCCGCTCAGTAGTTCATAGGTGATCACGCCGAGTGAAAATATATCCGAACGGTTGCTGGCCTGTTCGCCGGTATGATATTCCGGTGCGGTATAGTTGATTGTGCCGAGAAGATTATTGGTTTCCAGTGGCGTACTAATCTCTTCGATGCCGGCGATCTTGGTTGAGCCGAAGTCGATTATTTTCAGAGTGCCGTGTTCATCCACCAGAATATTTTCCGGTTTCAGATCCTGATGGATCATTTCCATGCGATGAAAGGCGCGCAGCCCATGAGAAATCTGTTCGATAAAGTTTCTGACCCTGTTAAGTGAAGGGCGCGGTTCGTCATTCATCCACTGGCGCAGGGTGCGGCCTTCGATGTACTCACTAATGTAATAAAGTGCGGTGCGTCTGCGTTCTATTTCCAGTACTTTCATTACATGAGGATTATTGATGCGCCGTCCTGCCCATTCCTCATGCAGAAAATGATGAATGAAATCCGGATCATCTTCATAGTTGACTGAGGGTGCCTTGAGTACAACCCGCTGTTCTGTTTGCGTGTCCTGCGCCAGGTAGACCTCGGTGCGTTTGTTGGAAAACAGGTGGCGCAGAATTTTATAGCCATCCAGAATCATGCCCGCTTCCAGCGGCGGTGGGAAAGGAAGTTCGATCAGTTTATCGTAGAATTCATTTTTATTTTCAGTGGGTAATTGCTCGATTCTGAAAATCTGACAGCTCAGGTTGTCATTGCTTTTGTTATCTACGGCCTGTTGGACTATTGACTCACAGGCTGCTTGTAGATCATCCGGGTGGTTCTGCAGGCAGGCTCTTATATTTTGATCATTGATGAACTCATAGACCCCGTCAGTTAGCATGACAAAGATATCACCGGTCTCCAGCAGCACCGAGCGATAGTCAATATCAAGATGCAGCTCAATACCCATAGCGCGGGACAGGTAGGTCTTTTTTTCATTTACGCTGACCCGGTGATCACGGGTAAGTTGTTCAAACTCACCGTTACGCAGGCGGTAGATACGCGTGTCACCAATATGAAAAATATGACCGGTATTGGATTTGAGCACCATAGCGGTAAGCGTGGTGACCATGCCCTTGTGACTGTTGAATCTGCGCTGACCCTGCCCATGCAGCCAGTGATTGAGTGCGGAAAGAATTTTCTGCGCCGAAGTTTTTACCGTCCAGCTTTCCGGGGTGCTGAAATAATCAGCCAGGAAACCGTTAACGCAGGCCTGGCTGGCTTCCCTGCCGGCATCACTGCCGCTCATGCCATCGGCAATCACGGTGGCAATCCCCTTGGTGTTCAGCAGCGGACCTTCAGGCACATGCACACCGCAGGCATCCTCATTTTGAGGTTTAACACCGGCGATGCTGGTCGAGGCGGATTCGATTAGTAATGAATGTGTCAAGGTCGCTATCGTTTGGCTAGTTCATGAGGCCTTATAATAAACGCAGAGTACGCAGAGGCGCAAAGACGCAGAGAGAATATACTTAGGGTCTGTTGATCTTTCATCTATTGTCTGATTTTGGCTAATTTTAGTCCTGCCTGCGTTATTTTTTACTACCAATGGAGTGCATTGATACGTAAAAAATGCCTTGTCAGGACTAAAATTTCCTCAAAATCAGCCTAACATCTGAAAGATCAACAGACCCTAGGAAGCGCTGATTAATTTGTTATTCCGGGCGTAGTAAAGTGGAGACCCGGAATAACATCTCGATAATTAATCTCTACGGGTTTAATTCCCCACAGCTTGCTGTGATTAATATTAACCGCCAAGACGCAAAGGACGCCAAGTTTTAGCCAAACAATTCCTGGCGTCCTTTGCGTCTTGGCGGTTCAGGTTATTCCTTTGACTAATACCCCGTAGCTTGCTGCGGGGTTGTTTATTAATATCCGGACGCCCTTTGGGAACTTCTATTCAGCTATCGTCGATACGCCCGTCGAGCATATGAATTTGCTGCCGGGCGCGTTGGCCGATGGCGGCGTCGTGGGTGACGACGACAAGCGTAATGCCGCGCTGGTTGAGTTGTTCGAGAACGTGGACTACGTCCTGACCGGATTTCTGATCCAGGTTGCCAGTGGGCTCATCGGCCAGTAGCAGGGTGGGTTTGGTGACAGTGGCGCGGGCAATAGCGACACGCTGGCGTTGACCACCGGAAAGCTGATCGGGTTTGTGTTGGCTGCGGTCACCCAGGCCCAACTCAGCCAGTGCCTGTTCGACCCGGACCTGGCGTTCTTCCAGCGGAATGCTAGCCAGCATCAGGGGTAGTTCAACATTTTCTGCAGCGGTCAGTCTGGGCACCAGATGAAAGGCCTGAAACACGAAACCGATGTTACGGTTGCGAGTGACGGCCTGCTGGTCATCGCTGAGGGCCGTGACATCCTGGCCGTTGAGAAGATACCGGCCGGAGCTGGCGCGATCCAGCAGGCCCAGCAGGTTGAGCAGGGTGGACTTGCCGGAACCGGAAGGACCCATGATGGAAATATAATCGCCTGCGCTAATCTCGAGATTGATGTCGTCGAGCGCATGCACGGTTTGATCGCCGACCTGAAAATTACGATGGATGTGGTGTAGTTCGATCATAATTCGTTCTGGATACTTTAAGTACTGCTTGTAGCGAAAACCGGTAGGAGCGGGCTCGCCCGCGAATAGTTTGAGGTTCACCCAGCCACTTTCGCGAGCAAGCTCGCTCCTACCCTATGATTTAATACCTCGTTCGTTTGCAGCGGGGTTGTTTATTCAGCGTGTCTAAATAGCTGTTCCGAATACCAGTATACTTTAGGAATAGCCGTTCGTCCTGAGCTCGTCGAAGGACAAATAGATTAAGCACTCTATTCACCGCATTTCCACGCTCATGGTTCGACAAGCTCACCACGAACGTGGAAATTCACAAGTGTTCTGGTATTTGGAACGCTTATTTA
>JASBTR010000126.1 GCA_030148325.1 Gammaproteobacteria bacterium
GGGTTTCCACGTTCGTGGTGAGCCTGTCGAACCATGAACGTGGAAACGCTGTAAATAAAGTGCTTAATATGTTTGTCCTTCGACAAGCTCAGGACGAACGGCTTTTCCAAAACTGTACTGGTATTTGGAACAGCTATTTAGAAACTCGCCCTGGTGAAGATTTTGCGGTACCTGACGAGATAATTCTGTATAAACGTTAATGTTAAACGAACGTATGTTAAGGGTTTGCAAAGATAAATCAAGTTTTCAGACACAGCCTGCTCTATCCCGCCTGGTTTTCTAATTAGTACCCATCCATAAACATGGATAATTAACGCAGAGAACGCGGAGGCGCAAAGACGCAGAGGTTGTATAATTTTGATTATTAATTTTGCTCTCCTGGGATAAAATGCCCGCAGGGTGTATTTTTTCACTTTATTCCGGACACATCTCTGCGTTTAATCCAAACCTTTATGGATGAGGGCTAACTATTCCGGTTCACTGACTTAGCTGCGCCAGAACGCCGGATGCAGGAGCACCAGCACGGTGAATATCTCCAGCCGACCAATTAGCATGGCCAGTACAGCCACCAGTTTACCGCCACTGCTGACATGGGCGAAGGTCTGCGATACCTCACCCAGACCGGGACCGAGGTTGTTCATACAGGTGGCAATCGCAGAAAAAGCGGATAATTGATCCAGCCCGCACATCATCATCAACAGCATCAGCACCACAAAGGTCAACGCATAAACCGCGAAAAACCCCCAGATCGCCTGCAGGGTGCTTTCCCGCACCCGGCGTCCCCCCATTTTGATCGGAAAAATGCCCCGTGAATGTATTAGCAGCTTCAGTTCTCGATAGCCCAGTCTGGCCAGCAGGATGATGCGCATAACCTTCATGCCCCCGGCCGTAGAACCCCCGCAACCGCCGATAAAACTGATAAATATGAGCAGCGCAGGCAAAAACATCGGCCAGAGTGAAAAATCATCCAGACCGAAACCGGTACTGGTGATCACCGAAACCACTTCAAAAGTCGCCTCGCGTATGGCCGTCAGCAGGTCCGGCATTTGTCCTGACAGCCACAGAATCAGGCTGGTCACAACAATCAACCCCAGCACCAGCAGCAGAAATGTTCGCACCTCAGTATCACGAAAATAGACCCCGAGGCTCAGGTGCCGCCAGGCAAGGAAATGTACGCTGAAATTGATCGCCCCCAGCAGCATGAAGACCACCGCCACCATCTCCACCGTAGGACTGTTAAACCAGGCCAGACTGGCGTCATGGGTGGAAAAACCGCCGGTGGAAACGGTGGCCAGACTATGACTAATCGCATCAAAAGACGACATGCCGGCATACCAGTAAGCCAGCGCGCAGGCCAGCGTCAGCCCCAGATACAGCGCCCATAGAGAACGCGCAGTCGACGCCAGCCGTGGCGTCATTTTCTCTTCTTTCATCGGCCCCGGCGCTTCCGCACGGTACACCGACATGCCGCCGATGCCGAGCATGGGCATCACCGCCACCGCCAGCACGATCAGGCCCATGCCGCCAAACCATTGCAGTTCCTGACGATAAAAAAGCATAGAGGGAGGCAGATCATCGAGTCCGGAAATCACCGTCGCCCCGGTGGTGGTCAGACCGGAGACTGATTCAAACAGCGCATCGACAAAGGAAAGATTAAGCCCGTAGACAAAGGGGGCCAGGCCGAGCAGGCTCAGCAACATCCAGAAAATAACAACAATGAAGAAACCATCCCGCCGGCGCAGTTCATAACGCCGCTTGCGAAAAGGCAGCCAGAGCAGAAAACCACTAACCAGCATAACGATAAAATAAATCAGCAGGCGCTTGGCTTCACCATCGTCATACCAGAGCGACACCAGTAACGGCGCCAGCATCGTCAAACTGAACGTCATGCACAGAAAGCCGGTGATCTGGATTACTGTCTTGCTACGCCTGCCCACACAACGACTCCCGGGAAAACAAGGAAAATTATCCTAAATAAGCGTTCCGAATTCCTGTCCACTTTTTAGTGGTGATTTTAGACCTTCGTAGGATGTGCTGAGTGAAACGAAGCGCATCGTTCGCGTGTCTGGCCTGGAATGATGCGCTTCGTTTCACTCAGCACATCCTACACCTTACATCTGGACACCCTTCCGGAACTTTTATTTAGTGGTCTAACAAGTTTGTATTGATGGGTAGAACAAAGTGAAACCCATCAAGTCTATTTAGCCATACTCAACTCAGGAAAAATACAGCCGGATACGGGTACCCTGACCTTCATTGCTGTCGATCTCAATGTTCCAGTCGTAGCGCTGACAGATGCGTCTGACCAGAGACAGGCCAATGCCTTCGCCGCCCGGCTGCGCACTATAATAGGGTTCAAACACCCGTTCCAGGCTGGCATGTGAAATCCCTACGCCGGTGTCCTCGATTTCCACATAGCGACTTTCCAGAGTGACCTGCACATGACCTTTTTCAATATAGGAAAAGGCATTGCGCACCAGGTTGGCCAGCACCACCCGCAGCAGGCTGCATTCCACCTGCAGCTGTGGCTGCTTCTGGATCTCGAACCTGACCTCCACCGGCTTGTGCTCCAGCAAATAGCGATGATTTTGCAAAACCTGGGCGATAATCTCCCCCACCTCACAGGCAGAAGAGGCCAGGTGATCTTCCCGCTCCCGCGCCAGCAACAGCAGCGCTGAGCTCAGTTCGGTCGCTTCTTCCACTGCACGTGCGATCCGTTCCACCCGCTTGCGCCGCGCCACATCCATCTGACCATCAGCCAGTAGTACTTCCGCCGCGCCCTTGATGACCGCCAGTGGGGTACGCAACTCATGACTGACATCCGAGGTAAACGCGCGCTCACGTTTGATAAAATCGGACAGCCGCGCAAGGTAATCATCAAAATCCCGCGCCAGTTCACCCACCTCATCTTCAGGGAAGTCCTCAGCCAGCGGGGTCAAACTTGCCTTAGGACGCAGACCGCTGACCCGTCGCGCCAGCTCGACCACGGGTGAGATGACCCGCCCGGCCAGCCAGAAACCCAGCAGGGCGGAGAGACCAATCATGGTCAACACCCCGGCTATCAGGTAATAACGGAACTGCCGTTCACGCTGGCGTATACGAGTATCTTCATAGAGCACCACAAAACGCCGCCCGGCCTGCTCACGCACTTCGGCAAAATAATTTTCATCCTTGATCTGAACCTGCTGCAGACCCGGCTGTAACTGCCGCAGAACCTCGGGACTTTCGCCGGAACCTGCACCAATAACAAAGCTGTGCAGGGCCGTACTGCTGGGTGGCGGGGTATCGGGATCAAGCGCGAAACGCGCCATGTAGTCTTCCAGTTCGGTAGACAGGGTCTCGTTAATCAGGCGCTTTTCCATGTCCAGCATGAGCACATACAGGCCGCCGGCAATAACCAGACTAACCAGGGTGCCCAGAAAGGCAAAGGCGAAGGCGACCCGATAACGAAGGCTAGTCCTGAACTTCATCCGGGGCCACCAGTTGATAGCCGATACCATGCACAGTGCGAATCAGCGCCTGCTCAAAGGGGCGATCAACAACGGAACGCAGCACCGACATATGCGCGCGCAGGGCATCGCTGTCGGGACGGGTATTGCCCCAGATACGACGCTCGATTTCCTTGCGCGGGATTACCCGTGGCGACTGGCGCAGCAGCAGGCTGAGAATCTTCAGCGGGATGGGGGGCAGACTGAGGCGCTGACCGGCCCGCTCCACCCGCAGGCTGGCCGGATCAAAAGACAGATCCGACACCTGAATGACCTCACGCGACTGCTCGCCGCGGGCGCGACGCACCATCGCCTGCAAACGGGCATCCAGCTCCTGCATGGCAAAGGGCTTAATCATGTAATCATCCGCACCGTGAGCAAAGCCTTCAAGCTTGTCCTCCAGCGTATCTCTTGCGGTGAGCATCAGGATCGGCAAATCACGACCCGCTTCACGCAAGCGCGAACACACTTCCAGCCCGTCCATGCCCGGCAACATGAGATCCAGCACGATCGCATCGTAGTCATTCTCCAGCGCAAACTGCAGCCCACTTTTGGCTTCATAGGCAGCATCCACCACGTAGCCCTGCAACTCCAGATAATCATAAAGATTGGCCACCAGATCCGGATTATCTTCGATGATCAGAATATACATGATGCCTCCGGACGCCGGTCGTTAGTGCTTTTTGCACTCATGGAATATACGCTTCGTACAGGTCTTGCAGATATCGTGATCCAGCTTGTTATAGATGCCGGTAATCGCGGCTCGCTTCGACTGGAACACATGATTCGCACCAATGATGTCCAGCGCCCCGCATTTTTCCAGCGAATCCCACAAGCCCTGCTTAATATTAATGAGATACAGACCGCCACCCCGCGCCTGACGCGCCTGTGCTTCTCGGGCCAGCGTATCAGCTCCCTGGATATCAGCAAAGTTTATTCCCTGACAGACGATCGCCAGATGCTTCTGCTCCGGGCTTCGGGCTTCGATCTCGGCAAATACTTCCTGCACATGATTCACGGAACCGAAAAACAGCGAGCCATCGATGCGCAACAGGCGTAACTGCGGACACTGGGGCAGTTCCGGATCACTGGAAAAGGCCTGCTTGGGCAGCCGTGGATCCGGGGTGCGGGTAACGATGCGTGGCTTGGCCACCCGCATCAGATACAGCACCAACGACAGCATCACACCGGCAAAAATCGCCAGTTCCAGCTCCAGGAACAGGGCACCGAAGAAGGTTACCGCGAGAATGCCGGTCTCGCGACGGCTGCTCTTGAGCACATGGCTGATTTCATGGAAATCAATCAGGCCCCAGGCCACCAGGAACAGAATCCCGGCCATTGCCGCATTCGGCAAATACGCCGCCAGCGGGCCGACCAGCACCACGATCACCATCAATAACGAACCGGCAAAAACCGCCGCCAGCGGCGTCTTCGCCCCGGCCTGGTAATTCAGGCCACTGCGGTTGAACGAGCCGGTCGCCACATAGCCGGAGAAAAAACTGCCGGCAATATTGGAGAGACCCTGGCCGATGAATTCCTGGTTACCGTCAATGCGCTGACCGCTGCGCATGGCCAGCGACCGACCGATGGAGACGGCCTCGGTAAGCGCAAACAGGGTCACCGCCAGGGCCGAAGTAGACAGGTGCTTAATCGTATCCAGCGAAAAATCCGGGGCTGACAACGGTGGCAGTGTGGCAGGTAACGCGCCCAGCGACGTGATGCCGGTCACCTCTATCCCGTACATCCGATTCAGCACCAGCGCGGCAAGACTGCCTATCACCATCGACCCAATCAGGTAGGGTATTTTCGGAATCCAGCGCTTCACCGCAATCCCGGACAGCAGGGTAATCATCGCCACTGTAGTAATATAAGGGTTGATGTCGCCAATCTGCAGCCAGAATGAATGCAGGATCTCCGGCAGGTGCGCACCGCGCGGCATCTCGATGCCAAAAAAATTCTTCAGCTGTTTGCTGGCAATCAGGATCGCCGCCCCGGCGGTAAAACCAACAATGACAGAATGAGAAATGAAATTAACAATGGCGCCCATGCGCGCCATCCCCAGTCCCAGTTCAAACAGCCCCACCATAAAGGTCATGGTCAGGGCCAGCGCGACATATTCAGCCGAGCCCGGCTCGGCATACACGCTCAGCGCAGAAAACAGCACGATGGAAGCCGCCGTGGTCGGGCCTGAAACCAGATGATGGGAAGATCCGAACAGCGCCGCAATGATCGCCGGCACCATGCCTGCGTAAAGCCCGTATTCCGGAGGCATACCGGCGATGGTAGCAAACGCCACACCCTGGGGCAGAACAACAATCGCACCAGTCAAACCCGCAATAAAATCCGTTTTCAGGGTACGCGCCGTTACCATCTTGCGCCAGAGCAGGAAGGGGAACAGGCGGATATACCAGTCAGGCTGAGTGACTCTAATTGCATTCATAATGTAAATATCTCCGCAATATTGAGCAACTGACCCGCTATCGAACCGCTAAAAGGGTCGGATAACAGGACCGGGCCGGGTTATGAATACCCCGGAACTCGCTCAGGTAAATAGACTAAATGGAATTTTCCAGCCACTTCCTGGAGAAAAAACGGCTGTAATATCACGACGAGGCACACGCTATACAGGTGCTGAGAATCCAGACTATGCCGCGATATGTATATGCAGGAATTCTAATCTAACAAAGATTAAGATTATGTTAAGAGTCAATCTAAACACAAAGTTCCGAATTCCTGTCCACTTTACAGCATGGTTTTAAGCTCTCGTAGGATGTGTTGAGTGAAACGAAGCGCATCATTCATTCCAGGCTGGACACACGAACGATGCGCTTCGTTTCACTCAGCACATCCTACACATTAATCATACGTAGGTACTTAAGGAATTTATTCACCTGTAGGTTCGCCTTCAGGCGAACACCAGCGGTTAAATAACGTAGAGTGTGGCGCATAATTGAGTATTTTGTACGGCTAAAGCCGTACCTGCAATTGTTCATACGCTTAAGTACCTACGTATGACACATTAATAATATCTGGATACCCTTTAGGAACACTTACTTAGTAGCCCAACAAGGTTATATTGATGGGTCAGGTGGAGCGATAAACAAACTACCACTGCTACACTAACTATAATAAATAGTACCTTAAGCTTTTTACAGGCACCCAACGAGGGTATGCGCGTGATGGAAGAGCAACCGGTGAGCATGAACAATGATAATGCAACAGGCGTGATTACTGAAGTTCACGGACCGGTGGTGATTATTCGATGTCAACAGCTGCCGCCCCTGCATCAGGCGCTACGTACTTCATTTGATCATGAAAACTATATATTCGAGGTACACCAGCATCTCGATCAAAATCATGTGCGCGCGATCACCCTGCATACCACGGCCGGACTTCGCCGTGATATTCGTGTTTATGATACCGGCGCCCCCCTGCATGTTCCAGTTTCCCCGGACTGCCTGGGGCGCCTCCTGAATATCTTTGGCGAACCACTTGATGGCGGGGAACGCCTGCCGCTGAAGACATTTCGCAATATTCACAGCCGCCCGCCGCCACTGAAGGAAACTCTCGGCGTGGGAGCAGTGCTGGAAACCGGCATTAAGGTGATTGACTTGTTGTGTCCCTTTGTCAGGGGCGGAAAAACCGGTTTGTTCGGTGGTGCCGGGGTGGGCAAAACCGTCCTGATCATGGAGTTCATGAATGCAATTGCAGTCTTGCACAAAGGTGTGTCGGTATTTGCCGGGGTCGGTGAACGTATTCGCGAGGCGCATGAACTCTGGCATGAGATGAAAAAAGCCGGGGTCATGGATCAGACACTGATGATGTTCGGACAAATGGATGAATCGCCCGGCGTACGTTTTCGCGTCGGCCTGTCAGCCCTGACCTATGCCGAATATTTGCGCGACAGCCTGCAAAAGGAAGTACTGTTTGTGATGGACAACATATTCCGTTTCGTCCAGGCCGGCAGCGAAATCTCCAGCCTTCTGGGCCGTATGCCCGCCACGGTGGGGTATCAGCCTACATTGATCACCGAAGTGGCGGAAATGCAGGACCGTATTCTTTCCACCCATGACGGCACCATTACTTCAGTGCAGGCGGTTTATGTGCCGGCGGATGACATGAGCGATCCTGCGGTGAGCGCTATTCTGGGACACCTTGATACTTCGGTAATTTTATCCCGCGCCCAGGCGGGCAAGGGTATTTATCCCGCAGTCGATCCGCTGCACTCCGGCAGCAAACTCATGGATCGCCAAACCCTGGGTGATCGCCATTACCATATTGCTGAAGGTGTGCGGGAACATCTGGCACGTTACCGTGAGCTGGAAGACATTATTGCCATGCTGGGTATCGAAGAGCTGTCGGAAAATGATCGACGCATTGTTATACGTGCACGCAAGCTGCAACGTTATCTTACCCAGCCCTTCCATGTGCTTGCCACGCACACGGGGATGGAGGGTGTATCGGTACCCCTGAAACAGACACTGAATGATTGTGAAGCATTTTTGCTCGGCCAGTATGATACGTTAACAGAAGGACAGTGTTATATGCGCGGCGCCATGGATAACGTAGCGACGACGGCAACATCATGAACAGTTTCGAACTGATTATCAGGGATGCAAGCCAGTCACAACGGTTTACAGACGTGAGTTCATTTGTTGGTGAAGATTCCTCAGGCAGTTTTGGCATACTCGCAGGCCATAGCCGCATGATGACCACGCTGGTATTCGGACTGGCACGCTTTCGTATCGGCGAAGGCGCCTGGCAGTATCTGGCGCTTCCCGGCGCGGTGCTTTATTTCGTTAATAATGAGTTATCCATCAGCACCCGTCGATATATTATTGACCAGGATTATGTGCGCATCAGTGGCGCGTTACAGCAACAGTTACTCAAGGAAGAGCAGTCACTGCACAGAATGAAGACCAGTCTGCACCAGATGCTGGATGAGTTGCTGAAACGTATGTGGGAAATAGGCAGACGAGGTGCTGGCAGATGAACCAGTATGATCAATTGCGCAAGAAAGTTGAGTCACAGGCCAGACGTATGCAGCAGGCAGAGAAGGATCGTCCGACCCTGTTTTCACAAACTGTTTTTATCGGCACTCTGGGGCTATTGTTTATATTACCGGTTGTGCTTGGTGCCTATTTCGGACTCTGGCTGGACAGCAAGGTGCAGGGCTACTGCATTCAATGGACCGTGAGTTTTATTATTATTGGCGTGTTCATTGGCGCAATCAACGTTTATCTTTTTATCAGGGAGTAGCCAATGTCGGATGATGGAATTACAGCCACTGTTGTGTTCGAATTCGGGCTATTACAGATCACCAGTACTGTAATTACCACCTGGTTGCTTATTGCTGTGATCGCTATTGTTGCCTGGCTCTGTACCCGCAGGCTTGAAATGGAACCGGGCATGTTGCAAACCGCAGTCGAAGGCATAATCAACACTATTGAAGAAGCGGTGGCTGCGGTAGCACCTGATCACAAATATGAACTGTTGCCATTGATTGGCAGTTTATGGATATTCCTTGTTATTGCCAATCTGGCCGGACTGATCCCGGGCCTGCATTCGCCAACCCGAGACCTGTCTGCGACTTCGGCGCTGGCAATTCTGGTGTTTCTTTCCGTGCACT
>JASBTR010000105.1 GCA_030148325.1 Gammaproteobacteria bacterium
AATTCGGAGAAAGCAATGAGTCAAGCAAGTCTGCAGGAATTAATCACCGCTATCGGCGATGGGAGCGTCGTACCCTATCTCGGGCCCGGTGCGCTGGCCGACGTTGTCAACAGGGAAACGGGCGAACCTATGCCTGCCGACAGTGACAGCCTGATCCTGGCGATGAACAATGGCAAACCCATGGCGCCACGGCTAATGTATGAATTTCCGCGCGCCGCCATGGACGTGGAACTCAAACGTGGACGCCCTGCCCTGCAGCGCTTCCTCAATACCAGCTATGGGGAAACCAGCTGGACACGCGCTGCATTGCACGACTGGCTGGCCACGATCAGGCCACCGTATGTGATCGATATCAACCGTGATACCCAGCTACAGGACAGCTATGCGGATACGCCGCACACCCTGATCCGCGGCATGGCCCGTATAGGTGGCACCGACTACCGCTTCCGCATTCATCGCTATGACGGCGAGAAATATTCGGCCACCGAGATCGATCAAAGTGAGGTGGATACCTCGCTCCCCATACTGTTCAAGCCCATGGGAAGCCCGCTGCCAGACCCAACCTATATCGCCTCGGATGCCGATTATGTTGATTACATCAGCGAATTAATGGGGGGCTTTGCCATCCCGGATTTCGTCAAGCAATATCGCAAGGGAAAAAAATACCTTTTTATCGGACTGCGCATGACCCGGGATACCGAGCGCATGGTGCTCTCCGACATGCTCTATGCCGCCGGATCACCGGCAGGCTGGGCACTGATAGCGGAACCGAACGACAAGGAAAAGCGTTTTTGTAAAAAGATGAACATCGAGGTCATCGAAGCGGATGTCGAAGACCTGTTGGCGGCTGCCGGGGTGACCGACGGCACTCAGATCGCCGAAACAGCAGGCGCCGAGGTTGGCTGCTGATGGTCTTTCAGCCCTGCCAGGGAAAAACTGCCTGTCGTGATGACGGTCAGCGTTGCCTGACCTGTGGACGCACACTGGATGAGATCCGGTGGTTGCGCGATCTGCTCGATCAGCTCAGCGCCATGGCAATAGAGCACGACTACGACAACGTCGACGCATTCACAAACTACATCGCCCACAAGCTGCCGAAAATGATTGCCTACCGGCGTGAAAACAATGCGGAGCAGTCCTGTGCTGATTGAGGCATTCGAAGATCGCTACCTGCTGGGTGTTGCGCAGATGGACGACACCCATCGCGAATTTGTGGAACTTGTTAACCAGTTGGGTGATGCCACAAAACCTGATTTCATTCACCTGTTTGCTGAACTGCTGGCGCACACCAAATCGCACTTTGAGTCTGAAAATGCCCTGATGCAGGAAAGCGCCTTCCCCGCAATCGGCGAGCACAGGGATGAGCACCAGCGGGTGCTGGGTGAGCTGCGCCGGATCAACGACCGGGTGCAGTCGGGCTCGACGTTTATCGGCAGGGCCTACGTGACGGAGCAACTACCCGTCTGGTTTCAGCTGCATGCGCTTACCATGGATAGCGCCCTGGCTGCACATCTTAACAAACTGGAAACGCAACTCGTGGAGTAACCGATATGAAAACCACCGACAAGATCCGCCAGCAACTGGCCGAGAACCCGTTGATCCTGTACATGAAAGGCTCGCCCGATCTGCCCATGTGCGGTTTCTCTTCCAAAGCATCGGCTGCGCTGAAGGGCGCAGGCTACGAATATGCCTGGGTGGACGTGCTGATGAACCCGCAGATCATGCAGGCTCTGCCTGAGGTATCGGACTTTCCCACCTTTCCGCAGTTCTTCGTCAACGGCGAGCTCATCGGCGGCAGCGATATCATCGAAGCCATGCTGGCAAGCGGTGAGCTGCAGGCCATGATCGACGCCACGCTGGAGACAACGGCGCAATGAATGCCGAGGATATCATCACGCGCATTCGCGAAAACTACCCAGACGCCGAGGTGCGCACTGAAGGTAGTGACTGCAATTTCTCCCTCACCGTGATCAGTGAGGCATTCGAAGGATTGAACCTGATCCAACGCCAGCGCCCCCTGCTGGCGCTATTCAAAGACGAACTTGGCAGTGGCGAACTGCATGCCCTTTCCATTTTGGCGCATGCGCCGGGTAATTCATCATCGTAACCGTTCACTCAGCCTGACGCCCGGCCTGGCGTAGCACCCGGCCACGTTCCTGCACCGCGATCCACTCTCGAAGTTCGCTGAGAAAAAAGTGGCGATTGTCCTCGTAGGAAAAATGGCGCACCGTGTCCGGCACCTTTCCGAGGTAGCGATGCGCAACCTCGACATACATTCGGGGCACCAGCCGATTGATGTCGGTATCCTGCACCAGCAGGCGCGCCACCTGGCGGAACAGCAGGGCGAAGCGTCCGCCGTATTCCCGTTCACGACCGTCGAATGTGCGCAACTGCTCCTCATAGGGTTCGAACAGTTTCAGGTAGATATCCAGGTCGATGGGCTGCACGGATCCGGTCTGCTTCGTCATTTCCGTCGGCCTGTCTCAGCGATCACGTCCTGAATGCCGGCACGCCAGATCCAGTAATGCCAGGGTCTGCTTGCGGCAGGCCACATCAACATTCCTGTCCAACGCCTTCAGCCAGCGAGATGGGATGGCGTCGATACCATAAACCGCACCCGCAAGCATCCCGGCGATGGCACCCGTGGTATCCGCATCCCCTCCCCGATTGACCACCTCGACCAGGGTATCCTCGAATGTCTGCTTTTCGAACAGAGACTGAAAAACAGCCTGCAGGGTCTCCACGATCCAGCCGCTGGGATTTTCCACACGACGCCCGGTAAAGTTGAATTGTGGATATCGCTTCACCAGCCGGTCAGCCTGTTCACGTATCACACTGGGTGTTTCACCGTGCAGGGCGCAAACCACCATGCGCAGAACGGTCTCGGTGGCGGCATCGGCTACCGCGTTATTATGGGTGATATGCGCCTGGGCGCGGGAAGACTGCAGCAGATCCGCGTCCTGGCCGTGACAATGTAGCAGAGCGATCGGCAAGCAGCGCATACAGGCGCCGTTACCCGCATTGAACTCATCGGGAGCGACTTCCAGCTCCCCGGTATGCCGGTAATGGACGATGCCGCGGCGAACGGTATTGCCGATATCCACCGGTTTTGATCGCATCCAGTCGCTAAAGGCCTCTGCGATATCGGCGGCAACCACCCCGTCCATACGAAGCACTGAACGGCCGAGCGCCAGCGTCATTTCCGTATCGTCGGTCACTTTACCCCGGGCGAGCCTGAGCCAGCCGCCACCGCATATCTCCCTGTGTACCCCATACCGCAGCTGAATTTCACGCGGCGTCATGAACTCCGTGGTAGCACCAAGGGCATCTCCCAGCGCCAGTCCCAGATAGGCGCCAAGGGCGCGATCCTGCAAATCCCGGTGCGGCGTTTCAAGCATCCCGGTATGCGGTTCTAACGCCAGCAATGAGTCATTCCTCCGGCCCGAAGCAGTTGGCGTAATCGGCGCAGATCTCGCAGCTCGGCGCTCTGCAGGTGTAGATACCCTCGGTTTCACACAGCTGTTTATAGAGGAATTTCTTCCATTTCATGTCCCGATCATTGCGCGCGGCCAGCGGGGCAAAGTTTTCGCTCATCAGCTTCGACAGATCAGCCCGACACCAAAGCCCCAGATCCTGCCACAGATGGTCATTACCCAGACAGCCAACGGTCACGATATCCGCCATTAATTCCTCGCTGTCGGATCCGCTGCTCTGGCTTTGCATCAGAAGATTGCGCAGATCGGCCATTTCATCATACCGCCGTGGCTCGATTGCGAGAGCGAACCCGGGAAGCAGATCCGATGGAAAACCCGGAAAATGATAATCCAGCATGGTCTGAAAACGTTCCTCGCCGAGACCCAGCCACAGCGGCATGGCCCCATAGCCCAGCGCCCAGGAGGACAGGATGCGCGCCAGGGTTTCTTCTACGGGGTCGCCTCGGCGCACCGTCATTAACACATCATAAATAGTCTGTGGTGTCAGCCGGGATGCCGTGGATGCCATCGTCATTGGGCCTCATATTCCACCAGAACATCTTCATCGCGCGGAATGAACTGACAGGCGAGACGCCATTTACTGGGAAGGTCGTCGACGATCATCTGTTCCAGTTCTTCTTTGGAAATCTTGCCGATTTCTCGCAGAATACGCTTTTCCTTTTCTTCAAGGTGATAGCCCATGGGCGATTTGTTGCCAATGTATTTCACCTGGATGGCGCAACTGCCGCACTCGCCTTCCTCACAGTCGAAGGCAATGGGGATCTTGTTGGTCCTGGCAATCTTGAGTACGGTCTCGGTGAAACTACCAGTTACCGCATAGACAGTTTTGTCCTTGTAATCCGGATTGCTAAATGTAATCAATGGCATAGTCTTTACCTCAAATTCTCTGTCAGGGTGAAAAAACAATCAGGCGGGTTTGACCTTGCAGTCGCCGATGATCTGCGCCTGGCATGCCAGACGATCATGGCGTCCGGCCATGTTCTCCTTGAGCACCTTTTCTTCCAGAACAGATGGCTCGGTCAGGTTGTTCCAGCCCTC
>JASBTR010000132.1 GCA_030148325.1 Gammaproteobacteria bacterium
AGCACTTCTTTTCTGATTTTGTTTTCCTGAAATATTTCAGGACGATACTTATCACCCAGCATCTGTTGCAGCCGCTGCTGATCATTCTGGTAGGCACGCTGGAAATCATTCGGCGTCACTTCGGCGCCATTCACCGTTGCAACATTAACGACGGTAGAATCAGAAAGATAACTACTCAGACCAAACAGGGCAAAAGTAATAATAATCAGACCGACAATAGTCCAGATGACAATTCCCTGGGCGCGATCACGAATTAGTTGCAGCATGAGAGACTCTGAAAACGTAGTTAATTTTTAATCATTCTTATAACAAAAAAGGGCGGACTGTAAAACAGTCGCGCCCTTTTTCATATGTTGGCGGAGCGGACGGGACTCGAACCCGCGACCCCCGGCGTGACAGGCCGGTATTCTAACCAACTGAACTACCGCTCCAAAATGGTGGGTGCTGAGGGGATCGAACCCCCGACATTCGCCTTGTAAGGGCGACGCTCTCCCAGCTGAGCTAAGCACCCCGCATCGAAGGCGCGCTAGTTTACGGCATCTTTTAACGCTTTGCCAGCCTTAAATGAGGGAACCTTTGCGGCAGGTATTTCAAGTGGTTCGCCGGTGCGTGGATTGCGGCCGGTACGGGCTGCGCGATCCTTGACAGAGAAAGTGCCGAAGCCAATCAGCGCTACCTGTTCACCGTTTTTCAATGTGTTTGTGATGCTCTCCAGCACCGTATCGACAGCGCGCGTTGCTGCTGCTTTGGAAATGTCGGCATTTTCTGCCACTGCATCAATAAGTTCCGCTTTGTTCACTAAATATCCCCTTAACAAGGTGTTAAATAAAAAACACCGTCACATTGGACGGAATTATAGAGTTATCCTGTGGGTAGATTTATACCGGTCAGGCTGGGTCAGGTCAAGGCAGCACGGGGGATTTCTGAAAAAATACCCGCAAACCCGGCTCATTTAGTATCAATAAACTACCCCGCCGCAAGCGGGCGGGGTATTAATTGTAGGTTGGGCTGAGTGAAACTAAGCCCAACATAGCCACATTCGATATTCTGTTGGGCGAGCGAAGGAAGTGCCTGTGGTGCTTCATTTTATTCAGCCCAACCTACAGTTTCGCTGCAAGCAGCGGGGAATTTAACCCGCAGAGATTCAATAGCGAACAAAACACCCAGGGAATTGCAGCCGAGTGTTTTGTACAGGTTTTAACCTGAATCCGCAGTAACTCCAGGTTTAACTTCCGGGCTTTTGATCAGTGCGTCCTGACCGGGTTTCCCTTGCGCGGTTTGCCCTTGTTTCCCTTCACCAGTGCGGTATCAGGTTTAGCCTGAGCACTCGATTCCAGCGGCTCAGGCATATGTGTCAGGGCCACTTCCAGCACTTCGTCAATCCATTTCACAGGACGAATATCGAGGCTGTCCTTGATATTATCGGGAATCTCGACCAGGTCACGCTCGTTCTCATGCGGAATTAATACCGTCTTGATACCACCGCGATGCGCCGCCAGCAGTTTTTCCTTCAACCCACCGATAGGCAGTACTTCGCCACGCAGGGTGATTTCACCGGTCATGGCCACATCGGCGCGCACAGGAATATTGGTCAATGCAGACACCAGTGCGGTACACATGCCGATCCCGGCACTCGGCCCATCCTTGGGAATCGCGCCTTCCGGTACGTGAACGTGGATATCGTTTTTCTCAAACACCTCGCTTTCGATACCCAGCACATCAGCACGACTCCTGACGACGGTCATCGCTGCCTGAATCGACTCTTTCATCACGTCACCCAGCTGACCGGTCACGCTATGCTTGCCCTTACCGGCCATCACCGCGGTTTCAATCGTCAGCAATTCACCACCGACTTCGGTCCAGGCCAGTCCCGTCACCTGACCGATCTGGTCGTGCTCCTCGGCCAGACCGAAGCGGAAGCGCTGTACACCCAGATATTTTTCCAGGTTGTCTGCTGTTACTTCAACCGCAGTCACGTCTTTTTCCAGCAGGATTTCCTTCACCACCTTGCGGCAGATCTTGGCAATTTCACGTTCGAGGTTACGCACCCCGGCTTCGCGGGTGTAGTAGCGAATAATATTCCGTACCGCATCTTCGCTGATGCTGATTTCACCTTCTTTCAGACCATTGTTGGTGATCTGTTTTTGCAAAAGGTAACGCTCGGCGATATTCACTTTTTCATCTTCGGTATAACCGGACAGTCGAATCACTTCCATCCTGTCCAGCAGGGGACCTGGAATATTCATGGTATTAGAGGTCGCCACAAACATGACTTCGGACAGGTCGAAATCCACTTCCAGATAATGATCGTTGAAAGTATGGTTCTGCTCGGGATCCAGCACCTCCAGCAAAGCCGAAGCCGGATCACCACGGAAGTCCATCGCCATCTTGTCGATTTCATCCAGCAGGAACAGTGGATTGCGCGTACCGGTCTTCGACAGATTCTGCACAATCTTGCCCGGCATAGAGCCAATATAGGTACGCCGATGGCCTCGAATCTCAGCCTCATCACGCACCCCGCCCAGGGCCATGCGAATAAATTTGCGGTTGGTCGCGCGAGCGATGGACTTGCCGACTGAGGTCTTACCAACACCGGGCGGTCCTACCAGACACAGGATCGGCCCTTTCATTTTCTTCATCCGTTGCTGCACGGCCAGGTATTCCAGAATCCGTTCCTTAACCTTCTCCAGCCCATAATGATCGGCTTCCAGCACTTCCTCTGCCTTGGCCAGATCATGACGGATCTTGCTGCGTTTTTTCCACGGCACACCTAACAACCAGTCCAGATAATTGCGCACTACGGTGGCTTCTGCCGACATCGGTGACATCATCTTCAGTTTGCTTAGCTCAGAGCGAGCCTTGGTCCTGGCTTCGGCAGACATACCGGCTTTTTCGATTTTCTGCTCCAGCTCTTCCAGCTCATTGGGCACATCGTCCATGTCACCCAGCTCTTTCTGAATAGCTTTCATCTGCTCGTTCAGATAATACTCGCGCTGGCTTTTCTCCATCTGCCGCTTGACCCGGCCGCGAATGCGTTTTTCTACCTGCAGCAGATCAATCTCAGACTCCATCATGCCCATCAGGTATTCCAGACGTTCACGCAGATCCTTGATCTCCAGGATTTTCTGTTTTTCATCCACCTTCAACGACATATGCGCAGCAATGGTATCCATCAGACGGCCGGGATCATCAATGCTGGAAAGCGAGGTCAGAATTTCGGGGGGGATTTTTTTGTTGAGTTTGACATACTGGTCAAACTGGTTAGTCAATGAACGCAGCAACACTTCTGATTCGCGCTCATCGATCTCAACATCTTCGTATTTTTTTATCTGCGCGGTGAAATATTCATCCTTGTTCAGGAAGCTGATAATACCTGCACGCTTGTTGCCTTCTACCAGCACCTTGACGGTGCCATCAGGCAGCTTCAGCAATTGCAAAATGCTGGAAACCGTACCAATGCGGTACATATCTTCGATCTCGGGATCATCCTGGGCGGCACTTTTCTGCGCTACCAGTAAAATCTGCTTGTCGTTCTCCATCGCCGCTTCAAGAGCATGAATCGACTTTTCACGACCTACAAACAGGGGAATAACCATGTGTGGATAAACCACGACATCGCGCAGGGGCAGAACCGGGATCGTGCTCAACTGTTCTTCGATAACTTCTGACATATTTTTAATCTCTTATGCAGCGTCTAAATAACTAAACGTGAATTTGCTTACAGGTATCTGTATGGGCGGCAGCGGGTAATTTCAACCTGGCAAAGATTGTTTTCCCGGCAAAATCCAGTACTGGAAAAATTAAGGGGTATTAAAAATACCCCTTAAAGTCTATGTTATTCGTCAGCGGAAGCGATTCGCTGTTCCCCTCCTTCATAGAGATAGATCGGTTCACCATCGCTCTTTATCACTGACTCATCAATGACCACCTTCTCCAGATTATCAATCGAGGGAAGATCGTACATAATGTCCAGCAGCACATGCTCCAGAATGGAACGCAGGCCTCGAGCGCCGGTTTTTCTTTCCATTGCCCGGACCGCGACAGCACGCAGGGCATCTTTGCGGAACTCCAGCTCACAGTCTTCCATCTCGAACATTTTCATGTACTGTTTAGTCAGCGCATTTTTGGGCTCGGTGAGAATCTGGATCAGCGCCGATTCATCCAGTTCGCTCAGAGTCGCCACTACTGGCAGACGGCCAACAAATTCAGGGATCAAACCATAGCGGGTCAAATCCTCAGGCTCGACACCATGCAGCACTTCACTGAAACTCTTCTGATCTTCCTTACTCTTGACCTCGGCGCCAAAACCAATGCCGCCTTTCTCGGAGCGATCACGAATAATACGATCCAGGCCGGCAAAAGCGCCGCCACAGATGAACAGAATGTTAGACGTGTCTACCTGCAGAAATTCCTGCTGCGGGTGCTTACGGCCACCCTGAGGCGGCACCGAGGCCACCGTACCTTCGATCAACTTCAGCAGCGCCTGCTGTACGCCTTCCCCGGATACATCCCGGGTAATAGACGGGTTATCCGACTTGCGTGAAATCTTGTCGATTTCATCAATATAGACAATCCCGGTCTGCGCCTTTTCCACATCGTAATCACATTTCTGCAGCAGCTTCTGGATGATATTTTCCACGTCCTCACCCACATAACCCGCTTCGGTCAGAGTCGTGGCGTCAGCAATGGTAAAGGGTACATTCAGCATCCGCGCCAGGGTTTCGGCCAGCAGGGTCTTGCCGCAGCCGGTTGGCCCGATCAGCAGGATATTGCTCTTCGCCAGTTCGACATCATCTTTTTTCTGGCCATTTTCCAGACGCTTATAGTGGTTATATACCGCGACCGACAGCACCCGTTTAGCGCGTTCCTGGCCAATGACATATTCGTTAAGAATATCGTTGATTTCATGGGGGGTCGGCAGACTGCTGCCATTGGTAGATGCGGCCTGTTCCTGCACCTCTTCACGAATAATGTCGTTACAAAGTTCTACACATTCATCACAGACAAAGACAGAGGGTCCGGCAATCAGTTTACGAACCTCGTGCTGGCTTTTACCACAGAACGAGCAATACAGCAGTTTGCCATTATCACCCGTGGAATTTTTATCGTCACTCATGCCATTACCTCAAACAATTTATTCGGCTATTCTAACCTTGCGTCTATTTCGGCAAATTTTCAAGGTTCCAGATCATGAAAAATAGCCTTTACCAGAATCAGGGCATCAATACCCGACTAACACACTAAAGTATAGTGTAGCCGATAATGATCAGGAAGCGCCACTCCGCTCAGCCATCACTTTGTCCACCAGGCCATATTCCACGGATTCTTCCGCGTTCAGGAAGAAATCCCGATCCGTATCCTGCTGGATACGATCCATCTTTTGCCCGGTATGTTTGGCAAGAATGGTGTTCAAACGTTCCCTTATATCTAAAATTTCCCTGGCATGAATCTCAATATCGGTGGCCTGTCCCTGAAATCCACCCAGCGGCTGATGGATCATGGTGCGGGAATGCGGCAGCACATAACGTTTTCCCTTCGCGCCCCCGGCCAGTAATACGGCGCCCATGCTGGCCGCCTGGCCGATACACATGGTGCTGATATCCGGCTTGACGAACTGCATGGTGTCATAAATCGACAGACCTGCGGTCACCGAGCCACCTGGGGAATTAATATACAGGTGAATATCCTTATCCGGATTTTCCGATTCCAGAAACAGCAATTGCGCCACGACCAGATTCG
>JASBTR010000160.1 GCA_030148325.1 Gammaproteobacteria bacterium
CCGCATTGCGCGCGGCTGTAGATGACAGCGAGAGACATGGTATTTCATTCCTTTGAAATATTCGTTACCAGAGACGGGTAACGGGTGTTGTATGTTTTTCTTCAACCCATTAAGGCTTATTCATGTTTCATGGTCAAGCCTTAAAAACAGAAATACACTGTTCTCTGGTTCCTGTAGGATGTGCTGAGTGAAACGAAGCGCATCATTTCACATTGGACACACGAACGATGCTGTAGATACGGCGTCTACCCTTCGGATACAGGTGAGCCGTACGTGTGCGCCTGAAGGCGTACCTACAGCCAGGCACGTCGGTGTTTTAGTCTTTCTTCTCTAACCTCGCGACCTGTTTTTCCAGCGCTTCCAGCCGGGCGCGGGTGCGGCCCAGCACCTCACGCTGTATATCGAATTCCTCGCGCGTAACCAGATCCATTTTCCGCAGGCTGCTTTGAATGGCGGCGCGAATGTTTTGCTCCGCATCCCGGCCGAGGGTTGTCAGACCGGCAGGCAGTCCCGCCATGATGCGATCGATCATGCCCTCGAGATTATCATTTTTTATCATCTTCGATACCTTTGCTGTTTATGTCTGCGGTTTTCACTCATGATGTAGCTTTGATCATTATAGTTCGAGTCGCTTTTTGATAACATAGGCCCTTACCTGTTTTTATGATTTAAAGAGGGAGTGCCCCACTATGCAGTACAGAAAATATCTGCTCGCCAGTTTATTCGCCGGCAGCCTGTCGGCCGGCCCGTCCTATGCTGCACCGGATGATTATCAGCTCAGCGCCAATTTCGGTGTGACCTCGAATTATGTTTTTCGCGGGGTGAGTCGTTCAAATAATGCAGCGGCGGTCTCTGGTGGGGTGGACTACAGCCACAGGAAAGGAGCCTATGCCGGTGTCTGGAGTTCAAGCATGGAAGGTGGTGATTATGAACTGGATTTTTATGGCGGCTATAACGGCAAGCTAAAAGAATACAAATATGATGCAGGCCTGATTTCTTATAATTACCCCGGTGGCAGTGGGTATCAGGATACTATCGAGGCATACCTGAACATGGATTTCAGCGTGATGACCATACAGGCAGCGCTGACGCTGGACAAGCAGGGCGCCAGTCAGTCCAACGATCTCTATCTGAGTGCGGCAACCGAGCTGGAGTTGAAAAAGGATCTGGCGCTGACCCTGTTGCTGGGAACCTGGCAGTTCGATGATCCCGCGTATGAAAGCTATGTTCATGTCAAAGCGGCTATCAGCAAAGGTGAATTCAGTTTTGCGCTGGAGAAAAATGATAAATCCAGGCCCGACAAGGCCGGCGACATTCGTTTTTACGCCTCCTGGTCGCGCGCGTTTGATCTTTAATCTCTATGGGTTAAATTCCCCGCTGCTTGCGGCGAAAACCGGTAGGAGCGGGCTCGGAAAACAGGTAGGAGCGGGCTTGCCCGCGAATAGTTTGGGTTCATCCAACCGCATTCGCGAGCAAGCTCGCTCCTACGATTTAATACCCCGTCCGCTTGCGGCGGGGTCATTTATTCTCTGAATTCACAGCAAGCTGCAGAAAATTGTAGGTTCGCCTTCTACCCTGCGGGCACCATGAGGCGAACAGTGTAGGTGGGGCAGTTTCTTTAATTCCATCGATCTTCTTAACTAAAGCCTGTCGAAAGACAGGCTTTTTTATGGGTAAATTGCACAAAAGTAGTGCGCCCGGCCTGGGCGTGATGTCTGATGGTGCACAAGAAAGGTGCGTTCTTTGAGGGATTATCTATAAGCTATTGAAATAAATGATTATATTTTGCTGGCATGGCGTGTGCAGTAAGTGTGCTCAGGTATGCTTAAGTACGATGCAAGGATCTGCATTAAAGCAACAATGTTTATTGCTAATTCTGGCTAAATTTTGGAGAGAAAATGATTATGAATACGATGACGAAGTGGCTGGCTTCCAGCTCACTGGCTATGGTTCCGGTATGGGCAAATGCTGCAACACCGACACTGGGCGAGGTGCTGGATGCTTCTGGTGTTGAAATCAGTGGTTACGTGGATACATCCTATACCTATAGTGCACAGGGTAAAACAACGGGTAGAATTTTTGATACCGAGCCCAACTCTTTTAATGTCAATATGCTGGGGCTTTCTATCAGCAATCTGCCGGAAGAAGGTTTCGGTGGGGCTGTGGTGTTGAATGCAGGCTCAGATACCAGCGTGAGTGCGTCGAGTGGTTCCGGTAATTCCGGTAATTTTGATGTGCAGCAGGCCTATGTTAATTATGCGAGCGGCAACAGCTCGGTTATGTTTGGCAAGTTCGCGACCCTGCATGGCGCGGAAGTGATTGAAAGCAAGGATAACCTGAATTTCTCACGCTCCATCCTGTTTGGTTATGCGATTCCCTTCACCCACACGGGTGTGCGCTTCAGCTATGCAACGGGGGGCGCCTGGACGTTCATGGCCGGTATCAATAATGGCTGGGACAACCTCAAGGATGATAACAAAAGCAAGTCGGTTGAGCTTCATGCGCACTATGCGCCGTCGGACGTCTGGGATGTCGCGGTTCAGGCTATGAGCGGTAACGAGCAGGTTGATGGCTATGGCAGCACCAGTGCACAGGGCAACCGAGCCCTGCTGGATATCGTCGCTACATTTAATGCTTCCGATGCGCTGTCCTTTGTCCTGAATATTGATTCCGGTAGTCAGGAAAATGCTGTCAATGGCACCAGCAAGGCCAAGTGGTCAGGTATCGCGCTTTATGCCAACTATATTGTGTCGGACAAATGGCGTACGGCTGTGCGTGCGGAGTCCTTTGATGATAAGGATGGTTATCGTACCGGTTCGGTTCAGAAGTGGAAGGAAGCAACGCTGACCCTGGCTTATACCGCCAGCAAGAATGTCGAGCTGCGCGGTGAGGTGCGCCGAGATTCATCGAACATCCAGTATTTCGCCAAAGACGACGGCAGTAGCAGCAAGTCGCAGAATACGCTGGCGTTTGAAGCAATTTACATGTTCTAACCAGTTTCTGGTTTGTTAGCAACGAACCTGTCTGGGAGAGAACCGGACAGGTTCATTTTTTCAGGAGTGATTCATATGAAAATGGTAATGGCAATCATCAAGCCTTTCAAACTTGATGACGTGCGTGAAGCCCTGTCAGAAATTGGGGTACAGGGTATCACTGTCACGGAAGTTAAGGGGTTCGGGCGTCAGAAAGGACATACCGAGTTGTACCGTGGAGCAGAGTATGTCGTGGACTTTTTGCCGAAAGTCAAAATCGAAGCGGTGGTCAAAGATGATCTGGTTGATCAGGTTATTGAAGGTATATCCAAGGCG
>JASBTR010000173.1 GCA_030148325.1 Gammaproteobacteria bacterium
GGGTGAAAACAGCATTGCTCTGGACTGCGATGTGCTCCAGGCCGATGGCGGCACCCGCACTGCCTCCATTACCGGCGCCTGGGTCGCGTTGGTTGACGCCATTCGCCATATGCAGGAAAACGAAATCATTAAAACCGATCCACTGGTCAGCCAGATTGCCGCCATCTCGGTTGGCGTTTACAAAGGCGAAGCGGTAACGGATCTGGATTACCCGGAAGACTGTGACTGTGAAACCGACATGAACCTGGTCATGAATGACAAGGGCGGTTTTATCGAAGTTCAGGGCACCGCCGAAGGCGCCGCCTTTGATACTGACGAGCTGAACGCCATGCTCGGGCTGGGCAAAGACGCCATTGCCCGGCTGATGGAAATGCAACGTAAGGTATTGGGGTAAAATTCAGTGAAAAAAATCATACTCGCCAGCAATAACAGGGGCAAGGTGCGCGAGATCAACCAGATCCTCGCCGAGCTTGATATCAGCGTACTGCCCCAGTCGGATTTCAATGTTACCGAAGTTGAGGAAACCGGCCTGACCTTCGTCGAAAACGCCATTCTCAAGGCCCGCAATGCCGCCGAGCAATCCGGCCTGCCCGCCATCGCCGATGATTCGGGTATTGAAGTCGATGCCCTTAACGGTGAGCCCGGAATATATTCCGCCCGCTACGCCGGTGTCGGCGCCTCGGACGAAGACAACCTGCAAAAATTACTGCAGGCCCTGCAGGATACCCCTGAAGAAAAGCGCACAGCCCGTTTCCAGTGTCTGATGGTCTATATGCGCCACGCCAAAGATCCCACCCCGATCATCTGTCAGGGAACCTGGGAAGGGATTATTACCCGCGAAGCGCAGGGCGAGAACGGCTTTGGCTATGATCCGGTTTTTTATGTTCCTGATCACAACTGCACCTCAGCGCAGTTATCGGCGGAAGTGAAAAATTCATTGAGCCATCGCGGGCAGGCATTGCGTTTGTTGGTGAAACAACTTGGGCAGCGGGGATAATATCTATGTAGGTTGGGCTGAATGGTTTTTATGAAGCCCAACAGGCTGTATTGTAATTTGTTAAATTGACCTGAAAATGTTGGGCTTCGCATTGCTCAGCCCATCAACCTACGAAGACTCACCCTTAAAATAGTTTATGTATACATATTGATACCCAGCAAAATCTCTGTGACCTCCGTGTCCTCTGTGGTAAATCAACAAATTAAGCCATGTTCAACTTCTCCAACCTGCCGCCACTATCGCTGTATATCCATTTTCCCTGGTGTGTGCGCAAATGCCCGTACTGTGACTTTAATTCCCATACCCTGAAAAATGATCTACCCGAAACTGCCTACATTGATGCGCTGATCAGCGATCTGGAACAGGAACTGCCCCTGATCTGGGGACGGCCCGTCAGTAGTATTTTCCTCGGCGGCGGCACGCCCAGCCTGTTTTCCCCCGAGGCGCTGGACAGGCTGTTCAGCACCCTGCGTGCGCGCCTTGCTTTTGCACCTGATATCGAGATCACGCGGGAAGCCAATCCCGGTGCGATAGAGCGAGAACGCTTCAGTGAATACCGGGGTGTGGGCATTAACCGGCTTTCTATCGGCGTTCAGAGTTTTAACAATGATCAGCTGCAGAAGCTCGGCCGCATCCACAATCGTCGCGATGCATACAATGCCGCCGAAGCCGCCCATGCTGCCGGTCTGGACAACTTTAATCTGGACCTGATGTTTACCCTGCCCCGGCAAACGCTCTCCCAGGCGTTGTCTGATCTCGAAGAAGCCATCGCTCTGAAACCGGCGCATCTTTCCTGGTACCAGCTAACTATTGAACCCAATACCCTGTTTCACCAGCAGCCACCGACGCTTCCGAGTGATGAACGCAGCTGGGAGATGCAGCAACAGGGGAGGGCGAAACTGGCCACAGCAGGCTATACTCAATATGAGGTATCAGCCTATGCGCGTGGTGCGCAGTGTCTGCATAATCTCAATTACTGGCGCTTCGGCGACTACCTGGGAATCGGCGCCGGCGCGCACGGAAAGATCAGCCGAGCCGATACGCAGATCATCTCCCGGCGCTGGAAAATTAAACAGCCGGCCGCCTATTTGCGTCATGCCGGCGATGAAGAACGACTGGGCGGAACACAGGTGCTTTCAGAAAATGATGCGGCTCTTGAATTTATGATAAATGCACTGCGTCTGCAGCAGGGGTTTCCAGCTGAGCTGTTTATACAACACACCGGCCTACCCCTGAGCCTTGTCGAAGAACCGTTAAGCGCGGCAGAAGAACGAGGCTGGATACAGCGGCATAAAAACCGGACCACACCGACAGAAGACGGACAACGATTTTTAAATGATTTACTTGGACTGTTTTTGCCTGACTAACCACCGAGACCACTCCATGAAAAAATCCGGGACGCCCTATCACCCCATCCCCTGTGCCGATTATTCACGCTACGAAT
>JASBTR010000185.1 GCA_030148325.1 Gammaproteobacteria bacterium
TCTGATTTTGGCTAATTTTAGCCCTGCCTGCGTTATTTTTTACTATCAATGGAGTGCATTGATACGTAAAAAATGCCTTGTCAGGACTAAAATTTCCTCAAAATCAGCCTAACATCTGAAAGATCAACAGACCCTGGTAAAGGTGGCCTGACATACCCATCGGTGCAATAGCGACCTGATTTAATTCTAGTAGAAAAATCAAACAGAAGCGGTCGCAGTGTAAAGAAAGATGAAAGAAGTGCCTATGGATAACAATCCAGCGTAAAGACGCCATGAGCGTAGAGCAATGATTGGATAAAAAATCAGCTTTCCAGTCCGTCGGCAACCCTGACAGCTTCGCTGATTCTGTCTTCACTCGTGTAGAAATGCGGGGAAAAACGCAGCCCCCTGCCTCGTGCAGCGCAGACGATGCCTTTTTCCATCAGCCGGGTATACAGCTGGGCGGCGGGAATATGCTGGTGCTGGAACAGTACAATACCGGCAAAGCGACCTTCGGCGGTGTCAGATAGAATTTGCAGATTTTTTGTGGCCCTGATTTCAGCAAACAGATGTCGGCTATTGTCCAGTAACTGCTGTTCGACCACGTCCATGCCGATCTCAAGCAACAGGGAAAGACTGGCGCTGAGGGCCTGGATGCCCAGCATGTTGGGGCTGCCGCATTCAAAGCGGCGGGCGCTGTGTGCAATCTGCCAGTCCCTGTTATTGAAATTTAGATAGTCTTCGACCATGTGCCAGCCGTACTGGTGCAGGTGTAGCTGTTCGCGGGCAGCGGGGCGACTGTAAAAAAAGGCCAGTCCTTCCGGTCCCAGCATCCACTTGTGACCATCGGCCATGACAAAATCCGCCTGCATGGCCCGCACATCGGTCTGCAGCGCACCGACGCTCTGGATAGCATCGACACAGAACAACACGCCATGCCGGGAACAGGCTTCACCGAGCACAGGAAGGTTAAGCCGCAGGCCACTGGCATACTGTACTGAGCTAATGGACAGCAGTCGGGTATTATTATCCATCGCATCAATCAGTGCCTGTTCTGCAGAGCTGGCGGAGGCCAGGCTGATCTGACGCAGTTCTACGCCCTGTTGTTGCAGGGATTCCCAGACGATGCGATTGGAAGGAAATTCCTCATCACTGATGATGATATTGTCACCCCTGTTCCATGCAAGGCCATGGGCGACCACAGACAGGGCTTCAGAGGTGTTTTTCAGCAGGGCAATATCATCTGTGCTTTCGGCATGGATAAGTTGTGCAAGCTGATCACGAAGATGGGTTTCCTGCGCCATCCATTCAGGGTAGTGACAGGCGCCCTGATAGACGTTTTCTATGGCAAAACGATTAATGGCCTGTTGTGCGCGCAACGGCCAGGGCGAAACAGCGGCATGATTGAGGTAAATCAGATTGTCATCAAGCGGAAATTCATCAATTAGAGAAATCGTTTTAGTCATCAATTTACTACTACTGTAGGTGCGCCTTCAGGCGCACACGGAGTAACGCATAAACACAAAATTATAATAGATAGAGTAAATTATCATGATGCGCTTTTATAGATCCGCGTTCGCATGAATGCGAACCTGCAATCGAGCAAGCTCAATAGCGGTGGTTGTCAAGTTTACTCAATATCAGCAAGCGGATCGGACCAGTTATCCGGATGTTGGGGCGTGTCAGTATCCCCCATGTCATCAACCTCGAGGTCATCGAATGGTCCTGACCAGTCTTCCGGTTCGGCAGCGGGCTCTAGATAAAGCTCATTCCATGTGTCGAAATCCAGCTCTTCAATATCGCTTTCAAAATACTGAATCTCGATGGTTTCGCTGTCCGTGTCGATGGCTACAACCTTAAAAGTGCGGTTCTCTTCACGGTTACGGAACCAGTCGTTGATAGCGGGCTCATAATGTTCTTGCATGAGACAACTCCCCCAGGATTAATGAACGGCCTGACCAGTATTCAGGAATGCCGGATTTCCTGTTCGTTTCTGTATTCAGAATAGGCGCGTTTTTTACAGCCGGATAGTGATACATGTCAATTAACCGTTTCTATTTACAGATTTAGCCCCTGCGCATCAGCCGGCACCAGACTCTGGTTCCAGATGTCATCGAAAAAACTTATCAGGCTGGCGGCCTGCGCGGGATGGTTAAAATTAGTTTCGGCTTCATGGCCTGTTCCCATGCGATGATCAAGATAACCAGTTGCATCGGCAACCACAAAGGCATGGTGGTAAGCGCGATCCGACTGACGTATCTGCACATGGCTGGGGGCGCGACGAGCGAGCTGAAAAAGTTGCGGTGTATTGCGTCGGGCGCGGTCGATGTCATGAACCAGCACCTTGATGAGTGAATGACTGTTGTTGGCAAGCAGTCGCCGGAGTGAATCGATAAAGACGCTGGAATTAAACAGATCACCGGACAGATCCTGAGCAAAAATATGCAGGCTGGTATTTGCCTGTTGCACCAGTTCGTCGATAACCGACTGACAGGCTTCGAAATCTGTCACCTGAAAAGCGATATCGCTCTCACCGAGAATATGTTCTGAGTCCATACTTACCAGTGTAGGAGGCTTGCAGCCGGTTTTCGAGGATCTACGTTTTAATTTTGCAAATATTAGGGAAGCTCTGATTAATTCGTCATTCCGGACGTAGCGAAGCGGAGATCCGGAATCCATGTGTTCCGCATCAAGTACTTAACTACTGTGATTAATATTAACCGCCAAGGCGCCGAGTACGCCAAGTTTTAATAACGTAATTCCTGGCGTACCTGGCGCCTTGGCGGTTCAGATAGTTTTTCGACTAATAGCAGACTGCGGGGGTGTTTATTCCTTACTATCCAGATAACGCTCGGCGTCCAGCGCGGCCATACAGCCGGAACCGGCGGAGGTGATGGCCTGGCGGTAATTGTGATCGGCGACATCACCGGCGGCAAAAATGCCTTCCACGCTGGTGGCGGTGGCATTGCCTTCGGTGCCGCTTTTAACTTTCAGATAGCCGTGCTCCATGTCCAGCTGGCCAGCGAAAATATCGGTGTTGGGTTTGTGGCCGATGGCAATAAAAATACCGTGTATATCAATGTCTTTGCTGCTGCCATCCTGGGTGTTTTTAATGCGCACACCTGTGACACCGGTATCATCACCGAGTACTTCATCTACGGCATGGTTCCATTCTATAGTGACGTTGCCGTTTCTGGCTTTTTCCAGCAGTTGATCGGTGAGAATTTTTTCTGAGCGAAACTTGTCGCGGCGATGAATCACCGTGACATGTGAGGCAATATTGGAAAGGTATATCGCTTCTCCAACCGCGGTGTTACCGCCGCCGACTACAGCAACCGGTTTATCGCGATAGAAGAACCCGTCACAGGTGGCGCAACCGGAAACGCCTTTACCCTTGAAGGCTTCTTCTGAATCCAGCCCCAGATACATGGCGGAAGCGCCGGTGGCGATGATCAGTGCGTCGCAAGTGTAGCTGCCGCTGTCACCGGTTAATTTATAAGGTTTACTGCTGAAGTCCACCTTGTTGATATGATCGAATACAAATTCGGTATTAAAGCGTTCCGCATGCTGACGCATGCGTTCCATCAGCCCCGGTCCCTGCAGGCCTTCGGCATCACCCGGCCAGTTGTCTACTTCCGTGGTGGTCATGAGCTGGCCGCCCTGTTGCATACCCGTGATCAGCACCGGTTGCAGGTTGGCGCGCGCAGCATAAATGGCGGCCGTGTAACCGGCCGGCCCGGAACCAAGAATCAACAGGCGACAATGTTTGGTATCACTCATGTGCTAAACTCCAGAAAATTTATACTATAAAAACGCAGGGAAAAATAAATGCGATCGCATTACCGGCGTCAGGAGAAATCATCGATCATTCGAACACGTATGTTACGTTAAAGCCCGCCGGCGGGTAAAGTCAGTCTTGAGGACGAAATAAGCAACATGAAAATAGGTATTCCAAAGGAAGTTAAAACCCGCGAAGGGCGTGTGGCCTTGATCCCCGATGCAGCGGCCGAACTGGTCCGTCAGGGGCAACGCGTTTACCTGCAAAAAGGAGCGGGTATCTTAAGCGGTTATGCGGATGAAGATTATACCGCACTGGGTGTGGACATCCTCGATGACGCACCGAGCCTGTATGCCGAGTCGGAACTGATTGTCAAAGTAAAGGAACCGCTGCCACAGGAGTGGCCCTTGTTGCGGCCGGATCATTTGCTGTTTTCCTATTTGCATCTGGCGGCCGAACCGGCGCTGACAAAAGCGCTGCTGGAGATTGGACTTACGGCAGTCGCATTTGAAACAGTCACAAAAAACGGTCGTCTGCCTCTGCTGGCACCCATGAGTGATATTGCCGGGCGCATTGCGGTACAGATTGGTTCGCATTTATTACATATGCCGCAGGGCGGGCGTGGCATATTGCTGGGCGGCGTGCCTGCCGCCGAACGCGGTCATGTGGTGATTCTGGGCGCCGGTGTGGCCGGTGGCAATGCCGCCCTGCTGGCTGCGGCCATAGGCGCAGAAGTAACAGTATTTGATCGCAGTCGTGAGAAACTCGAACACATGCGTGCGCTGGGCGACAATGTTACGGCGCTGCATCCGTTTAAACAAACCATCCACGAGGCTATCTGTCGCGCCGATCTGTTGATCGGCGCGGTGCTGATCCCGGGGGCGAAAGCGCCACACCTGGTGAGCGCCGATAGCGTAAAACAGATGCGAACGGGCAGCGTGATCGTTGATATTTCCGTGGACCAGGGCGGTTGCATCGAAACCACCCGGCCCACCAGCTATGAAAACCCCACTTTCCTCTGGGAGGGGGTAGTACATTTTGGCGTCACCAACATGCCTGGCGCCGTGCCACGCACTGCCTCGCAGGCGCTATCGGCTGCGCTGTTGCCCTATATTCTGCGCCTGTGTGAGGATGGCTGGACGAAACAGCCGGATCTGGCCGCCGGAATTAATGTTTCAGGGGGAAAAATTCGTCTTTCCAGCTTGCAAAATGCCTGATAATAAAATATAAATATGCTATATTATTAAGTATTTAGAACTTTTACCTAACATTCAGGTTTAAGAATATGTCCCAGGCAAGTCAAAAACTGGCTGTACGCGCGCCACTGGCAGGTCATTTACGCCGTGGTTTGCGTGAAGGCGCCCTGTTTATCTTCAGTTTCAGCGCCCTGTATTTCCTCCTCGCCCTGTTGAGTTATCAGCCCGCCGATCCCGGCTGGACCCATAGTGGCGCAGCAGTGAGCGGGCATGTCGCCAATCTGGGCGGGCCGACCGGCGCCTGGTTTGCTGACGTTTTTCTCACTCTGTTCGGCTATCTGGCTTACCTGTTCCCCATCATGGTGGCCTTTGCCGGCTGGCAGCTTTATCAGGGCCGGGAGCAGGAAGCCTCAGCGGCCTTTGATATCCGCGGCTTCATGCTGCGTTTCGGGGGTTTTGTCCTGACCCTGATTGCCGGTTGCGGGCTGGCCAGTCTGCACGATAATTCAGTGGTTAGCCTGCTGCCGGTAAACGCCGGTGGCATTCTCGGCGATCTGGTTGGTCAGCAGATGGAGGGCGCTTTTAACCTCATGGGTGCGACCCTGCTGTTGCTGGCGCTGTTTCTAAGTGGCGTGACTCTGTTTATCAACCTTTCGTGGATCAAGCTGATTGACGCCACTGGCGCGTTAACCCTGCTGCTGGTAGACAGGCTGGTTCGCCTGCTTCTGGCCCTGCGCATGGGACTGGGAACGGTGCTGGAGAACTGGCGGGGCCGTCGTCAGAAAGTTCGGGCAGCCAAACAGATTAAGCTGAAAAAACGCCGTGAACCAGTGCTGATGGAACGCAGGACGCCGGTGATCAAGGCGTCAGAAAAAGTCATCAAGCCGAGCCGTCGGCTCGAAAAGGAAAAGCAGATCCCCCTGTTTGTCACCGAGGGCGACAGCCAGCTGCCGTCCTTATCCCTGCTGGATGCATCGAAACCCAGCAAATACACCTTGTCCAAAGAAGCACTGGAAGCCATTTCCCGACAGGTAGAACTGAAGTTGCAGGACTTCGGTGTCGAGGTTGAAGTGGTAGCGGTGCATCCGGGGCCGGTAATTACCCGTTACGAATTGCAGCCTGCGCCGGGAGTGAAGGTCAGCAAGATCACCAACCTGGCCAAGGATCTGGCGCGCGCTCTGTCAGCCATCAGTGTGCGCGTGGTGGAAGTGATTCCCGGCAAGACCACGGTGGGCCTGGAGATACCCAACGAACAGCGTGAGATTGTACGTCTGGTGGATAACCTGAAAGCGGCCCAGTTTGCCGATGCCCGATCGCCGCTGACCCTGGCGCTGGGCAAGGACATCAGCGGCCAGCCAGCCGTAGCAGATCTGGCGCGTATGCCACACCTGCTGGTAGCCGGCACCACCGGTGCAGGTAAATCGGTGGCGCTCAACGCCATGATCCTGAGCATGCTGTATAACGCCACGCCCAGTGAAGTTCGCCTGATCATGATTGATCCGAAAATGCTGGAGCTGTCCATCTACGACGGCATTCCACACCTGCTGGCGCCGGTAGTCACCGATATGAAAGAAGCGGCCAACGCGCTGCGCTGGTGTGTGGCGGAAATGGATAAACGTTACCGACTGATGGCGGCGCTCAAGGTGCGCAATATCGCCGGTTATAACCGCAAGCTGAAAGAAGCCCGTGATGCGGGCAAGCCGATTCTCGATCCCCTGCATCCGGCAGATTCGACGTTGCCCGCAGAGGAGCTTTCAAGCCTGCCCTATATCGTCGTAGTGGTGGACGAACTGGCGGATATGATGATGCTGGTGGGCAAGAAAGTGGAAGAGCTGATCGCCCGTCTGGCGCAGAAAGCCCGCGCTTCAGGCATTCATTTAATTTTAGCCACCCAGCGGCCCTCGGTGGATGTGCTGACCGGACTGATCAAGTCCAACATCCCGGCGCGTATCGCCTTCCAGGTGTCTTCACGTGTGGATTCTCGCACCATTCTCGATCAGATGGGCGCAGAACAGCTACTGGGTCACGGCGATATGCTGTATATGCCTGCCGGAACGGCGGTGCCAACCCGTATTCATGGCGCCTTTGTGGATGATCACGAAGTGCATAATGTGGTCGAAGCGTTGAAGAAAAGCGGCCAGCCCCAGTATATTGAGGAAATCCTGGCCGGCGTCGATGAGTCAGATGCCGGCAACGGCGGGGCGATGGAAAATGATTCAGAATCCGATCCTCTCTACGATCAGGCCGTGCAGATTGTCACCCAGACGCGCAAAGCGTCGATATCGGGCGTCCAGCGACGCCTGAAAATAGGTTATAATCGCGCCGCACGCATGGTGGAAGCGATGGAAATGGCGGGCATCGTCGGGCCGCTGGAGAATAACGGCAGCCGGGAAGTGCTGGCGCCACCACCGCCCAAAGATTAATTTGTCTCTGTCCATAAACATGAATAATTAACGCGGAGAACGCAGAGGCGCGAAGACGCAGAGATTGTGTCTCGGCGGAATTTATCAGTTCTCTCATCCCAAAAGCGCCCATGAAAAAACCTGCTTTATTTCCCAGCTTCATTTTGCTCAGCTTCTGCCTGGTCTGGATGTTACCGACCCAGGCCAGCTCGCTGGATGACTTTTTTGCGGATACTCGCAACTTCAGCGCCCGTTTTACCCAGACTCAGTTCGATGCAGATCAAAAACTGATGCAGAAAAGCAGCGGTAATATTCAGGTTCAGCGCCCGGACAGGTTCCGCCTCCAATACCTCAAACCCTATAAACAGCTTTATGTCGCCGATGGTGCAAAGTTCTGGTCCTATGATGAGGATCTGGAACAGATCATCGTCAAGCCGCAAACAGAAGTACTGGCCAACTCACCGGCGATGATTCTGAGTAATGTGAAAATTCTGCGGGATCATTATCAGGTCAGTCATCAGGGACAGGAGCAGGGCATGGACTGGTACAAGCTCACTCCCTTGCAGGGCGATGCCGGTTTTGAGTCGGTGTTTCTGGCGTTCAAAAACAACAATCTGAAGATCATGGAACTGCTCGACAGTTTCGGTCAGACCACGCGGCTGGAATTTGTTGATATGAAGATAAATACCCGGCTTGCCAGCGATACGTTTAGCTTTACCCCTCCCGAAGGCGTCGATATTATTGGTCAATAATGACTGACGCCCCCGATCTGTTTACCTCTTCCGACCCGGCCTGCAGTCAGGAGACTGTCACATGGCAGCCGCTGGCGGATCGCATGCGCCCACAGAAGCTGGATGAGATTGCCGGTCAGTCCCACCTGCTGGCGACAGACAAGCCCCTGCGTCAGGCCATCGAGTCGGGACGCCTGCATTCGATGATTTTCTGGGGTCCGCCCGGCACCGGCAAGACCACGCTGTCGCACCTGATCGCCCATTACTGTGAGGCAGAGTTTCTGAGTCTTTCCGCCGTGCTCTCCGGGGTTAAAGATATCCGTCAGGCGGTGGAGAAGGCCAAAATGCTTAAATCAGCAGGCCGCGCCAGCATCCTGTTTGTGGATGAAGTGCATCGGTTTAACAAGTCACAGCAGGATGCCTTTCTGCCTTTTGTCGAAGACGGCACCATTACCTTCATTGGCGCGACCACGGAAAATCCCTCCTTTGAATTAAATAATGCCCTGTTGTCCCGTGCCCGAGTCTATGTGCTCAAGTCCCTGCAAAGCGAGGATCTGGTCGAGGTTATCAAACGGGCACTGCAGGATGAAACGGCCGGTCTCGGACAACGCAGGATCTGCATGGATGACAGCCTGATCCAGAAGCTGGCGCAGGTGGCTGATGGCGATGCCCGGCGTGCGCTCAACCTGCTGGAGATTGCCACCGATCTCGGCACGGAAAAAGACGGGGAGCTGGTGATTAGCGAGGCCGTGCTCGGCGAAGTCCTGTCCACGGGCGTGCGCCGTTTCGACAAGCAGGGTGAGGCCTTTTATGATCAGATCTCAGCCCTGCATAAATCGGTGCGCGGTTCTTCGCCGGATGCTGCGCTGTACTGGCTGGTGCGCATGCTCGATGGCGGCTGTGATCCCCTGTACATTGCCCGACGGGTGGTGCGCATGGCCAGCGAAGACATCGGTAATGCCGATCCCCGCGCCCTGACCCTGGCGCTCAACGCCTGGGATGTGCAGGAACGACTGGGCAGTCCGGAGGGTGAGCTGGCGATTGCCCAGGCGGTGCTATACCTGGCCTGCGCAGCCAAGAGCAATGCGGTTTACAAGGCTTTCAACACAGCCATGGCGCAGGTGAAGGAGGCAGGTTCGGCCGAAATTCCGGTGCACCTGCGCAATGCGCCTACCCGCCTGATGAAAGAACTGGGCTATGGCCGGGAGTACCGCTACGCGCATGATGAGCCGGAAGCCTATGCCGCGGGAGAAAGCTATTTCCCGGAAGAAATCGGTGAGCAACATTATTATGATCCGGTTGCCCGCGGACTGGAAATCAAAATTGCAGAAAAGCTGGCCCATCTGCGCGAGCTGGACAAAAAGGCAGGCAAGTCGAACTAAATAGCTGTTCCAAATACCAGATCACTTGTGAATTTCCACGTTCGTGGTGAGCCCTTCGGTTTCGCTCAGGAGAGCCTTGTCGAACCATGAGCGTGGAAATACTGTGAATAGAGTGTTTAATCTGCTTGTCCTTCGAC
>JASBTR010000194.1 GCA_030148325.1 Gammaproteobacteria bacterium
TGAATGCGTATTTTCATCTCGGCAGGCAGGTCCATCGCTATCGCCACCTTATCCGCCAGTCCCTGCAGGTAAGCATCAACTTCATCCCGCTCACCTGCGTCGGGCTCATATTTTTGCACCAGCTGTTGTTCATATTCAAACGGGATATACGTCACCAGCCAGTCCATGGAAAAACTGATCACAAGCGTGATGATCAGGACCCCGGCAATCACCGCCGCGCTCAGCAGAGCAAACTCTTTTAAGGGGTGAGTTTCGGTAACGTTGATCCCTTCGGGAATTTTGGGGTTATGGTATTCCAGCGTCCTGCATCCCTGTTAGTTCTGGTCTCCACCAGCAATCGGCACAAGCGCCGTGCCGTAGGCAAGCACTTCGATTGAGCCGATACCACCACGCGCATTTTTGGAAATGGAGGCGGTTTCCAGTTTGATATTGAAAACCCTGTCTGCACCCACTTTTCTGGCTTCCTGTTTCATCCGCAACAGTGCTTCACGTCGCGCCCGATCCAGCAGGCTTTCGTAGGCAACGATGCGCCCGCCAACCAGGCTGCGCAGGCCGGCAAGAAAGCGTTTAAAGTAATCAACCGAAATCACCACACTGCCGCTGACCAGAATGGACGCGTCCAGTCTTTCCCCGGGAGGGGGAATCTTGCTGGCAATCGCCACCACATCGCGATATTCCTGCTCGCGCTGGATGATGGATTTGTAATGCCGCAACTCCGCCATGCGGCCAAAGAAATAACCCAGCGCCAGCAGCACCACAAGTGCAATAAGATCGTACATAGCGCGACTTATTCCAGCACCACAGCGGTACCATAGGCGAATAACTCTGCGGCGCCCTGGGTGACTGATGAAGTTGAAAAACGCACATTGATGACCGCATTGGCGCCGGCGGCTTTGGCCTGCTCCTTCATGCGCCGCACCGCTTCCTCGCGCGCCTCCTGCAGCAGTTCGGTATACCCCTTGAGTTCACCGCCGAAAATATTTTTCAGGCTGGCCATGAGATCACGGCCAAAATGCTTGGTCCGCACCGTACTGCCCTGCACCAGGCCCAGATGCACCCTGATGCGCTTGCCGGGAATAATCTCCATGTTGCTGATAACCATAATGCCACCCTGTTTCCATTGATAAGACAAAGCTAGCAGATAGCGGCGAAGGCTGCCACAGGAGCAGGTCACAGACTGATGGGTTTCGTTTCGCTTCGCTTCGCTCTACCCATCCTGCGAAAGGAACCTACAGGCTGGAGTCCTCTGCTGCGCGAATAACGCTGCCGCTGAGTAAATCCCGAATTTCAGTCGGCGTAGCGCGGCCGCCGGTCTCGCCTTCAAGAATATAGTCAAGGCTGTCGCCGAACTGATCACGCACCTGTTGTGCTGAACGAGCAGGCGGCTGTTGGGCAAGATTGGCGCTGGTCGAAACCAGTGCGCCGCCGAACTGATCACAGAGCCTGACCACCAGGGGGTGGGCGCTGACACGCACGGCAAGGGTGTCATGCTGACCCCGCAACCAGCGGCTGACATCGGATCTGGCCGGCCACAACCAGGTCACCGGCCCCGGCCAGCTTGCCCGAACAGGTTGCTGCAGGCGTTCATCGATGTCAACAAGGTAAGGGGTCAGCTGGCTAAAGTCCGCGGCAATCAGGATCAGCCCCTTGTCCCGCTGGCGCTGCTTGAGCGCCAGCAGGCGTTTAATGCTTTCGATGTTGGCGGGGTCGCAACCCAGACCGTAAACGGATTCGGTTGGATAAGCAATTACACCGCCATTGCGTAACGCCTGCACCGCGTCGTTGATAGCTTTATCTGACATGCATAGTGGGGGGATCGCACCTGTTTGAATCATATTCAGAGCGCACCGATGGGTTTCGCTTTGCTCTACCCATCCTGCCGTTTTTCACTGCAAGCAGGATGGAATTAAACTCAAAAAATTAAGCCGCACCTCAACTCAACCGGGCCTGTAGCTCAGCATCTTTGCGCCGCACCGCATCGGCATTATCGGCACGTTCCTGTTTTACTCGTGCAGCAATATCTGTATCACCCAGCGCCAGAATCTGCGCCGCCAGATAGGCCGCATTCTTCGCGCCGGCCTTACCGATGGCAACCGTGGCGACGGGAATACCGCCGGGCATCTGCACGGTGGATAACAGCGCATCCATACCTTTGAGCGGCCCACCATCCATAGGAATACCGATCACCGGTTTCAGCGTATGCGCGGCCACGGCGCCGGCAAGATGCGCGGCCAGTCCGGCAGCGGCAACAAAAACCTGACAACCGCGCGCTTCGGCATCTTCGATATACATTACCGTATCTTCGGGGGTGCGATGCGCCGAGGTGATTTTGACCTCATAGGTAATTTCCAGTTTATTCAGCACCTCAATACCGGCCTGAACCACGGGCAGATCCGAGTCGGATCCCATTAATATGGCAACAAAGTTTTTATTTTCTGACATGGTTTTATATCTTGGTTAAGGTTAATTGGTTGATAAAAATTTTACCGCAGAGGACGCAGAGAAAATTAAAATAAGCCAGGTTTTCCTCTGCGAACCTCTGCGTCCTCTGCGGTGAACATAATTTTTTCACTCGCTGTCTGATTCCACTTTTTCGCTAAAGTTGCATTCTTTTTGCGGACAGACTTTCTCTGTGCCGCGGCGCTTGGTGGTTTTCAGGGTCAGCATCGGCCAGCCGCAGTCGGGGCAGGCTTCGTTCAGGGGTTCGTTCCAGACGGCATACTTGCAATCGGGGTAACGCCCGCAGGAGTAGAATATTTTACCTGTGCGGGACTTACGTTTGAACATATTGCCCTGCTTGCACTCGGGGCACTCCACACCCATGTCCTGCGGTTTTTCCAGCGGCTCGATATGCTTGCAGTCAGGATAGCCGCTGCAACCGATGAACTTGCCATAGCGACCGTGGCGGATGATCAGATCGGAGCCACAGTCCGGGCATTTGCGATCCTCGATCACTTCCGGTTCGCTATTGGCGTCTTCATTCAGATTACGGGTGTAATCACACTCAGGATAGGCGTCACAGCCGATGAAGCGCCCCCGCCGCCCAAGCCGAATCGACAGTGGGCCGCCGCACTTGGGACACTTCTCATCAATCGCCTCGTGGGTAACGTCCTTGCGATCCACGTTTTTGTCCTTGTCATCCACCAGCGCCTTGAAGGGTTTCCAGAATTTCTTCATCAGCGGCACCCATTTCTTTTCGCCGCGTGAAATGGCATCCAGATCATCTTCGAGGTGAGCGGTGAAATCGTAGTCCACGTACTGGGTAAAATGCTCGGTCAGAAACTTGTTGACGATGCGCCCCACATCGGTGGGAATGAAACGCTTCTTGTCCATTTCCACGTATTCACGTGACTGCAGGGTGGAGATGATCGAGGCATAGGTAGAAGGCCGGCCAATGCCGTATTCTTCCAGCGCCTTGACCAGGCTGGCTTCCGAGAAGCGCGGCGGCGGCTCGGTGAAATGCTGCTCCGGCAGGATCTTCAACAGATCTACCTCATCGCCTTCTTCCATCGGCGGCAGCAGGCGATCCTTGTCGTCGGCCGGGGCCTTGCTGTCATCCACACTTTCCAGATAGACCGCCATGAAACCCGGCTCCACCAGTACCGAGCCATTGGCGCGAAAAAGATGTTTTGCGTCTTCCCCCGCAGCAAGATCCACGGCGACCGTATCCATGGTTGCATGAATCATCTGGCAGGCGATGGTGCGTTTCCAGATTAATTCATAGAGGCGGAACTGATCCTTGCTCAGGTATTTTTTAATCGCCGTCGGCTCATGGTTAACCGAAGTCGGGCGAATGGCCTCATGTGCTTCCTGCGCATTCTTGGCCTTGGTCTTGTACACCCGAACCGCACCCGGCAGGTTGTTTTTGCCAAAGCGTTTTTCGATATAGTCGCGAATCTCCGCCAGCGCTTCCTCGGCCAGGTTAACCGAGTCGGTACGCATATAGGTGATCAGACCGACCATTTCTCCATCCAGATCCGTCCCTTCATATAACTGCTGGGCGACGCTCATGGTTTTTCTGGCGGTGAAGCCCAGTTTGCGCGCGGCTTCCTGTTGCAGCGTGGAGGTGGTAAAGGGCGCAGCCGGATTGCGTTTGCGTTTTTTCTTCTCAACCTTATAGACACGAAGCTTGCCATTGGCCGCCAGCGCCAGAGTCTGCTCGGCCTTTTTCGCTTTCGCTTCCGTGTTGATAGTAAACTGGCTTAGCTTCCTGCCATCCAGGTGGGTCAGTTTTGCATTGACCGCCTGCTTCTTCTTTTTGACGCCGACTTCGACTTCCGCATCGATAGTCCAGTATTCCTTCGGCTTGAATTTCTCGATTTCCAGTTCGCGTTCGACGATCAGGCGCAGGGCCGGACTTTGCACTCGACCGGCGGACAGGCCGCGGCGAATTTTTTTCCACAGCAGAGGAGACAGATTGAAGCCGACCAGATAATCCAGCGCTCGGCGCGCCAGTTGCGCATTAATCAAATCCTGGGACAGTTCCCGCGGCTGGGCCACAGCATCATTGACCGCCCGTTTGGTAATTTCGTTGAAGGCCACCCGACCGACCTGCTTGCCTTCCAGCAGTCCCTGGTCCTTAAGTATTTCATACAGGTGCCAGGAAATAGCCTCGCCCTCGCGATCCGGATCCGTCGCCAGATACAGGTTGTCCGCTTTTTTCAGCGCCCGCACAATAGCGTCCACATGCTTCTGGTTGCGCTCGATGATCTGATATTTCATGGCGAAATCATCCGCCGGATCCACTGCGCCCTCCTTGGGCAACAGGTCACGCACGTGGCCGTAGGAGGCAAGCACCTCAAAGCCCTTGCCCAGGTATTTCTTAATGGTCTTGGCTTTCGCCGGAGACTCTACAATGACCAGACTTTTTGCCATTTTTTCCCTAACTCAGATAAATCGGCCGGATAAGCGCCCAGGCGCTAACCGATAAAAAGCAAATGCCCGCAAAAGCGGGCATGGTTGATTCAAATACGTTGATTTTCTAGTGAACAACGCCGGGGGCTTCCTCGAAAACCAGATCTTCCATCCAGGCAAACGCGGCTTCACGACCGGGCTGGTTAAACAGCACCATGAGTGTTACCCACTTCAGTTGCTCGATGTCGATCTCGCCTTCATCCAGCGCCATCACCCGGTCAATCACCATTTCCCGTGTATTATGATCAAGCACACCGGTCTGCTCCAGAAACATCAGAAAACCCCGCGCATCCAGATCCACTTTTTCCGCTTCCTCCGTGGTATAGATGCGCAATGAACTGGTATTCACCAGCGGCAGTTTTTCCGGGAAATCCTGTAACGCAACCAGCCCTTCCAGCCATTCAAAGGCCTTGCTGATTTCCAGGCTCTGAAACCCGGCTTCCTGTAATTCCACCCGCAGGGATTCTTCATCCGTATCAAACTCGATGTCGTCACT
>JASBTR010000108.1 GCA_030148325.1 Gammaproteobacteria bacterium
CGGGCTGACGATTAGTTAATAATAATCGTGGATAAGTAGTACTGATTAAACGGAACCTTCGGGTTCCGTTTTTTTATGAAATCAGGTAAAAAGGTACAGGACACAGGGGGAAGATAGCTGTGTGAACAAAAGGGGCTGAACCTGGTTTTTGCCCCGTCCCTGTTGTTTGAATTCAATAATTTTAATCTATAAAAAAAGGAGTTCATAAATGAACAATAAATTGATAGCTCTTGCCGTTTCTGTGAGTGTTACTGCCGCTCTGGCCACACCGCTGGTCGCCAGCGCGGGCGTCCAGTCCAAGTGGTTTGGTTATTCCCAGTTGACCCTCGAGAGCCTGAGTGAGAAGACGGCCACGGGTTCAGCACCGGCGCAGGACGGCATCCGCTTTGGCGCAGACCGTGTTCGTATTGGCTACAAGATAAAAGACGGCAAGGTCTTCGGCAAGCTGCAGGTGGATTTCAACAAGTCCGGCCAGGATCAGGGCGGCTTCAACGAAATAATCAAGGATGCGGAAGGCGGCTACAAGTTCAGCGATGCGGCTTCGGTCAAGCTGGGCCAGTACAAGACCCCGGTGGGCATGGACTTCAATCGTTCCGGCAAGAAACTGGACATCACCAAGCGCGGCATGGAAAAGAAGCTGGTCCTCGAACGTTCCCAGGGCATCATGCTCAGCGGCCGCAGGATTGCCGGCGGCGTCGGCTATGATCTGTTCTACGGTAATGCCGCAGCCCGCTCCAGTGCGGTAACAGGCAGCAGCACCGATCTCGGCAATAACAGCAGCTATGCCGCTCGCGTTTCCTATGATATGGGTAGACTGATGCATGTGGAACTGTCAACCGGCAAGTCTTCTGTTGATGGGGGTACGGATTATAAAGTGACTGACTTTGGTCTGGGATACAAGCGTGGTCCGATGAGCGCTCAGTTCGAATATATCACGGGTAAAGGCGCCCAAAATAATGCTGCGGCCAAGGAAAAAGTCTGGTTCCTGCACTTCGGTTACCAGTTCAGCAGGAAGTTCGAAGGCGTGGTGCGTTACTATGATGCCAAGGACAGTGATAACAACCTGAAGCTGAGCAACACCTACATTGGCGCCAACCTGTTTCTGGGCAGCAACAAGACCAATGGTCGTCTGCAGCTTAACTATGTTATCGCCGGCGGTGATGGCGTCAACTCTACAAACACCTATGGCGACAATGTAAGCGGAAACGGCGGTGGTGTTGCAAAAGGCTACACCGACGATGCGATTCTGGTTCAGTACCAGGTTTCTTTCTAGGAAATCAGGCTAAAGATTATTTAATAATAATCGTACAGTAGTGATTGAGCGGGACCTTCGGGTCCCGTTTTTTTTCAGTGACAAGTTACGAGGGACAAGGGACGAGGATTAATATACAGGTTGTTTTTCCTCGTCACTCGTCACTCGTCACTCGGCCCTTGTTTCTTTATGGATCTATCTCTCTGGACGTTATTCACCAGCGCCTTCATTTCCTCCACCCTGTTCCCCGGTGGCTCGGAAGCGGTGCTGGCGTATCTGAGTGCTGCGTCAAACCATTCGCCTGCGCTGCTGTTACTGGTGGCCTCAACCGGCAATACCCTGGGTGGTCTGTCTTCCTGGGGACTGGGGCGTCTCATCGCCTGGAAATATCCGCTGCGAGAGTTAACGCCAAAGCATCAGCGGGCGCTCCATCATCTGCAACGCTGGGGAACACCGCTATTGTCGCTCTCATGGCTACCGGTGATAGGCGATCCCCTCTGCCTGGTGGCGGGCTGGCTGAAAATGAATTTTCTCCTCAGTCTGGTTTTTATCGCGCTGGGAAAAACCCTGCGATATGCCGTGATTATCTATTTTGTATGAATGCTCAACCGGCGTTAGCCGGTTGAGCATTCATACAGGGACGAGTGACGAGTTACAGGTGACGAGGAAAATCGTATTTGATTTATATTTTGTTGCTTGTTCCTTGCACTTTTCATCTTGTACCCTGTCCCGTATTTCCTGTATCTTGTCCCTCGTCCCTGGCAACTCGTCCCTCGTCCCTTTGTTTCCATGACTACCCGAATCCGCGAAATCCCCTATAACTACACCTCGTTTTCCGATCGGGAAATCGTCATCCGTTTTCTGGGCGAGGAAATGTGGGCGATTCTCAATACCCTGCGCGGTGAGCGGGTGACCGGGCGTTCGGCGCGCATGTTATTCGAGATCCTGGGGGATATGTGGGTGGTGACGCGCAACCCGTTTATTCAGGATGATCTGCTCAGTAATCAGAAACGCCGTGCAGCGCTGATTGAGGCGTTGCGTCATCGGCTGGCGCAGGTGGAGGCGCGGGCGAATAACAATGAGCTGGCGCTGAAGCTCAGCGGCCGTACGCGCGGGGCGGTGAACAAGTTTGAAGCCTGGTTCCCTCAGCAGCTACGCCTGCGCAGCAAGGTGCTCAGGCGCCTGAGTAAAATTACACGCGCTGACAATATCTGTTTTGATGGCCTGGCCCGCGTCAGCCATGTTACTGACGCCTCGGACTGGCGTGTCGAATATCCGCTGGTGGTGATCAACCCGGATACGGAAGATGAGGTGCAAAAGGTTGTTGCCGCCTGTCTGGAACTGGGAATACAGATGATTCCCCGCGGCGGCGGCACCGGTTATACCGGTGGCGCGGTGCCGTTGAATCCAAACTCCGCGGTGATTAATACCGAGAAGCTGGAGGCGCTGTCTGTAGTGGAGCAGCGTCAACTGTCGCTGGCCGGCGGGGAAACCCGATCGGTGGCGGTGATTCGCGCCGAATCCGGGGTAGTGACCCGGCGGGTCTCGGATCGCGCAGAAATGAATGGTTACATGTTTGCCGTCGATCCGACTTCGCAGGATGCGTCCTGCATCGGTGGCAACATCGCTATGAATGCCGGGGGCAAGAAAGCCGTGCTCTGGGGCACGACCCTGGACAACCTGCTGTCCTGGCGCATGGTGATGCCTGACGGGCGCTGGCTGGAAGCAGAGCGGCTGGAACACAACCTGGGCAAGATCCATCTGCAGGAACAGGCGACATTTCGTATCCAGTATTACCAGTCTGATGGGCTGACGGCAGACGGTGAAGCTGAAATTCTAAAAATCCCCGGCCGCGAACTGCGCAAGCAGGGACTGGGCAAGGATGTCACTAACAAGTTTCTCGGCGGTCTGCCGGGGATACAGAAAGAAGGCTGTGACGGTCTTATTACCTCGGCGGTGTTCATCCTGCATCGTATGCCACGCCATATTCGCACAGTCTGTCTGGAGTTTTATTCCAGTGATCTGGCTCGCGCCGTGCCAGCTATTGTCGAGAGCAAGGATTATCTCGATGTTCTGGATGATGTGCAACTGGCGGGCATGGAACATCTGGATGAACGTTATGTGCGTGCGGTGAATTACACGCCCAAGGCGCCGCGTCGGGATCTGCCGAAGATGGTATTGCTGATCGATGTGGCCGGTGATGATGAAGACAAGGTGGCGCAGGCGGCTTCGGAAGTGGTGCGCCTGTCGGCCGTGCGCGGCGCAGAAGGTTTTATTGCCGTCAGCGCTGAGGCGCGTAAGCGTTTCTGGCTGGATCGGGCGCGCACTGCCGCGATTGCCGCGCATACCAATGCCTTCAAGATCAACGAAGATGTGGTGATTCCCTTACACGCGCTGACCGATTACAACAATGGCATCGAGCGCATCAACATCGAGCTGTCCACCCGCAACAAGCTGGTGATTATCGATCGCCTGCTGAACTATTTTTCATCGGACATGCCGGAACAACATTCGCTGCTGGCGGGCGAAGCGCCTGCTGAGGAAGACAGTGACGAAAGCCGGGAAATATTTCTGGCCAAGGTGAACGCCGCGAGAGTGTTGCTGGAGAGTGTAAAATCTCGCTGGCAGTCGATCATGTCAGCGCTGGATTTACCCGCGCAGGATCAGCCGCAGCTTTTACGGGATGAAATAGCGCAGGAGGAACTGAAAACGGCGCCGGATCCTGAGGATACGTTTTTCAGCCTGTTACAGCGTCGCGCCCTGCGTATTTCTTTTCGCAAAAGCATTGAGCGCCCGTTGAAGGATATTTTTGCCGGTCAGGAGATGGATGCCCTGCGTCAACGTCTGGATGCGATCCATGCCGAGGTGCGATCCAGTCGCCTGTTTGTCGCCACGCATATGCATGCGGGTGATGGCAACGTGCATACCAATATTCCGGTGAACTCCAACGACTATGCGATGATGCAGGAGGCGGACAGGATCGTCGGGCGCATCATGAAGCTGGCTGAAACACTGGGTGGCGTGATTTCCGGGGAACACGGCATCGGCATCACCAAGATGCAGTTTCTTGATACCGAAACGGTCGAGGCGTTTGCCCGTTACAAGAACAGGGTGGATCCGAAGCAATTTTTCAACCCCGGCAAGTTGCTGGCGGGTTCCGGGCTGGAGAATGCCTATACGCCTTCACTGCGCCTGGTGGAGCAGGAAGCATTGATTCTGGAGGCCAGCGAACTGGGTGGCCTGAACCAGATGGTCAAGGACTGCCTGCGTTGTGGCAAGTGCAAACCCGTGTGCAGCACCCATATCCCGCGCGCCAACCTGCTCTATTCACCCCGCAACAAAATCCTCGCGACCGGGCTTATCATTGAAGCGTTTCTGTATGAGGAACAGACCCGGCGCGGTATTTCCCTGCGTCACTTCAAGGAAATGAATGATGTGGCCGATCACTGCACGGTCTGCCACAAGTGTCTCAGCCCCTGTCCGGTCAACATCGACTTCGGCGACGTTTCTATTACCATGCGCGCTATTTTGCGCAGTCATGGGCGTAAGCGTTTCAATCCCGGCGCCTGGGTATCCATGCTGTTTCTGAATCTGGCAGATCCTGCGGCGATAAAGATCATGCGCAAGCTGATGATCGAATGGGGCTACCGGGGTCAACGTCTGGTTTATCGCGCGGCGCGTAGTTTGAGACTGTTATCTGCAAAGAGACCGGCGGCGACCACCGGCAGGCCGCAGGTGCGGGAACAGGTGGTGCAGTTTATCAGCAAGCCCATGCCAGCCAATATTCCTGCCCGCACCATGCGCGCCCTGCTGGGTGTGGAAGATAACAAAGTGGTGCCTATTTTACGTGACCCGGAAAAA
>JASBTR010000110.1 GCA_030148325.1 Gammaproteobacteria bacterium
ACCCTGCCGCTATGAAGAAGACAGCAATCTGCTGGCCGGCTTACGTATCATTATCGATGCCTGGGTGTTACATGCCAATCTGGCTGATGAACTGAAGGGTTTTGCCGAGTGCGCGCATGATGCTGAATGAGTCCAATGTCCTCGCTTTGCTGGACCGGCAATCGGCCTGGCTGGATAACTACCGTCCCGGATTGCGTATTACTGAACAGGGTTATGTGGTTTCAGTCGGGGATGGCATCGCCTGGGTCAATGGCCTGCCTTCAGCCGCCATGGACGATGTTCTGCTGTTTGAAGACGGCAGCCGGGCCATGGTCTTCGATATCAATGAAGACGTACTGGGAACGGTGTTGCTGCATGAAACCAGAAGACTAACTGCAGGCACGGCTGTATATCTGACAGCACGGACCTTGAGCGTACCGGTAGGTAATAATTTAACCGGGCGGATTATTGATCCTCTCGGTATTGTTCTCGATGACGGCGCAGAACTGGATCCTGCCACCTGGCACGCACTGGAAACGTCTTCCCCCACGATTGTCGAGCGCGACTTTGTTCATTGCCGTTATACACCGGCATCAAGGTCATCGATACTTTAATCCCCGTCGGCAAGGGCCAGCGCCAGTTACTGATCGGTGACGAGGGACTGGGGCGTAGTTCAGTAGCACTGGATGCTATTATTAACCAGCGCGGCAAAGATGTGACCTGTGTCTATGTACTGATTGGCCAGAAACGGTCGACGGTCGTTAATACGATTGATATCCTGCGTAAAAACCATGCACTGGACTACACCACCATCGTTGTTGCCGAAGCCAGTGCCCTGCCCGGCCTGCAACATCTGGCGCCCTTTGCCGGTTGCGCGATTGCCGAATACTGGATGCGGCAGGGACGGGATACCCTGGTGGTGTATGATGATCTCAGTACGCACGCGAAAACCTATCGTGAACTTTCACTGTTGCTGCGCCGACCACCGGGCCGGGAAGCTTTTCCAGGCGATATTTTTTCAGTCCATGCGCGCTTGCTGGAACGGGCGACCTGTCTCAATGCCGCGCATGGCGGCGGCAGTATGACCGCGCTGCCCATAGTCGAAACCAGTCTGGGAGAAATCGCCGCCTATATTCCCACCAATCTTATCTCCATCACCGATGGCCAGATCTATCTGGACAGAAATCTTTTCACCGGCGGGTTCCGACCGGCTATTGATATTGCCCGTTCCGTTTCCCGGATTGGCGGCAAGGCCCAGCATCCGCGCATCAAGAAAGAAGCCGGACGCATGAAACTGGACTATTTGCAGTTTCTGGAACTGGAAGTGTTCACGCGTTTCGGCGCACGTCTGGAGGCGTCGATGGAACGGGTGATTCGCCGTGGCCGTGTGCTGCGTGAAATACTTAAACAGGATCGGCTTGCACCTCTGGATATCGAGTTTCAGATGAGCTGGATGGTAGCCTTTAATGATGGCCTTTTCGATGAAATGAAAATCGAAGATGTCTCCGTATTTTTATCAACATTGAAAAAACAGGTCGCACAATCGGGATTGAGACTGGATAAGCCACGTGAAGACTGGGTTTCTGCAGTAAGCGGCTGGTTTAACACCGAGGCGAAGCTGTGACACATCGCCGGGAAGTGGAACAGCATCGCCAGACACTGGGCGAGATCCGCGAGATCATGAATTCAATGAAAACCCTGGCTTACATGGAGACCCGCAAGCTCAGCCGTTTTCTTGATGCCCAGCGTGCAGCCGTTGCACATATTGAAAATGTCGCACGTGATTTTCTTGCCTATTATCCTGATGTGCTAGCACAGCCTCGCCGATACGAGCAGGTTTATCTGTTATTCGGATCGGAACGGGGGTTTTGTGGTGATTTCAATAATAGCCTGCTGCAAGCACTTGAAGCACATCTGCGCAGGAACAATATCAGGCAGCCGCGTTTGCTTGTAACCGGGAACAAGCTTTGTATGCATCTGCAACATGATCCGCGGGTAAGTGCGTTTATCGACGGCATTAATGTTGCCGAAGATGTCGAGAACATGCTGAATGAAGTTATTGATGCCCTGAACCAGTTACAACGCAAGCCGGTATCCCTGAATGTGCTCTATCATGTTCCCGAACAGGAACAGGTTGTAGTTAAACAAGTATTGCCTCCCTTTGAAGAATATCGCCATGCCCGCCCAGAGTATCCCTATGCGCCACTATTGAATCTGCCCCCGAATAACTTTCTATCGGAACTGATGCATTACTATTTATTTTCAGCCTTGCATGAGATGGCCTATCTGGCGCTGATGACTGAAAACATGCGCCGTCTCCAGCACCTTGAGGGTGCGGTCAAACATATGGATGAGGAAGCGACGAAATTATTATGCAGAAGCAATGCCCTGCGGCAGGAAGAGATTATCGAGGAAATCGAAGTAATTCTGTTAAGCAGCACGCGGCGGGATCATGAACGAAATAAAAAATACAGGTGAATGCTCCACCGGCTAATGGTGGGCACAGCCCGGCAAAAGCGGGTGGTTAACTGTTATAGCATTCACAGACTTTCTGTTTCCTGGATCGTGACACCTTCGAGTCCTGAGGTCATGGCATCCACATCATCACCCCGGGTTTCACCCAGCTTGATCATCAGGCGCAGCTCGTTGGCGGAATCGGCATGGTTGATGGCATCTTCATAGGTAATGCTGCCTGACTTGTAGAGATCATAGAGCGCCTGATCGAAGGTCTGCATGCCCATCTGTCGAGACTTGGCCATCAGTTCCTTCATCTTGTGGACTTCGCCCTTGCGGATCAAATCCGCCATCAGCGGGGAGTTGATCATGATCTCACCACAGAGAACCCGTCCCTGCCCGTCCGGGGTGGGAATCAGTTGCTGAGCAACAATGGCCTTCATATTGAGCGACAGATCCAGTAGCAGCTGGTTGCGCCGATCCTCAGGAAAGAAGTTGATAATCCGATCCATCGCCTGGTTGGCATTGTTGGCGTGCAGGGTAGCCAGACAGAGATGCCCGGTTTCAGCAAATGCAATCGCATGGTCCATGGTTTCACGGGTTCGAATCTCACCGATAAGAATGACATCCGGTGCCTGACGCAGGGTGTTTTTCAGCGCCACCTCAAAGCTGTCTGTATCCAGCCCCACCTCGCGCTGGGTGACAATGCAGCCGGCATGATTATGAATATATTCAATAGGATCTTCGATGGTAATGATATGGCCGGTGCTGTTCTTGTTGCGGTAACCGACGACCGCCGCCAGCGAGGTGGACTTACCCGAGCCGGTGGCGCCGACAAAAATCACCAGCCCGCGCTTGGTCATCGCCAGCTCCTTGAGCACTGGCGGCAGGCGCAGTTCCTCGATGGTCGGAATGGTAGTTTCGATTTTACGCAGCACCATGCCCGCATGGTTACGCTGACGGAAGGCGCTGACACGGAAACGGCCAATGCCTGAGGCCGAGATCGCATAGTTGCATTCGCTGTCACGCTCGAACTCTTCCCGCTGTGCCGGACTCATAATGCTGATAACGATTTCCTGCGCCTGCGTCGGTGTCAGGGTCGCCTGGGTAACCGGGGTGATCTTGCCGTTGATTTTCAGACTCGGCGCCACCCCGGCGGTAATAAACAAATCCGATGCATTCTTGTGCACCATGAGTTTTAGTAACGAATCAAAATCCATGTTGGCTATCCTTCAAAAAAACCAGATTAATAACTAAGCTATGAATTAGTTAATAAACAACCCTGCCGCAAGCGGACAGAGTATTAAATTGTAGGAGCGAGCTTGCTCGCGAAAGCGGTTGCCTGAACCTCAAACTATTCGCGGGCAAGCCCGCTCCTACCGGTTTTCGCTGCAAGCAGCGGGGAATTTAACCCATAGAGATTAAAGGACATTGACCATTATAGGTGCGGCTTCAGCCGCACAGTAATGATCAATTATGAAAAAAAACATACATTATTTAACCGCTGTTGTTCGCCTGAAGGCGAACCTACGGTAAGCAAATTCCTTCGGCACAACCTGCATACCGCCCTTGTCCAGGCCTTAGTTAAACGCCTCCTTGTTGCTCGCCCTGGACTTCGCTTCCAGCTTGCTGACAATGCCGCGCCCGACCAGATCCTGCAGGCACTGATCCAGGGTCTGCATACCCTGCGCCTGACCGGTCTGGATGGCGGAATACATCTGCGCCACCTTGTCTTCCCGAATCAGGTTACGGATGGCCGGCGTGCCAATCATGATCTCATGGGCGGCCACCCGTCCACCGCCGATCTTTTTCAGCAGGGTCTGGGCGATAACCGCGCGCAGGGATTCAGAGAGCATGGAACGCACCATGCCTTTTTCCGCAGCCGGAAACACGTCGATAATACGATCGATAGTCTTGGCTGCTGAAGTAGTATGTAGCGTACCAAACACCAGGTGGCCGGTTTCCGCTGCCGTCAGCGCCAGCCGAATGGTTTCCAGATCACGCATTTCACCCACCAGAATGATATCCGGATCCTCACGTAGCGCCGAACGCAGCGCCTCGGAGAAACCCAGGGTATCGCGGTGCACCTCACGCTGATTGACCAGACACTTCTTGCTCTGATGTACGAATTCAATCGGGTCTTCGATAGTCAGGATATGGCCGTATTCACTGTCATTCTTGTAATCGACCATGCCCGCGAGGGTGGTCGACTTGCCTGAACCGGTCGGCCCGGTGACCAGCACGATACCACGCGGGGTATCGGCAATTTCCTTGAACACCGTCGGTGCATTGAGATCCTCAAGGGTCAGAATTTTCGAGGGAATGGTACGGAACACCGCACCGGCGCCGCGATTGTGATTAAACGCATTGACACGAAAACGCGCCAGATCCGGAATTTCGAAAGAAAAATCTGTTTCATAGAACTCTTCAAAATCCTTGCGCTGCTTGTCATTCATGATGTCGTAGACCAGCGAATGCACCACCTTATGTTCCATTGCCGGGACATTGATGCGACGCACGTCCCCGTCCACGCGAATCATGGGCGGCAGCCCCGCAGACAGGTGCAAATCTGATGCGCCGTTTTTGACGCTAAAGGCCAGTAGTTCGGTAATATCCATGCAGGATCCCTGAATCAGTCGTAAGCGGTAAAAATCATAACCGGGTTTTTGTTCCGTGAATTATTATCGGTCGCTATGGCCCGATTCTTGAACAGTTAAATATAAAATTACAAACCGTTATACTTGACCGATGAATAGCATAGCTAAACGTCTTGCGCAAATTCGGACACGCATCACACAGGCTGAACAGGATTACCAGCGCCCACCCGGTTCGGTCAAATTACTGGCCGTAAGCAAGACCCGGCCCCTTGCCGACCTGCAGGCACTGCGGGCACTTGGGCAGCAGCGTTTCGCCGAAAACTATCTACAGGACGCCCTGCCCAAAATCGCCACGCTGAACGGCGATATCGACTGGCATTTTATCGGCCCGCTGCAGTCCAACAAGACCCGACCGGTAGCCGAACATTTCCACTGGCTGCACACCCTCGAACGACTGAAAATCGCCCGCCGCCTGAATGATCAACGACCCGCTTCCCTGCCGCCCCTGAACGTCTGCATCCAGGTCAATATTTCCGCCGATCCGAACAAAGCCGGCCTTACTCCAGAGGCCGCCGAAACACTGGCCAACGAGCTTGCTGAACTGCCCCGCCTGCGTCTGCGCGGCCTCATGACTCTGCCACGCCGGGAACAGGACTTCGAGCGTCAACGCCGGCCCTTTCGTGAACTCCACGGTCTCTACCAGCAGCTTTGCCAGAGCGGATTCGAACTGGACACCCTGTCCATGGGTATGACCAATGATCTGGAAGCAGCGATTGCCGAAGGCAGTACCCTGGTGCGCGTGGGCAGCGGCCTTTTCGGCCCGCGTAAACCTGTTCAATAAGCGTTATAATCATGACTCATTAACTGACAAACCAAGCCATTATCATGAATAAACTCAAAATCGGTTTTATCGGCGCCGGCAACATGGCGCGCAGTCTTATCGGCGGTCTCATTGCCAGCGGTCTGCCGGCTGAGAATGTCATGGCATCCACCCCAGACGCCGATCAGCTGCAGGCATTGAGCGATGATTTTGGCATACAGACCAGCCCGGATAATCAGGATACGGTTGATCAGAGTGAGGTCGTAGTGCTGGCGGTCAAACCCCAGGTTCTGAAACCGGTCTGTCAGGCACTCACAGCCCGCCACGACAGCCTCTATCTAAGCGTTGCCGCCGGTATCCCAACCTCATCCCTCGGCCGCTGGCTGGGCCAGGAGGCAGATGGGGCACCGCTGGCCATCATTCGCGCCATGCCCAACACCCCGGCGCTGTTACAGACCGGCGCCACCGTACTCTACGCCAACCCCCAGACCAGTGAGGGACAACGGGAAAGCGCCGAAGCGATCATGCGCGCCGTCGGCCTGGCGCTATGGGTGGAGAAGGAAGCGCAGATGGATGCCGTTACCGCGCTGTCCGGCAGCGGACCCGCTTATTATTTCCTGTTTATGGAAGCCATGATCAACGCCGCACAGGAACTCGGGCTATCTGCAGACAGCGCCCGCCTGCTGACGGTACAGACAGCCTTCGGCGCGGCAAAAATGGCGCTTGAAATCGACGAGGAACCGGCCACCTTACGCCAGAATGTCACCTCACCCGGCGGCACCACCGAACGCGCCATCCAGACTTTTCAGCAGGGCGGATTAGAAAAGCTGGTCGCCAGTGCGCTCACCGCGGCGCGTGATCGCGCCCGTGAACTGGCGGAAGAATTAGGAAAATAAGTGAAGCTTAAGTAAAATGCTTTCGAGACAGGACCTATCCATAAACATGGATAAAAACGATCCTGCGTAGGATGTGCTGAGGAACGAAGCGCATCGATCGAGGTATAAATGTGCATTTTAAGTTCCCCGCGTGGGCACAAAACCCGTGCCCACCCTACCGAACTGGGGAAATAGACAAGCTGTTGGGCTTCGCTCTCGCTCTGCCCAACCTACATGAGTTATGAGTTACACAACCTGCGTGCAGGTTGGGCTGAATGAAATGAAGCCCAACAATGCGCCTTAATAATTAACGTACGAGTAAACAATTAAGGGCTACCAAATAATGGGTTATTTCAGTAACGCCGGCGCCTTTCTCATCCAGACCCTGTTTGGACTTTATATCCTGGTCATCATGCTGCGCTTTCTGCTGCAATGGGTGCGCGCCGATTTCTACAACCCCCTGTCCCAGTTCATCGTCAAGATCACCAACCCGCCGCTGCTGCCCCTGCGGCGCATCATTCCAGGCTTCGGCGGCCTCGACAGCGCCGCGCTGGTGCTGATGCTGCTGCTTAAATACGCCGAACTCCTGCTGCTTTCCCTGCTGCCCGGCCACAGTCTGCCGAACCTGTCAGGGCTTGGCGTGCTGGCACTGGTGGAGCTGCTGTCACTGGCGCTGAATGTCTTTTTATTCGGTATTTTCATCCAGGCCATCCTCAGCTGGATCGCCGGCGCCGGACACAATCCCGTAGCGTCCCTGCTATACCAGCTCACCGCACCGGTGCTGCGGCCTTTCCGTAACCTGATCCCACCGATCTCCGGTATGGATCTCTCGCCTATGGCCGCCATTATCGCCCTCTACCTGGCCATGCTTCTGATTGTCGCCCCGCTGCAGGATCTGGCGCGCGGCCTGGCCTACGGCATGCGGCCAATAATGGGCTTTTGAACACGCCCGCTTTCTACCACTGGCAGGGCGAGACACTGGTGCTGCAACTCTATGTGCAGCCACGCGCCAGCCGGGATGAGCTCTGCGGTCTGCATGGTGACAGCCTGAAAATACGCATCACCGCCCCACCCACTGATGGTAAAGCTAACCAGCATTTGCGCAAATACCTGGCAAAGCTGTTCCGCGTACCCATCTCCCAGGTCACCCTGCTACGCGGCATCAGCAGCCGCAACAAACAGTTCAGCATAGAAACGCCCCGGCAACTGCCTGCCGAAATTCAGCCTGCAACGCGAGCAAAAACTTAAACTTCTCTCACCCCTGGCCGTTATAAACACAGGAATTACATCAAAATCAGGCTATTGGATACAAAATGTGATGTGATTCACGTTTTGTTGCATATACCTGATTTACCACCTCGCTATATTATTAGTTGTATCTAATGGAAACCGATTGAGTTCACTATGGCAACGAACCGTTTTACTGATCAAATGCAGGCCTATGGTCGCTGGAAAGCCGATCTGAGTCAGGCCATTGGTAACTACCAGCGCTGGCTTGATGCCAACAAGATGAGCAGCCCCGAAGTGGAACTGCGCATTTTTGAGCTGCTGGAAACCATGAAATCCGACCGCCTGACTATCGCCTTCGTCGCCGAATTCGCGCGTGGGAAAACCGAACTGATCAACGCCATTTTCTTCTCTGAATACGATCGCCGCCTGCTGCCCTCGGAAGCCGGACGCACGACCATGTGCCCCACCGAGCTGCTCTATGACAGCAAGGCGGATCAAAGCTATATCCGCCTGCTGCCGATCGAGACACGCCTGGAAGACATCAGTATCCAGGAACACAAAAAAGAGCCCATCAACTGGACAACCATTACCCTGGATACCGATTCCTCTGAAAAAATGGCCGAATCCTTCAAGGAAGTCATTCGCACCAAACGCGTCCCGGCGCCAGTCGCCGCTCGCCTGGGACTGATCGATGAGAACGAAGCCGAAGAAAACAGGACCGTCGAAATTCCCATGTGGCGGCACGCCATGATCAGCTTTCCTCACCCGCTGCTAAAGGATGGCCTCTCCATTCTCGACACGCCGGGACTCAATGCATTAGGCAACGAGCCGGAACTGACCATTAACATGCTGCCCAACGCCCAGGCCGTGATCTTTGTACTGGCAGCGGATACCGGCGTCACGCGCTCCGACATGGATATGTGGACTCGTTACGTCAAACCTCTGGGCAACGACAGCCGCCACAGCCGTATCGTGGTGTTGAACAAGGTCGATACCCTGTGGGACGAACTCAAGGGCGAGGAAGCCATCCGCAACAGTATTGCCACGCAAAGCAATTCCGCCGCCAAAATGCTGGAAATCGATCCCGCCAACGTATTCCCGGTATCCGCCCAGAAGGGGCTATTAGCCAAGATCCGCACCGATCATGAGCTACTGGAAAAAAGTAATATCCTGTCGCTGGAAACGATTCTATCCAGCGAAATACTACCGCAAAAACAGACCCTGTTACGGGAAAACATCATCACTGAAATCGGTAATATGATAAGCCAGTCGCGCGACCTGATTGCCTCGCGCCTGTCCGCCGTTAACAAGCAGTTAAATGATCTGCAGGGACTCAGCGGCAAGAACGAAGATGTCATTCTGCATCTGATGAAAAAAACCCGTGAAGAGCAAACCATCTATCACAAGAGTGTAGAAAGTTTTCAGAACAACAAAAAAGCCTTTACTGACAAGCATGCCCAACTACTTGACCAGCTCAGCCTGACCCGGCTGGATCAGCTGATGGCCAAAACCCGCAAGGAAATGGCCGGCACCTGGACAACTATGGGCCTGAAGTCCAACATGAAAGAATTCTTCGACCTGGTTACCGACAGCATCAATCGGGCCAATAAGCAAACCGACCAGGTCAACATGCTGATCCAGACCATTTACCAGCAATTTCAGAAGCAGCACGGTCTCTCTAACATCAAACCCAGACTGTTCAGCATGGGCAAATATAAACGCGATCTGGAGCGCCTGTATCATGAGGCAGAAGCCTATCGCAAGAGTCCGGTCACCACTATGACCGAGCAAACCTTCGTCGTGAAAAAATTCTTCATTTCCATGGTTAGCCACGCGCGCAATACTTTTTTCCAGGCTCATCAGGATGCGTCTTCCTGGGGCAAGGCGGCAATGGCGCCACTGGTTACACGCATCAAGGATCACAAGTCACAGATGGAAAAACGGCTGGAAAGCCTGCGCAAAATCAACGAATCCCGCGACACACTGCAAAGCAAGATAAGTGAACTGGGAGAGATAGCGGACAAACTCAATACCCAGCTCAATGATCTGAACGAGTTGATGGAAACCCTGATGCGGCCGCTCGAACCCGCCCCCGGCGAACCTTCATCTCAGGCCAGCCAGGTGGCCTGAAACAGCAGTCTCGCGCCTGACAGGCAGCAGGATCAGCGACTCTGGTCTATAGTCAAAGTAGAACCCGGTTCTATAGTCAGGATGTAAATTTGTCTGCAACACCTGCGGGCTTATGTAATATTCTGAATTACAACATCAATAACATAACCATAACTATAGCTTTCAACGACCAGGTATACCGAAAGCACAGGAGGCAACTATGAATCTAAAACTGATTAGTTTTTTATTACCATTACTGTTTTTCATCACCCCCCTGCAGGCAGATTCAGAACACTCACAGGATCTGGGAGACTATATCGTCCATTACAATGCGCTGCCGACTGAGGTTCTGCAATCGGATATCGCCCAGCAGTACGGCATTACCCGCAGTAAGTTTCGCGGCTTCATTACCGTCTCGGTACTGAAAAAAACTTCCGATGCCAACGGCAAAGCCGTCAAGGCCAAAATCAGCGCCAGCGCTATCAACCTGAACCAGCAGAGCAAGGCGCTGTCACTACGCCCCGTGGAAGAGGGATCGTCAATTTATTATGTCGATGACTTCCGCATCAGCAACCAGGAAACTCTCAACTTCAAACTACAGATTAAACCCGAAAACAGTGACAAAAATTTTACTATCAGTTTTCGCCAGAAGTTCTTTACAAACTAAATAACTGTTCCAAAAGGGTGTCCAGATATTATAAAGTAGGATGTGCTGAGTAAAACGAAGCGCATCATTTCAGGCTAAATAACTGTTCCAAAAAGGTGTCCACTTAGGGAACTTGGGCGCATCTCTGCGATCAGATCAATCGACAAAGAAATAAGTGATCGAGAGGTGCCCCAAGTTGGATTACAGTATAAATGAAATACCCCGAGCTGTCAGA
>JASBTR010000015.1 GCA_030148325.1 Gammaproteobacteria bacterium
GGAAAAAATGCTGAGTCATTACCAACCCGGCACGCAGCTGCATCTGCACGCCTTTCGTCGAGATGAATTGATGCGCTTTGAAGTCAGCCTGGCTGACGCGCCAGAGGATACCTGTTATTTTCTCCCGGCAGAGGCGGCCACAGCTGAACAGAAATCAAACCAGGAAAGCTGGAAGTCAGCATAAATTTCTTCGTGAATAGCTCCTGGCCCAAATGAACCAGACAAACACCTTAAGAACTAAACCGCAAACTGGGAAACCAGTCCCTGAAGTTTGGTGCCAAGCTGAGCCAGTTCTTCACTGGCAGAGGCCGTCTGTTGCGCTCCGGTGGAGGTCTCATTAGCCATCTCGGTAATGCTCGTGATGTTGCGATTAATTTCCTCAACTGTCGCGTTTTGCTGCTCTGCCGAGTTCGGCCAGTTCTTTATCCACGATGCTGCGTTTCTGCATAATGCGCTCACGAAACTCCGTAGCGCCATTGAGGTAGGCCGCCGTCATGCCACGATGCTGCTGAATATGCTCGATGGGCTGACGTACGGCCTTGATATAAGCCAGGCCGGTGCGCTCATGCTCGAGGAAGGCTATGTCTTCACTGATGGAGGTGATTAGATTCAGGCTCAAGATCACCAGAGGAATCAAAACTATCAGAAAAATGATGGTGAACTTAATGGGGTAACGTACACGATCCATCAGAACCGTGGCAGGTTTGAGTAATAAATAACGACCCTGTAAATCACCCTTTAAATTTTGACCGCCGTTTTTTCAATCTCTGATAACTGTCAATCCGAATCTGAACCACTACACATTATTTGAAGATGGGAGCGATATTCTATTTCCCTGCCTTCAGCATACTTTGCTTTTATCTTGAGCAATTCAGGTATTATCCCAAGAAAACAGTCCACCAGATATGCGTCAAAGTGCTTTCCTTTCTCTTTTTCCAGATATTCAAGCGTGTCATCCGTACTCCATGCTTTTTTATATGGCCGCTCCGATGTAAGTGCATCAAACACATCACAGACGGCTACAATGCGCCCCATTAGTGGAATATCTTCCCCCGCCAACCTGTTCGGATAGCCACTCCCATCCCACTTCTCATGATGCGTCAGAGCAATAGTCTGTGCAGCATCAAGATATTCACAATGCCCCCCTTCCAGAATCCTCACGCCAATAAGGGTATGTCTCTTCATGATTTCCCATTCATTATTACTGAGTTTGCCCTGTTTCAACAAAATCCGGTCGGGAATGCCTATCTTGCCGATATCGTGCAACGGGCTTGCGTTCAGTATCACATCGCATTCCATTTCATTCATCCCGATGGCCCTGGCCAGTGCCATGGAGTAACGACTCATACGGATAATATGCATACCCGTTTCATTGTCCCGGAATTCGGCTGCACGGCTCAGCCGGCGTATTATCTTCAGGCGGCTTTTATGTATTTCATCGGTACGCTCCCTGATCTGCTTTTCCAGTCTTTCGTTATCACTTCTGACCCGTTTGTAGAGAAGACGAGTTTCCAGTACGTTTCGAATGCGGCTCAATACCTCATCGTAGTCAAACGGTTTGGTCAGAAAATCACTGGCACCATTCCGTAGCGCCCGGTTTCGAATCTCCATATCAGCCAGCACGGTTAGAGTAATAATCGGTATTTCTGCTTTTTTTATATCTTTGTGCAAGCGCTCCATGACTTCAAAGCCATTCAGATAAGGCATGTTGATATCAAGTACGATTAAATCGATCTCATGCTCATCACACAATGCTTCAACCTCCCGCGAATCGGTGACGGTAAAAACATTGCTATAACCATTAATACGCAGAATTTCTGATAACAGTTTAATGTTTGCCGGCTCATCGTCCACGAGCAACACAGTGGCTTCTTGTACTGGGATATCTATACGCATACTGTATACGAGCTCAAGGAGTCATAAGTTCAGGAGGTCAGATCACTTGAACTTTGTAACGACATAAAATATGTTGTTTTTCTTCTTACTCAGACATCATCTTCACCAGGGTAGCAGCTAACTCTCTTGGCTCAAATTTCGCTACATAGGCATCCGCACCCATGCCTTCACCCAGGTTTTGATTCGCCTCGGCGCTCAGGGATGAATGCATGATGACGGGAATGCCCTTAAATCGGTCATCGTCCTTTATCTTGCGGGTCAGGACATAGCCATCCATCTCCGGCATTTCGATATCCGTCAAAATGAACTGCACTTTTTCTTTCACCGTGCCACCTTGCACCTCCGTGCGGGCTGCGATCTCATTCAACTTCTCCCAGGCATCCCGGCCATTTACGGCACTGATGTATTTGACGCCCATTTCTTCAAGCGTACGGCGGATCTGTCCTCGCGCTACGCCGGAATCATCCGCAAACAGGACGGTAATGCTTTCATCACCCACTGACGGTATCCCGTCATAGATTGAATCCTCATCATAAAACCCGGCCGCATCGGATAGCACCTTCTCAACGTCCATGATCATAATTAGCCCTTTATCTGGTACCTCGGTCACAGCGGTAACAAGCCCGCTATGCTGACTGCCCATCATGGATGGCGGCACCCTGACATCTTCCCATGCCAGACATTGAATACTGTCCACCGAATGCACAAGGAAACCCTGTACGCGCTTGTTGTATTCCGTAATGATCATGATCTCCGGTTTTTCCTCAACCGGTATACCGCAGTACTTTGGAAGATTGATTACGGGGATGGTAATCCCGCGGAGGCTGATCATGCCCTCCACAGATTCCGGCATATCCGGCGCCCGGGTAATCTCGGGAACATGCATGACCTCTTTTACCTTGAAGACATTGATACCAAAGACTTCCTCACGATTGTTTTCGATATCCTTGCCCAGACTGAACAAAAGCACTTCCAGCCGATTGGTCCCGGCAAGAGAGGTACGTTCATCTACCGATTGAAGCATATTATTTGACATAATAAATAGCTCCTAAACGGCAAACTGGGAAACGAGTCCCTGAAGTTCGGTCGCCATACGCGCCAGATCTTTACTGGCAACCGATGTTTGTTCCGCACCCGCGGCAGTTTGATTGGCCATGTCATTGATCTGCACGATGCTTTTATTGATTTCTTCAGATACCGCACCCTGTTCTTCCGCTGCACTGGAAATCTGGGTGCTCATACGGTTAATGCGCGCAACGGCTTCAGCAATGGTCGAGAAGGCGCTACCGGATTCGGAGGCATGTTCAACGGCAGAGCTCGCCTGTTCCCGACTTTGCTCCATTACCTGCACCGCCTGACGGGAGCCGGTCTGAAGTTTTTCAATCATCTGATTGATCTCTTCCGTTGATTCCTGTGTGCGACCCGCCAGAGTGCGCACCTCATCGGCGACTACCGCAAAGCCACGCCCCTGTTCACCCGCGCGGGCAGCCTCAATGGCGGCATTCAGAGCCAGTAGATTGGTTTGTTCGGCAATGCCCTTGATCACATCCATCACCGAACTGATTTCTTCACTGTGCTGTTCCAGCTCATTAATGGTTTGCGAGGCATGTTCGATCTGTTCCGCCAGTTTGTTGATTTGCTCTACCGCCTGTCCAACCACCCGGCTACCGTTCCCTGCATGATCATTCGCTTCATTCGCAGCACTGGCCGTATCACTGATATTACCCGCAACTTCCTGCACCGTAGCGGTCATTTCATTCATGGCGGTGGCCACCTGCTCGGTTTCGGATCGCTGCTGCTGGATAATCGCGCTGCTCTGGGTGGTGACCGCCGACATTTCTTCCGAGGCGGTGGATAGCTGCGCGGTTGTGCCCGAAATCTGGGAGAGCATATCCAGCAGTTTCTGGCGCATACCATTCATTGCGCTTAGCAGTTCACCCACCTCATCCGTGCTGTCCACCTCGATAGTCTGGGTGAGATCACCCGAAGCTGTGACAATCGCCTTACGAATCGCAGCCACGATAAAGTTGGTAATAAACCAGCTGACAGCGATGCCAAAGATAACGCCGACCACCGCGATAATACTGAGCATTGAGGTGGCGGCAAGTTCATGTGCCTCGGCACTCCGGGCACTGGCCTCGGTAAACTGTCCGATTTTGTCTGACAGGGATTCCAGCGCCGCATCCAGCTTCTCTTCCTCCTGCTCCACTTGCTCCGCCAGTTGCTCGGCGACATGTCCCTTGCCCTGTGTGAGCGCAACAAATATGCTGTGGACATGTTCCACATAACCTTTATGTTCCTGTTCAATGTTTTTTAGTGCGCTGTTTGCCGACTCAAATTCCTTGAGTGCTTCCCCGGAGACCTCTTCCATGGCCGCTTCGGCGATAGCTTCTGCCTCGCGAATCTCGGCCTCGATGCGTTCCGTGCCTTTATCAAACGCTTTTAGGGCTTCACGAAAATGCGCTACCGCCGCATCCTCCTGTTGTAAAAGAGCGCCATAATGCAGACCGCGTTCAAACTGGAGCACCTGTTCCTGTTGATGGGATGCAATCGCCGTGAGTTTTTCTGTGAGCGGAATATCCTGCTCGGCAATGGTCGATAGTTCCTGGCCTATCTTACCCATAGCGTAAATGGCGTAAACTGAACTGATAATGAGCAAGCTCAGCAGGACCCCGGCATTACCCAGTAATTTGGCCTTTAATGATAAATTTTTCAGAAATGTTTTCATGATTATCTCCTTGATAACCTGAGTTTTACTCAGAGACCAGCATCGAACGCCAGTGCATACCCTGCAGAGGGCGGGCGTTTTTGCCGATGAGTTTTACAAAACGAGTAACCTGTCTATCCGATATTTCCATCGGCGTTTTCATCACAAACCAGTTGACATTCTCGCTGCATGGCGGGGTGGTCAATGAACCACTGTAATGAAAAACCTGATGATTCTGCGGCAACAGATCAGAGGCATTGACAGTAACGCCCTGTGCCGCATTGACTTCATTGATACTGCCGGAAACATTATCCAGCACTTTTTGCAGCGTGGGGTTCTGCCTGCCCCGTTTCAGTAACACACCGACCACGGCCAGGTTGCCACTGGCATTCCTGTGCACCAGATGCACTTCCATGGCATAACGTTCGCCCTCACGGGCGTGCTCACTGGGCGTGTGGAAATGGAACTGAAGCAGCTTGTAGGGCACATCGCCCAGCATCAGCGTGCTGTTATAGGCAGGCTTTGCATGCACGGGATATGGCTCACCACCGATGCTGACGATTTCCTCCCCATTTACCGTGTCGTAGTTGGCCTGGAGCGTATGGCCATTGTTTACGACCCGCAAAGGAACCGACCGGTACCGGAAAAGCAGGGGATACAAGTTGGTTGGCTTTTCATTCTGAATGTTCACTGGCGACTGGCGCTTGCCACTGCCACACAGGGCGAACTCATTTGAAATACCACCCCATTTAGCAGGACCCGCCGAACCCGTATACCCCCAGTGAACGGCATGCCCACCGCCGGCATGTTGTGTGGCGGCATAGATAGCGGTTATCGGTAAGATATTGAATACCAGCAGCGTGAAAAGCACAGCAGGGTATTTCAAATTAAAGTTATTCATTGGAGGCTCCTGATTATTTTTGATTGTTGGCTGAACCAAAATGTATGATTTTTTAATCTTTAACATTAAGAATAAACAGCGATTGCAGGCTGAACCGCCTGCATTGAGCGACGTAGAACAACAGGCCCATCAGGGGGCTGGCAGGGGTAAATATGGCGTTCATCCTGGACTGCTCCTTAGCTCATGACTAATAGCTTACATGAGGGAGCAGGAGTTGGGCGCCCTTGCCGATATCGCTATCGACTCGGGTATCGGCGGGGGTGGGGGCGATACCACTAACGCTAATGAATAGCGCTGCAGAAATATCTCAGCATGGAGAGAGATATAGAATCTCTATTCTAACCGTCAGACCGAATATAAAGATGTTGAGCACGATCTTAGTCTTATATTTCGTCATACTATTCTAAAACTTGAGAACTTTTTTCACACTTTTTTCATGTATATTCTGTTTTCCTGAGGTTATCTCCCTCATATACCAGTAGCGAAAGCTTAATTTACGAGTATAATTTATATGGGAATAAGAAAGATAAACAATAACTACAACTTCTTATCTAGAATGTATGCAACCACAAACATCAACGCTATCAGCCACGAATACCTCCCATGCGCAATAAAACAGACAGACCCGACGACAATACCTTGAAGGCTCTGAAGAAAAGTGAAAAACGCCTGCGCCTGAGCCAGCAATTCGCCAATATTGGCCTGCCTGCAGGTTCATTCGAGCCCAGCCATGAAAAATTTCTTGAGTACATACACCCTGATGACCGGGATATAGTGGTTCGTGCTATCGATGATTCCCTTCATCACGGCACTACCTTCAAGGTGGAGCACCACATCGTCTGGCCGAATGGCAGAATTCACTGGCTGAAACAAACAGGCAACATCATTCGCAACCCACTCGGGGAACCGATACGAATGCTGGGACTCACCAGTAACATTGATGAACATAAATATCATGAACGAGAGCGAATGCGACAGGCAGAACAGCAGCGCAATGCGCTAATCCGCGAAGTTCATCACCGTATCAAGAACAACCTGCAGGGCATCATCGGGCTGTTACGCAACAACCTGAACAATTCAGCCAGTAACCCCAGAATAGCGGTCGAAAAAGCTATTACCCAGATCAGATCTATCGCCCTTATTCATGACCTCCAGGGCCGGCGCGACGGCAATGAAGTGCTGTTGAGCGATATGATCCCCGCTATTGTCGAAGGTCACACAACCCCTGGCCACGGCGCTGCCAAAATCGATTTATCCCTGAAAATCGACAACCCATTGCAACTGTTAGACAAAGAGGCCGTATCTGTCGCACTGATACTTAACGAACTCATCACCAATGCACTCAAACATGCCAACAGGCAAGATGCGCATGACAAGGTGAGTGTTTCGCTGCAGATTATCAGTAGCCGAGGAGAAATCAGCATCCACTGTCCGGGCGGCCGTTTGCCGGAGGGATTCGATTTTCAGGCAGGTTCAGGGTATGGTACAGGTCTGGAACTCATCCGAGCCTTATTGCCGCCTGATGGCATGTCGATCCAGTACCGACAAACCCCGGCAGGCGTCACCACGGATGTACTGCTACAGGCTCCCATCGTACAATGCTGCACATTGCCGGAACGGGACTGTCATCCGTAGAACTCTTGATAAGAACAATCAAACCTCCTATTATTTATACTCAGTCTAGAATGAAAGGGTATGAGGTACCACCTGCATGGAACCAAATTAATAATATGAAAATATCACGGAGGTATCATGCCAAAAGCACGTATTTTGATTGCCGATGACGACAGGCTGGTTCTGACCACCGTGGCAAGTGGGTTAAGAAAAGCTGGATACACTATTATTGAGGTTAATGATGGCAGTGAGGCTGTCAGACTGTGTAAGGAACAGCAGCCAGATCTCGCCATTCTGGATATTCGCATGCCGGGCATGGACGGAATTGAGACCGCACGCCACTTGCAGGATCTTACAGAAACGCCATTTTTTATACTCTCCGCCTATGGGGATAAAGAACTGGTCGAAAAAGCGACTGATCTTGGGGCGCTGGGGTATCTTGTAAAACCCATTGATATCGAACAGATCGTACCAACAATTGAGGCCGCCCTGAAAAGATCCGTCCAGATCAAAAAGCTCCAGGAAAGTGAGTCCCATCTTGTCAGCACGCTGAAAAAAAACCAGGTTACCAGTACTGCCGTCGGTGTGGTTATGGAACGACACCGTTTGTCACATGATGCCGCTTTCGAAAAACTTCGCAATCACGCTCGCTCACAACGGCGCAAATTAACCGATATCGCAGATGAACTCATAAAGGCTGTGGAGACGGTTAACATCCACTAACACTAAGTTCGAGAAGTTCAAGTGATCTGAGTCCTTGACTCCTGAACTTTGTATAAGATGCCGCTGAGGAACGAAACACATCAATTACAACTCAATCGATGCGCTTCGCAGCGCTCAGCACATCCTACGCGAGCAACAATTTTTTCAACGACAGGGTTTAATGATGGTCGTTGTGGCCACTACCACTATGGTGGTCGCTATGTCCACCCTTGCTAGCATGCGAGTCTTCCTTGTGTTCCTTTTTACTCACGAAGCCCTTGTGAAACTGGCTGTGCACATAGGCCAGCACATCCCAGCGTTGAGACTCTGACAACGATGTCTTGAACGATGGCATGCTTGATTTCATTGACTTGAAAGGCTCAACCTGGCCACCTTCACT
>JASBTR010000024.1 GCA_030148325.1 Gammaproteobacteria bacterium
GGTGAAGAAGGTGAAAGGCACCAGAGGGGTCGCCCTGGAACAGATTGGCGGTGAAGCCCAGTTAACGATACGCCCGGATCGAGATATGCTGGCGCGCTACGATATTCCTGTTTCTCAGGTGATGGAACTGGTTGCCGATGCTATTGGCGGTCGCGCTGCGGGGCAGGTTATCAACGGCAACGAACGCTACGATATCTATGTGCGCCTGGGGGAGGAATACCGCAACAGCGTTGAAGCGATTCGCAGTCTGATTTTGCAGGCTTCCAATGGCGCCTGGGTGCAGTTGGGTGATGTGGCACAGGTAGCGATTGAATCCGGCCCGCCACAGATTCGGCGTGATGATGTACAACGTCGGGTCGTGATTCAGACCAATGTCGAAGGTCGTGATATGGGGGGACTGGTAGCGGAATTACAGGAGCGCATCAACAGGGAAGTCGATTTGCCGGTTGGCTATTCCGTCGTTTTCGGTGGCCAGTTCAAAAATCAGCAACGCGCGCAGGCGCGCCTCATGATTGTGGTGCCCCTGTCGCTCGGGCTGATTTTCCTGCTCTTGTATTTTGCCTTTAATTCAGTCGGACAGGCTCTGTTGATTATGGTCAATGTTCCCCTGGCTTTGATCGGCGGTATTGCCGCACTGTTTATTTCCGGCCAGTACCTGTCGGTGCCTGGTTCTATTGGTTTCATTACTCTGCTCGGTGTGGCAGTGCTAAATGGCGTAGTTATGGTCAATGCCATTAATCAGGCGCTCGAGGGGGGGTTGAGTTTACAACAGGCGGTGCTGGAAGGCGCGTTGTCCCGGCTGCGGCCCGTGTTTATTACTGCCTGGACCACGGCGCTGGGCTTGATACCGATGCTGCTGTCCACCGGTGTAGGATCGGAAATCCAGCGGCCACTGGCCACCGTAGTGGTAGGTGGACTGCTTTCCTCTACGGTGCTGACCCTGTTTGTCCTGCCGGTATTATATGAGTTCTTCTCAGCCAGCAAAATTCGGGATACAGGCGTGCATGGTTAACGCAGCATTATCAATTAATGCGTTATTTGATGTATGCTTTGATGCATGAATCGAATCAGGACTGGCGGCGACGGGAACCAGCCTGATCTGAATGAGCCATCATCAGCCAGGCTGGGCGCGAGCGAGCTGCAGTTGAAAGCCATTGCCTGATGCAGCCCGGCCAGGAGAAAGTATGATATGAGCACGCCCGAAGAAAAAATAAATGAGCAATTATTTACCTCGCGCGTGTTTGATACCGTGATTCGTCTGGGCCTGGCTTTTTTGCTGGTGGTCTGGTGCTTTCAGATTCTCAGGCCATTTATTATTCCTGTCATGTGGGGCGTTATTATCGCTGTTGCCGTCCATCCGCTTTATTTAAAACTATGCGCCGTGTTGGCTGGGCGGCAAAAACTGGCGGCAGCAGTGTATACGTTTATCGCTCTGGCCTTTCTGATTACCCCGACGCTTATGATTTCCGGTTCACTGTTTGATACCTCGAAAAAACTGGCTGAAGAGATACAGCAGGGCGCACTGGCCATTCCCCCGCCGGATGAAAGAGTCAGTGAATGGCCGCTGGTTGGTGAGCAGGTACATTCTATCTGGAGCCAGGCTGCGAGTAATCTCGAAGAAACCCTGAGTAAATACCGATCTGAAATTAAAAAGGTGGGGCAGGTGCTTATTTCTGCTGTGGCCGGTGCGGGTGGCGGCATATTGCAGTTTATTCTGTCGATCTTTATTTCAGGCATC
>JASBTR010000032.1 GCA_030148325.1 Gammaproteobacteria bacterium
CCCTCGTCCCTAGTACCTTATGTCCATGGACATAATTGATTACTGCCTGATCGTCGGCGCTTACCTGTTCGGCTCCATTTCCACCGCCATCATCGTCTGCAAACTCATGGGCCTGCCCGATCCCCGCTCACAGGGTTCCGGTAATCCCGGCGCCACCAACGTGTTACGGGTAGGGGGCAAAAAGCCAGCCGCGATTACCCTCGCCGGTGACTCACTCAAGGGCCTGATTCCGGTTCTACTGGCTCGCTCACTGGATACGCCCGATCTCACCCTGGCCCTGACCGGGCTGGCCGCCTTTCTCGGTCACCTGTATCCTGTTTTTTTTGGTTTTAAGGGCGGCAAGGGCGTGGCCACCCTGTTCGGCGTGCTCTTCGGTCTGCACTGGGCGGTCGGCGCCGCTACTGTCGGAACCTGGCTGTTTGTCGCCAAAATTCTGAAAATATCGTCTCTCGCCGCACTGGTCGCCAGCCCTCTTGCGCCACTCTATATCTGGCTGATTATTCCTTCATGGGAATTTATCATCAGTACCGCCATCATGGCTGTGCTGCTTTACTGGCGACACCGCAGCAATATCCAGCGATTGATACAGGGTGAGGAAAAATGAAATTCTTCGGTCGCCCACGCGGAAACGGGCACCATTAACTGTTACATGGAGAAAGGCGTACCAACCCTGTAGATTCGCCTTCTACCCTTCGGGCACCATGAGGCGAACCGGTGCGGCTCACCCGCCGGGTAGAAACCGCACCTGCAGAACTACACCGCCTGCAGATTTTCCAGCTCCCACCTCGGCATGGCCCCGAAGCCCAGATCTTCCCGCTGCCCGCCGAGCAGGCGCTGACAACCGGCAAAGGCGATCATCGCGCCATTGTCGGTGCAGAATTCCAGGCGCGGATAGAAGACCTCGGCACCCAGCCCGGCCGTCATGACCTGCAGCTTCTCTCTCAGGCGCGTGTTAGCACTTACTCCGCCGGCAATAACCAGCCGCTGCAGGCCTGTTTGTGTAAGCGCCCGCTTGCATTTAATCGCAAGGGTATCCACGACCGCCTGTTCAAACGCCAGCGCGACATCGGCTTTGGTCTGTTCATCCTGGCTTTGATTACCCTGAATGTGTTTCTGCAGCGTATTGAGGGTAAAGGTTTTCAGGCCACTGAAACTGAAGTCCAGCCCCGGCCTGTCCACCATTGGCCGCGGAAAGGTAAAGCGCTCGGGATTGCCCTGTAGCGCCAGCGCGGCAATGCGCGGCCCTCCCGGATAACCCAGCCCCATCATTTTTGCGGCCTTGTCGAAGGCTTCACCGACGGCATCGTCCAGCGAATCGCCCAGCAACTGGTATTTCCCCACGCCTTCAACCTGCACCAGCTGGGTGTGACCGCCCGACACCAGCAGGGCGACAAACGGAAAAGCGGGCGGATTGTCCTCCAGCATGGGCGCAAGCAGGTGCCCTTCCATATGGTGTACCCCGACTGCCGGCACATCCCAGGCCCAGGCAAGGCTGCGGCCCACCGCCGCGCCCACCAGCAGCGCACCCATTAACCCCGGCCCGGCCGTATAGGCGACCCCTTCGATCTCGCGGCGCTGAATCTGCGCCTCATCCAGCACCCGGCGAATCAGCGGCAGAATCTTGCGCACATGATCCCTCGAGGCCAGTTCCGGCACCACGCCACCGTATTCCGCATGTAATTCGATCTGGCTGTAAAGCGCATGCGCCCGCAAGCCTCGCTCACTGTCATACAGGGCGATGCCGGTTTCATCACAGGAGGTTTCGATTCCCAGCACTAACATGGCGGCTATTTTCCTGCATCTGGCGCTTTTTTTCCTGATAATTTTGCCCAATGTCGCATTTTTCCCTCGATTTCGTATTTTTTTTGCAATTGCCGGGCGAGGGTATTAAACTTGCGCGCCCTGCCTTTAACAGGCGGGTTGAACAATTTATTTTATTAACCTGAGGTGAATGGTAGATGCCATTTGTACGCGTAAAAGAAAACGAACCCTTTGATGTCGCTTTGCGTCGCTTCAAGCGCGCCTGCGAAAAAGCCGGTGTCCTGTCTGAAGTTCGCCGCCGCGAGTTCTACGAAAAACCCACTTCCATTCGCAAGCGTAAAATGGCCGCTGCTGTAAAGCGCCACCAGAAAAAAGTATCACGCGAACGCGCCCGCACCAAACGCCTCTATTGATACCGGTTTTCTGCCTTACTCGGCAGAAAATTCGTTTCCAACCATGAGCACGGCTACTCTCACCACCCGCATTACCGATGACGTCAAGGCCGCCATGCGCAGCAAGGACAAAGATCGTCTTGCCGTGCTGCGCCTGATTACCGCCGCCATCAAACAGATCGAAGTCGATCAACGCATCACCCTCGATGACGATCAGGTCATTAGCGTGCTGGAAAAAATGCTCAAGCAGCGCAAGGACTCCATCGAACAGTTCAGCAAGGCCGGCCGCGATGAGCTGGTGGCGCAGGAAGCCGCTGAAATTGAAATCATCCAGCAATACCTGCCCGAGCAACTGTCTGAAGATGAAATCAGCAGCCTGATTGACGAAGCCATCAGCGCCACCAGTGCCGCCAGCATGAAGGACATGGGCAAGGTCATGGGCCTGCTCAAGCCCAAACTGGCCGGTCGCGCGGATATGGGGAAGGTCAGTCAGACAATCAAACAGCGATTGTCTGACTGACAGGGACAAGTTGCGAGGAACGAGGGACAAGGAAAAACCACCTCGTCACTCGAAACTCGTCCCTCGTCACTGCATGCTGCGCTACAATGCGCAACATGTCTGGTCGCATACCCCAATCATTTATCGACGATCTCGTTAATCGCGTCGATATCGTCGAAATCGTGGACAGCCGTGTGCCTCTGAAAAAGGCCGGCCGCGAATATACCGCCTGTTGCCCCTTCCATAACGAAAAAACCCCCTCATTTACGGTCAGCCCAAACAAGCAGTTCTATCACTGTTTTGGCTGCGGCGCTCACGGTACGGCAGTGGGTTTTCTGATGGAATACGATCATATGAGCTTCCCTGAAGCGATCGAGGAACTGGCCCGTCAGGCCGGGCTGGAGGTGCCCTATGAGGGCGGAGGGCGCACAACAGCCGATCCCGACCAACAGAAACAGAGCCAGGATCTCTACGCCATTCTCGAGCGCGCCGATCAGTTCTATCAACAACAACTGCGCCAGCACCCGCAGGCCCAGCGGGCGATCGACTATCTGAAACAACGAGGCTTAAGTGGGCAGATTGCCGCCGAATTCGGCATCGGTTTCGCCCCTCCCGGCTGGGATAACCTGATCCGTAACATGGGCAACAGCGACGCCCTGCAGGAACAGCTTGTCACTACCGGCATGCTGATCCGCAAGGACGACGACCGCTGCTATGATCGCTTCCGTGATCGGATCATGTTTCCCATCCGTGACCCGCGCGGCCGCTGTATTGGTTTTGGCGGGCGGATACTGCCTGATGGCGGGGATAATCAGGAAAAAGGCGCCAAAAAACCCGCAGCAGCACAGGGAAGAGCCAGTGCGGCGGGAGGCAGGAAGCCGGGAGCCGCAAAATACCTGAACTCCCCGGAAACCCCCTTGTTTCACAAGGGCCGGGAACTCTACGGTCTATTCGAGGCGCGCCGGGCTTTACGCGACATTCCCCGGCTGCTGGTGGTGGAAGGTTATATGGATGTAGTGGCGCTGGCCGAAGCCGGGATTCGCTATGCCGTCGCCACCCTTGGCACGGCTACCACCGGGGATCACCTCAACCGCCTGTTCCGACTCTGCAATGAGGTTGTCTTCTGTTTCGACGGCGATCGCGCCGGACGCGAGGCCGCCTGGCGAGCCCTGGAAAATACCCTGCCGGTAATGCAGGACGGCCGCCAGGTTCGCTTCATGTTCCTGCCCGATGGAGAAGATCCGGATACCCAGGTGAAAAAGGTTGGCCGGGCGCGTTTTGAAACTGATATCGATGCCGCCATGCCCTTTTCCACCTTTTTCTTCGAGCGCTTGAAAGAACCTCTGAACATGGACAGCCTGGAGGGACGCGCCCAGCTGGTCAGCCAGGCAAACCCCTTACTGGCTAAACTGCCTGACGGCGTGATGAAGCAGACCATGAAAGAACAGCTCGGTCGATTTGCTCGCCTGCAGGATCAAAATCCTGTCCGGCCAGCCCCGACCGGCGCGCGCGCACCTCACCGTTACCCGCCGCCGGCCAGGCGCAGCAGAAGTAACACCCCCTCTCGGGTTCGTTATATCCTCCAGCGCCTGCTGCATCAGCCGGCACTGGCGCAACAGGCCGGCGATCTGAGCCGTTTCAGCAAGGGAGACGTTCCAGGCCTGGATTTACTTGTCGAAGTTCTTGAAATCCTGCAGATACATACCACACTTAGGACAGGCAGCCTGATCGAGCGCTTCCGCGAAAGCGAAAAAGGCTCGCATTTGCAGAAACTGGCGGCCTGGCAGCCTGAAGTAGACGACGAGGCCTCACTGGCCGAGGAATTTACCACGGCCCTGAACAAACTGGAGCAGATGTGTCTGCAACAGCGTTACGATGCCCTGCTGGCGCAGTCCAACCTGGGACAACTCTCGCAGGAAGACGAAGCCGAGTATCGTGAGCTATTCCGGAAACTGAACCAGGACAAATATAAGCACTAACCGCGAACCCACACTTGAAATCGGGAACTTATGCCTACACAAAGCATCATCCGGGTTAAACCCCGGAATAGTGAAATTTCATTGGAAAAACCGATAAAACAAGCGTGTAAAGCTGGAATAAATCAGACTTTCGTGTAAACTCGGTTAGTTTTTCGTTGCCATTTATGGAACCGACTCAAATGAATCCTGTCAGAGTGCAAGTAATGGATCAAAACCAGCAGCAATCACAGCTTAAACTATTGATCGCGAAA
>JASBTR010000115.1 GCA_030148325.1 Gammaproteobacteria bacterium
ACCCCGCAGCAAGCTACAGGGTATTAGTCGAAGGAACAATCTTAACCGCCAGGACGCAAAGGACGCCAGGAATTGTTTGGCTAAAACTTGGCGTCCTTTGCGTCTTGGCGGTTAATATTAATCACAGCAAGCTGTGGGGAATTAAACCCGTAGAGATTAATCCGGAACCGGAAAAAGACCATGATACGAAACACAATCTGCCTGCTGGGCGGCACCGGCTTCGTTGGCCGCCGCCTGCTTTCAATGTTATCAAAACAGGGCCGCCATATTCGCGTCCTCAGCCGCCACCCACAACGTCATCGTGATATAAAAATACTGCCCGGCGTCGAACTGATTCAGGCCAATGTGCATGATATCGTCAGCCTGCGTCAGCATTTTACTGATGCCGATGCGGTCATCAACCTGGTTGGCATCCTCAATGAGCGGCGCGACAACGGCAAGGAATTTCACCACGTCCACGTCGATCTGACTCGGAATATTATCCATGCCTGCCAGGATCGCGGCGTTCACCGCCTGCTGCACATGAGCGCGTTAAATGCCGATCCCGCCGCTGCCAGCTACTATCTGCGCAGCAAGGGTGTAGCCGAACAGCTTGTATTACAGGCCAGGGATCTGGACGTAAGCTGTTTCCGACCATCAGTGATTTTTGGTCCCGGCGACAGTTTCATCAACCGCTTTGCCGCGATCCTGAAAATTACGCCTTTATTTTTCCCCCTGGCCTGCGGCTACACCCGCTTTGCACCAGTATATGTCGGCGATGTGGCTCAGGCCTTCACCGAGAGTCTCGACATGCAGGCCAGTTTCGGACAGCGCTATGATCTTTGCGGACCGCACAGTTACACCCTGCAGGAAATCGTCGAGTACGTAAATCAGACGCTGGGGCTAAAACGCATTGTTAACCCGCTGGGCAACAACCTGTCACGGCTGCAGGCCGCCCTGCTGGAACACGTCCCCGGTAAGCCTTTTTCAAAGGATAACTTCCGCTCATTACAGGTTGACAGTGTCTGCCCGAAAGGCAGCCATGATTTGCAAACCTGTTTTGGCATCAACCCCACCGGCATGAAATCCATCGTCCCCGCCTACCTGCTGCACCAGAATCAAAAACACCGTTATGATCGCCTGCGCCAGCATTTACCCCATCCCGAATGAATCCAGCCGACGCATTCGAAACCTGGCAGGTCGGCGGCTGCGTAAGAGATCGCCTGCTCGGCCTGCCTGTTAAGGATCATGACTGGGTGGTCGTAGGCGCCACACCTGAGGATCTGATCAAAGCCGGCTTCCGTCCGGTAGGCAAAGACTTCCCGGTCTTTCTGCATCCCCAGACCCACGAGGAATACGCGCTGGCACGCACCGAACGCAAAACCGCACCCGGTTACACCGGCTTTCAGTTTCACGCCGCCCCCGACGTCACCCTGGGGCAGGATCTGGCGCGCCGGGATCTGACCATCAACGCCATGGCAGAGTCGGACAGCGGCGAAATCATCGATCCCTTCGGCGGCCGAAACGATCTGCAGGCTCGCCTGCTACGCCATGTTTCCCCGGCCTTCATCGAAGATCCGGTACGCATCCTGCGCGTGGCCCGCTTCGCCGCCCGTTTCGCCGAGCTGGGGTTTAAGGTGGCCGAGGAAACCATGCAGCTTATGCGCGAGATGGTGGATAACGGTGAAGTGAACGCGCTGGTGGCCGAGCGCGTCTGGCAGGAAATGCAGCGCGCACTGGGCGAACAACATCCCGCCGTATTTATCCAGGTGCTGCGCGACTGCGGCGCGCTGGCGGTGCTGTTGCCCGAAGTCGACCGCCTGTTTGGTGTACCCCAACCGGAAGAACATCACCCGGAAGTAGACACCGGCGTGCATACCCTGATGGTGCTGGAACAGGCCGCCCGGCTCTCGGACGAGCCAAAAGTCCGCTTCGCCGCCCTGCTGCATGATCTGGGCAAAGGCACCACCCCCACCGATCAACTGCCCCGCCACATCGGCCATGAAGCCCGCGGCGTGCCGCTGGTCAAAGACCTCTGCCGTCGCCTGAAAGTACCGAAAGATTACCGGGATCTGGCCATCCTGGTAACTGGCTACCACCTGCATTATCACCGTGTCGCCGAACTGCGGCCCGCCACCCTGCTGGAAACCCTCGAAGCCCTGGACGCCTTCCGCCGCCCTGAGCGTTTTGAACAGTTCCTGCTCGCCTGCGAAGCCGATTCCCGCGGCCGCCTCGGCTTTGAGGACGCCGACTTTGATCAGTCACGCCTGTTCCGCGAAGCCTGGCAGGCCGCCGCCGCAGTCAGGGCCGATGAACTCATCGCGCAGGGCTTACAGGGCAAAGCCATCGCCGACGCCCTGCATCAGCAGCGCTGCCAGGCGATTTCAAAGGCGCAGAAAGCAGCAGGATAAACTGAACTCCCGTATTTAACGCAGAGGACGCGGAGACGCAGAGGCGCAGAGATTTAGAAACTGCTGATTGATACATTCGTTCGTGGTGAGTCCTTCGACAAGTTTGGGGTGAACGGCTTTGGTATTTACATCAGTGTAAAAAAACTCTGCGTCTCCGCGTCCTCTGCGTTATTTACAAATGCTTCAACCACTCGCCCCCGCAAACCCCTGTTGCCGCCAGGCCTCATACATCATTACCGAGACGCTGTTAGCCAGGTTCAGGCTGCGGTTTTGCGGGCGCATGGGCAGGCGCAACAAACTGTCATGGCCCAGTTTCGCTTTGATCTCGGCCGGTAAACCCCGTGTCTCCGGCCCAAACATAAGCGCATCTCCCGGCTGGTAGGACACATCAAAGGCGCTGCGACTGGCCTGGCTGGAAAAACCGAACAGACGCGCAGGCTGCACCGCGGAGGTAAAAGCCGCGAGTGAGGCGTAACGGCGAACTTCGACAAATTCGTGATAGTCCAGCCCGGCGCGCTTCAGTCGGCTGTCATCCCAGTCAAAACCCAGCGGCTCAATCAAATGCAAATGCGCGCCGGTATTGGCGCACAGGCGAATAATGTTACCCGTATTGGGCGGGATTTCCGGTTCAAATAAAACGATGTGGAACATTAAAACAATGTACAAGAAATAAGGGAAAAGATAAAAGATAACCTGGCACAACAGGAAATTTGGTTACTCCGGCTTTACTGATGGGTTTCGCTTCGCTCTACCCATCCTGCTCCTTTATTTTAAACACCCGTAGGATGGGTAGAGCGAAGCGAAACCCATCATTACAGCCTTACACATTTCCCTTTTATCTTTGCCCCTGTATCTTGTATCTTAGCCTCCCATGAATGAAGAAGACAAAGATCTGCTGAGCAGCGACTTTTGCGGCATGCCTTTCGACTCGCCCATCGTGCTGCTTTCCGGCTGTGTGGGTTTCGGCGAGGAATACACGCGGGTGCAGGGGTTTTCCAACCGTGACGTGGGCGCGGTCTGCCTGAAAGGCACGACCGGGGAACCACGTCCGGGCAATCCGCCACACCGGGTTTGTGAAACGCCGATTGGCATGATCAACGCTATTGGCCTGCAAAACCCCGGCGTGGATGCGGTGGTCAATGATATCCTGCCCACGCTGGATTTTTCCGAGACCCGTTTCATCGCCAATGTCTCCGGCTCTACGGTCGAGGAATACGTGGAGGTGGCGCGGCGATTCGATAATTCGCCTGTCGATGCCATCGAGATCAATATTTCCTGCCCCAACGTCAAGGAAGGCGGAATGGCCTTCGGCAACGATCCGGAAATGTCGGCGCGGGTGGTGGCGGCCGTGCGTGAGGTTACCCGCAAGCCCCTGATTACCAAGCTCTCTCCCAACCAGACCGATATCGCCGAGAGTGCGCGGCGCTGTATCGAGGCAGGTACAGACGGCTTTGCCGTAATCAACACCCTTATGGGCATGGCTATCGATATCGAATCTCGCACCCCCATCATTGGCAACAATCAGGGCGGCCTGTCCGGCCCGGCGATCAAGCCGGTGGCCCTGCTCAAGGTGCATCAGGTGTATCAGGTCTGCCGCGAACACGGCATCCCCATCATCGGCCAGGGCGGCATCAGCAGCGCCGAAGATGCGCTGGAATTCCTGATTGCCGGCGCCTCAGCCATTGGTATCGGCACCGCTCTGTTCTACGACCCCCTCATCTGCCCGAAAATCAACGCAGGCATCGCCGACTATCTCAGAACCCACGGCCTCAGTAATGTAGCCCAGCTCACTGGATCACTGAGCCTGAATTAATCGCCGGTCAAGGCTGCTCCCGATACCTGGCCCCGGCTACCCGCTACTGATTCCTAAAGATTACGGCCTGCGCGTCGATAAAACCCTCAGCTTAATTAGCAACTTATCGACGATGAGGCCCCATGTCAGCCGTACCCCGCAAGAAAATTCGCCTTGGCGATCTGCTGGTCGCCAACCAGCTCATCAGTGAAGAACAGCTGATGCAGGCGCTGGCCGATCAGAAAAAAACCGGCAAAAAACTCGGCCGCACCCTGATCGACAACGGCCTGGTCTCCGAACAGCAGATGCTGGAACTGCTCTCCGCCCAGCTCAAACTGCCGTTTATCGATCTCCGGCAGTTCAACTACGAAGCCGACACTATTCGCCTGATTCCGGAAACCATGGCCCGGCGTTACCGCGCCATTGCATTGAAGGAAAACCCTGACGGCTCTTTGCTGGTGGGCATGAGCGATCCGACCGACATTTTTGCCTACGATGAGCTGAGCAAGCGGCTGAAGCGCCCTATTCACCTGGCGGTGGCGCGGGAAGCCGAAATCCTGGAAACCATTGACAGCATCTACCGGCGCACGGCCGATATCAGCAATCTGGCCGAACAGCTGGGTGAGGAACTGAGTGAGACTGACATCGATCTCAACCAGATGCTGCAGAACGAGGATCTGGCCAATGCCCCGGTGGTTCGCCTGCTACAAACCATTTTTGAAGACGCGATACAGATTGGCGCCTCCGATATTCACATCGAGCCAGACGAAAGTGTATTACGCATCCGCCAGCGCGTGGACGGCGTACTACAGGAACAGGTAATGAATGAGCGCCGCATCGCTACTGCCGTGGTCTCACGCCTAAAGCTCATGGCCGGCCTGAATATTTCCGAGCGCCGCATTCCCCAGGATGGCCGTTTCAATATTCGTGTACGCGATCATTCCATAGACGTGCGCCTGTCCACCATGCCCATCCAGGATGGCGAATCCGTGGTTATGCGCCTGCTGGATCAGTCCGGTAACCGACTGGATCTGGAACAACTGGGCATGGAAGGCAGTCTGCTGGAAAATTTTCGCAATCAGGTTCGCCGCCCCTATGGCATGGTGCTGGTTACCGGCCCCACCGGCAGCGGCAAAACCACCACCCTCTATGCCGCACTCTCAGAACTGAACAAGTCGAGCAAGAAAATCATCACCGTGGAAGATCCGGTGGAATACCGCCTGCCGCGCATCAACCAGGTGCAGGTCAATGCCCAGATCGATCTTACCTTCGCCCGGGTGCTGCGCACCGCCCTGCGTCAGGATCCGGACATCGTACTGGTCGGCGAAATGCGTGATCAGGAAACCGCCCAGATCGGCCTGCGCGCCGCCATCACCGGCCACATGGTGCTCTCCACCCTGCATACCAACAACGCCATCGCCAGCGTCAGCCGCCTGCTGGACATGGGCGCCGAAGGCTACATGGTCGCCTCCGCCCTGCGCGCTGTGCTGGCACAGCGGCTGGTGCGCAAACTCTGTGACAGCTGCAAAACACCCTATTCCCCGGTTGCGGGTGAGCAGGCTCTGATTCGCAATCTTATTGGCCAGGACATGAAAGGCGTACCCTTCTATCAGCCGCGCGGCTGTCCGCACTGCAATAATACCGGCTACCGTGGCCGGATCGGGGTGTTCGAGTTTCTGGAAATGGACGAAGAGCTGGCCGACACGCTGCTGCGTAACGACGGCGTCGCCTTCGCCAGAAAAGCGCGCGCCAGCAAAAACTTTCGTTCCTTTGCCCTGCACGCCATCGACCACGCCTGGCAGGGCATAACCAGCCTGGAAGAAGTGGTGCGGGTAACCGGCGCCACCGAAGAACTTGAAACCACTCCCCATATGGCGCCCACAGTGCCCAGCCAGAATTCCAGCCACGGATAGTTTAGCCACATGCCTTTTTTTCAGTACCGAGGACGCAATGCACAGGGCGGCGCTGTTAGCGGTGATGTCGAAGCGGCTTCAGCCAGCGCGGTCGCCACCCAGCTGTTCAATACTGGCATCACCCCGGTATCCATTGAAGAGGTGCAAAAATCAACCGGCTTCGATGATCTGCTCTACCAGTGGCGGCTGCGTAAAAAACCGGAACTGGATGATCTTATTCTTTTTGCGCGCCAGTTCTATACCCTGATGCGCGCCGGCGTCCCCATCATCCGCGCCATCAACGGCCTGGCTGACACGACCCGCAACCTGATGCTCAAAGAAGCCCTGAAGGATGTGCTGGGTGAACTGGAAGCCGGGCACGAACTTTCCACCGCCATGACCCAGCATCCGAAAATCTTTTCCTCCCTGTTCATCAACATGGTGCGCGTAGGAGAAAACAGTGGTCGGCTGGACGAGGTGTTCCTGCAGATAGCCGGCTATCTGGAACGGGAAAAAACCACCCGCGATCAAATCAAGGCGGCCATGCGCTATCCCAGTTTCGTGGTCATCGCCGTAGCCGTAGCCATGTTCATCATAAATCTCTGGGTGATTCCAACCTTCGCCAGGGTCTTCAGCGGCTTTCATGCCGAGCTGCCTGTGCCGACGCAGATTCTGTTGATGGTGTCGGATTTCACCGTGGCTTACTGGATGCATATTTTCGCCGCCTTGTTTCTTGCCAGCCTGGTATTGCGTCATTACCTTAATACCAAAGACGGCCGTTATCGCTGGGACAAATATAAACTGTGCATCCCCGTTATCGGCAGCATTCTGCTGCGCGCCACATTGTCACGCTTTGCCCGCGCCTTCGCCATGTCGATTCGCTCAGGCGTACCACTGGTGCAGGCACTGATGCTGGTCTCACGCGCAGTCGACAACAGCTTTATCGGCCAGGCCGTGCTGGAGATGCGCAACGGTGTCGAACGCGGTGATACGCTGACCCGCACTACCGCAGCCAGCAAGATGTTCACGCCACTGGTGCTACAGATGATGGCGGTCGGCGAGGAAACCGGCTCGGTGGATGACATGCTGGAACAGGTGTCGGACTTCTATGATCGGGAAGTGGACTACGATCTCAAAAGCCTGACCTCAAAAATCGAACCCATCCTGATCGTCGTCATCGCCGCGATGGTGCTGGTGCTGGCCCTGGGCGTTTTCCTGCCCATGTGGGACCTGATCAATGTGGCGAAATAACAGGGACGAGGGACGGGTGGCGAGGGACGAGGAAAACCCTCTTGCCTGTTTGCGTGTTTTTGCCACAAGGCCGGTTTGTGTTGCCGAGTCGGAAAAATGTGCATCACCGGCTGCACACACCACCTCGTCCCTCGGCCCTCGCCACTCGTCCCTTATCAATGCCTCCGGTTTTACTCTGCTGGAGCTGGTGGTGGTGATCATCATTATTTCCATTTTGGGCCTGTTCGCACTGGATCGCTTCTGGTCTCTGCGGGTCGCGGCTGAGCGCGCCGCCGTGCAGCAGGTGGTTGGCAATATCCGCAGCGCCCTGGGTCTGGAAGTGGCCCGCTATGCCCTCGAAAACCGGCTGGCCGAGCTGCCCCGGCTTGACGGCAGCAACCCCATGCCGCTGCTGGCACAGACACCCCGCAGCTATCTGGGTGAACTCTCGCCCGACCCGGCTACCCTTGCCGAAGGAAGCTGGTACTTCGATCCGACCACAAAGACGCTCAACTACCGTGTAACTTATCGTGAAAATTTTTCCAGCCCTACCGATGAATCAGCCTGGATCCGCTGGCGAATCACGCTTATTTACCGTGATCGCAACCACAACCAGCGTTTTGATCCCGGGCTGGACGCGATCAGCGGCCTTGATCTTGTCCGCCTCGCGCATTAGCTGAGTCTCTATTCGTTCTACCCGGCAAGGCAACCCTGATAATTCAAAAATACCCTGCCGTAACATGGAATTAAGCAGGATTTATCAGGTTTTTACTTAAATCCCCGAAAAAATGGCCGATAACCTTCCCTGTAAATACCATTTTTTTGAAGTTCGCGAACCGCAACAGCGCGTAAACCGCGAAACAGGAGTCTTTGATATGAAAAGCAGACAAGCGGGTTTTACCCTTATTGAACTGGTTGTGGTGATCCTGATTCTGGGCATTCTCGCCGCTACCGCCCTGCCACGGTTTTTAAATGTTAACACCCAGGCTCATGAGGCTGCTGTTGCCGGTGCCGGCGGTGGCTTTGGCGCCGGTGTCGCCCTGGCGCGAGCCGCCTGGATTGCCGCAGGCAACACCGCTGCCGCAGATAATCTGGCCAGTTTTGGCGCTGCAAATATCGATACAAATGCTGCCGGCTGGCCTGTTGGTACAGACGACTCAAACTCATTGAGCACGGCTGCAGATTGCGTCCTGCTCTGGAACAATCTAATGCAAAACCCGCCAACCGTTTCAGAAACCGCATCAGCAGCAGACTACTATGCAACACTGACCGGCACGGCATGCACCTTTAGATATGAACCTGATGGGTCAACATTTATGAGTATTGTTTACGATTCGGCAAATGGCACAGTAACGGTTGATAGTGATAGTAGTTCATAAATAACTCGATTTTTCTCGATAATGAAAACGCCGGTTTAATCCGGCGTTTTCGATTACCCGCGATGAAACGATCATTAAAACAGACATCAGGCTTCACCCTGGTCGAACTGGTGGTGGTGGTTTTACTGATTGGCATCATCGGCTTTGTCGCCGGACCACGGTTTGTCAAAACCGACGCCTTTGCGGAACGCCGCGCCGCCGATGAAGTTCTCTCCGCCCTGCGCTTTACGCAACAGATGGCCATGGCCCGCGGCGGCGGCATCCAGCTGGTGCTTACCGGCAACCGTTACACGGTTGAAGAAACCGACGGCACGCCGCTGCAAAGTCCGGATCGTTCCGGCGCCTATAGCAAAAATCTTCCCAATGGCGTCACCGCCAGCGCCATCACTCTCGCCTTCGACGGCCTCGGCCAGCCCGTGCCCAATGCGGATGTGAACATCGCGATTGGTAGTCTTTCAATTACTGTTGAAGCGGATACCGGTTATGCGCATTATTAAAAGGGACGAGAGACGAGGGACGAGGGACGAGGAAAGGCGAGTTGCCCTGACTCCTGGCGTAACCGCGAGACAGGTGCGTTTCAGCAATCAGAAAGAAACCTGTCTGCCGAAAACCTGCACCCGATTTTCCTCGTCCCTCGTCCCTCGCCACTCGTCCCTCAGGGTGACGGGCGTCACCCTGATCGAGATGGTGATCTTCATCGTTATCGTCGGCATTGCCGTCACTGCAGTAATGACGGTTTATATTAACATCGGCCGCACCGGCGCCGATCCCATGGTTCGCATTCGCGGCATCGAACTGGGCCAGTCTGTGCTCGAGGAAATCCTGCTCAAGGCCTACGATAACAGCACGCCGCTGGGTGGCGGTTGTGTACAGTTTAGCTCCGGCAGCCGTTGCAACAGCGGTCCTTCGGCCAGCGCACAGTCAACAGCCGGTTTCGGCAGTGACGGTGAGACCCGCGCCACATTCAATGATGTCGATGACTATCACGATATAGCCTACTGCGGCGCTAATGTCAGCGCCGCTGATGCCGCCTGCAGCGCCGCCTGTCAGCCGCTGCTGGATGAGACCGGTAATGACATTTCCGCTAACTATGCCGGTTATGCTGTCTGCATTCAGGTTAGTTTTGCCGGGACCGAAGTTAACAACACTTCTCCGGCCGATGTCGGCGTACTGGCCAATGATGGCAAGCGCATCGACGTCATCATTACCGACCACCTTAACAGCCGCTATCTGCTTAGCGCCTACCGGTTGAATTTCTGATGAACATCAAGGGACAATGGACAGGAAAGCCAGCGACGCGGTGTTCCTCGCCACTCGTCCCTCGTCCCTCGTCCCTGGCCACACGTGGTTTTACCTTGATCGAACTGGTCGTCGCCATCACCCTGCTGGGCATCGTCGGCAGCATGGCCGCAGTGTTTCTTGGCAATACCCTGGAAGGCTATTCGGCGCTCAACCGGCGTGATGATCTGCAGACCAGCCTGCGCATGGCGGTGGAGCGCATCAGTCGCGAGCTGCGCCATGCCCTGCCCAACAGCGTCTGCACCGATGATGGCAGCGGCTGTAACAATCCCGGCAGTATCGTTTATTTTATTCGCACCGTGGATGCCGGTGAATACCAGACCCGCACGGGAAATTATGCCGGCGGTCAGGCGCGCGCGCCCCTGCCCGTCGCTCCGGCTTCCACCAGCAGCTTCGATGTGCTCTCCGGCAACAGTCTCAATGCAGCCGCCGGACAGTGGGTGGTGGTGTACAACACCGACAATGTCGACATCTACAGCAGTGGCAGTCGCCGTCAACAAATCAATGCCATCACCAGCAAAGATACCGACGGTGTGGCGCCCAATGATGTCAGCGTAATCCAGTTTGCTTCGCCGGTGAACTTTCCCACCCATTCACCCAGCCGCCGCTTTCATGTGATCGAAAACAACGCTGTTATTTTTTACCTGCAGGGAACCGATCTCTATCGCGCCCGCAGCAGCTTTGGCTCACCTGCCAGTGCTATCGCCGGAACGGAAAAACTGTTGCTGCAGAATGTCAGCGCCTGCACCTTTACCTATGTGCCGGGATCGCTGTTACGTTCCGGCCTGCTGCGTATCGACATCAGCGTTAACAACGCTGTCGAATCCCTGCAAATGATTCACGAGGCCCAGGTTTATAATGCACCTTAAAGTCAGTGACGAGGGGCGAGGGACGAGGGACGAGGAAGGGTTGACGATTTCCCTCGTCACTCGTCACTCGTCACTCGTCACTCTGCGTAAGCAGAACGGGTTTGCGATTGCGGCGGCGATTTTTCTGCTCGTGGTGCTGGCTTTGCTGGCTGCGGGAATGGTACAGATCGCATCCACCAGCCATACTTCCCTGAGTCAGGAATATACTTCGGCGCGCGCTTATTTTGCCGCGCGCAGCGGTCTGCAGTGGGGCATGTATCAGGCTATTTATGGTGGCAACGGTAATGCCACGATTACTTTTTCCAGTGGCGCACTGGCCGGAACCCAGGCAGCTGTCAGCAGCAGTAATGCAAGTATTGACGGCGATATATTTTATCTTATCAAGGTCAGTGGCCGTTATGCCAGCAGCAGCGATGCGGAATACAGCCAGCGACGGCTACGCCTGAGGTTTAATCCCTGATGTTGCGAAATCTGCTGATCCTGATCATACTTATAGTGCCCCTGTCCGGACAGGCGGCGCTGCTCATGCATCTGACCCTGGACAACACCCTTAATGATGCTTCCGGTAACGGCAATAACGGCAGTTTCCCCGGTGGCGGAAATAATCCGACCTATGCTCCGGCCGCTATCAATGAGGGACTCAACTTTGATGGCAGCAATGATTACATCACCGCCCGCGACTTTGATCCTGGCAGTAGTTTTACTGTTTCACTCTGGGTGCGACCTGATTCATCTTCCGGCCTCGACGCCTATATCGAACATGTGCCCAATAGTCAGCGCAATGATTTTTTTCTTGGTTATGACAATACGGTAAATCAAATCGTAATCGAACTGGAAGACAACAACCAGTTTGAAGGCGGCGCCTGTGGCGATCCCAAATTCTGTACCGGCATTGCCCTGTCACCCAATCGCTGGCACCATCTGACAGTAGCCGTCACACCCACGACCCTGACGCTGTACATTGATGGCGAACAGGCCTATAACGTCAGTCACAGCACTACGGTTACGTTTAATCCCGGGATCTGGATGATGGGTGCAGACTCCGATTCCAACCCCAATACCCGTGCCGATAGCGACTACTTTGACGGCCGTCTTGATGACATTCGTGTTTACAATGAAGTGCTGGATCAGGATGACATCAGCGACCTGATCGGTCTCAGGGGCTGGTGGAAACTGGACCAGTGCAGCCTGGCCTCACCCGGTGATGTCATTGACAGCAGCGGTAATGGTAATAATGGCAACCCGATAAACGGCATCACGGTCGGCAGCGGACAGATTTGTAACGCCGGTAGTTTTGATGGCAGCAATGACTATATCGAGGTGGCCGATAATGCCTCATTGGATATTCCACAAAATCTTACCGTGATGGCCTGGATTCGCCCCGATATAATTCCTGCAAGCGGTCTCAAATCCATAGTCTCCAAAGATGAAAATTATGAGTTCCACATTAACAGCGCCGGCCGTATTTACTGGTGGTGGCAAAACAGCAGTGGCGCCGTACGCAGCTTTACTTCCTCAACGACGCTTAGCGCCAACAACTGGTATCACGTCGCTATAGTCTATGAACCGGGCAGTCAGCGCATCCTTATCAATGGCGTGGTTCGTGGTAGTCGCAGCTATAACGAGACCCTGATCAACAACAACGATCCCCTGCACATCGGCGCCGATCAGGGTTTTGCCGGTCGCGAATTCGACGGCCTGATCGATGAAGTCAAAATTTTCGAACGCGCCCTGACCACCGAAGAAATCAATGACTATTACAATAGCCCTAATCCTGTTAGTCGCACCTGCCCCAATTGTAACGGTGGCGCCGCCAGCAGCATTATTCTTTCTACCGATCGAACAGAAACCCTGGGCGGCCTAACCTTTACCGACGGTTCTCTTGCTGAATATGATCCCGTTACCAACACTGCCAGTCTGTTCTTTAATGAAAACCTGTTCGCCGGCGGCGAGGACATCGATGCTGCGCATGTGCTGGGCAATGGCAATATCATCCTTTCCACTACCACCAGCGCCACCCTGGGCGGCCTGACCTTTACCGATGGTTCACTGGTCGAATACAACCCCGTCACCGACACCGCCACCCTGTTTTTCAATGAGAACCTGTTCTCCGCCAATGAAGACATTGATGCCGTTTATGTAACAAGCAATGGCCATATTATTCTATCCACCACCGGTAGTGCGACGCTCGGTGGACTGAGCTTTAGCGACGGCTCTCTGGTTGACTATGATCCAGCCACCGATACCGCAAGCCTCTACTTTAGTGAATCAAATTTTTCCGGCGACGCCGATATTGATGGCGTGCATGTGCTGGACTCAGGCAACATCCTTATTTCCACCACCCGCACAGAGACCCTGGGCGGGCTGACTTTCAGCGATGGCTCCATTGCCGAGTACAATCCATCAACTGGTACAGCCACTCTTTATTTCAATGAAAACCTGTTTAGTGGCGGCGCGGATATCAATGCTATCACTATCCAGCCTGCATCAATCCAGCTCGATCACATCATGATTGAACATGATGGCAGCGCCCTGACCTGCGAACCTGAAAATATCACCATCCGCACCTGTGCCGATGCCGCCTGCACAACCCTCTACACCGGTGATGTCAGCGTCAGCCTGAGTCCGACTGGCTGGGTCGGCGGCGACACCCAGACCATTACCGGCGGCAGCGCCACCCTGCAACTGCGCCATACTGCCGCGGAAACTGTCAGCCTGGATGTGAGTAGTTCCGCACCCAACGCCAGTTTCTCGCCGGTCTGCCTGAACACGGCGGACAGCTCCAGTAGTTGTAGCCTGACCTTTTACGATAGCGGTTTTATCTACAGCATTCCGACCCAGATTTCCTGCGCCACCTCGAGCAATATTACCATCAGCGCCGTACGCCTTGACCAGACCAGCCAGCAGTGTGTGCCCTCCTTTGCCAATCGTAACGAGACTATCAATTTCTGGACCCGCTATGTGAACCCGAATCCGGTCACTATCAGCAATCGCGTAACTCTGAACAACGGCAGCAACGATTATATACTCGCCACATCCTCACCCGGCACCGGCGTGCCGCTGAGCTTCGATGCCAATGGCCAGGCCACGGTAACCGTGACCTATCCCGATGCCGGGCAGTTAAGCTTAAACAGCAGTTTCAGCGGCACTGGATTGGAGTCAGGTCTGAGCATGACGGGATCGGCAACTTATGTCACAAAGCCTGCAAAACTATATGTATATATAGATGATCCTGCTATTGATCCAGATTCCACCTGTGACCCGATCATTGATTTATCCGGTACGTTATGCTCAAAATTCAAGATGGCCGGTGAACCATTTCAATCCCTTAAAGTACGCGCCGCCTGCGCAGACAATACCGTTACGCCCAATTTTATTCATAATAACATTAGCCTGACGCATACGCTGATTGCCCCTGGCGGGGGCACCCTGGGTGATTTAAGCCCACCCGGCACTAACATTGCTGACTCTGATTATGGTGAAGCAACCGTTAGCAACGCGAGTATTTCTGAGGTCGGCGTCTTTACGATCACAGCGGGATTAGGCGCTGACTATCTGGGTGAAACGGTCATTGGCGATGACACGGTGAATACCAGTGTTAACATCGGCCGCTTCTATCCGGCCAGTTTTACTGTCACACGCCAGCAGGGCTGTGATACCGATGGCTTCACCTATTCCGGCCAGCCTTTTGCGCTGGTAGGCATTACGGCTTTAAATAGCGCCGGCACTCAAACCTATAACTATGTCGGCAGCTTCGTACAGTCACCACTGATATCCGACCAACCAGCTAGCGGTGGCCTGTTTAGCAATAATGTCTTTAACAGTGCGGACTTTCTCACCGGCGGCTACGGCACGCGCAATGATGTCACCTATACCTTTACCACCAGGGATACTGCACCGGCAACCTTTTCTCTGCTGGCCACGGATAACGATGGCGTCTCCGGGCTTTCTTCAGCAGTAGAAATCCGCAGCGGTCGCCTGAACATCGAAAATGCTTTTGGTTCCGAGCTGGATGATCTGGCTGTGCCCGTGACGGCACAATATTTCGATGGCAGTGCTTATGTGACCAATGCGCAGGACAACAACTGTACGAGTATTTCCCTGAGCCTGTCCGATCCGGACACCGGGGATGCGCTTACCGCGGGAACCGGCGGCAACGCGGGCCAGACCTGCATCTGGGACGACGATGCTGAAAGTGGCAGCAGTAATTGCAGTGATGGCGGAATCCTGCCCGGCCCACTTTCAGAACAGTTTGTCGAACCGCCGCTGGCCGGCAACTTTAATACCTGGCTGAAAGCCCCCGGCGCCGGTTATACCGGGAATATGGACATCAACGGCACGGCCCCGGTATGGCTGCAATATGACTGGACGGGTTCAGGTTTAAGTAACCCGAGCGGACGCGCCAGCTTCGGCCTGTTCCGCGGGGATGATCGAATTATTTACTGGCGGGAACAGTTCTGAGATATCACTCAGGATTGCTTGCACCACAGAGGACACGGAGGTTTTTGATAAATGGATTTTCCACGGCGGGCTTAGAAGTACTGCAGGGCGGGCACGCCTTTTGTGCCCACATGTTACTTTAATCTCTATGGGTTAAATTCCCCGCTGCTTGCGGTGAAAAACCGGTAGGAGCGGGCTCGCCCGCGAATAGTTTGGGTTCCCCAACCACTTTCGCGAGCAAGCTCGCTCCTACGATTTAATACCTCCTCCGCTTGCGGCGAGGTTATTTATTTTCTGGGCATAAGCAAGTGAAATAGACGCTGGAAAATTTGTTTTTATCCAGAGAAGATATTTATAAAACCTCTGTGTCCCCCGTGTCCTCTGTGGTAAAAAATTTTTAATATCAGATATCTTCCATCCCCAGTTCCTTGATCTTGCGAGTCAGGGTGTTACGCCCCCAGCCCAGCAATTTGGCGGCATCCTGCCGACGGCCGCCGGATTTTTTCAGCGCCGCTTCGATCATGACTTTTTCATATTCGGGTGTGGTGGTTTCCAGTATTCCGGTCGCGCCCTGGGCCAGCTGCTGTTCCGCCCAGCTGCGCAGGGCCTCCGCCCAGTTGGAATCCTGCCGCGCCACCCGGCTTTCGTCCAGCAGCTCAGGCGGCAGATCATCCATGTGCACGATCTGTCCCGGCGACATCACCGTTAACCAGCGACAGGTATTTTCCAGCTGGCGAACATTGCCGGGCCAGTCGAGCCGACAAAGATAGGCCTTGACCTCTTCATCCAGTGTTTTGACCTCGGCATTGAGTTCTTCCGCCGCCTGCGCGAGGAAGTGTCTGGCCAGCAGCGGGATGTCTTCACCGCGTTCGCGCAGAGCGGGGATATGAATGCGGATCACGTTCAGACGGTGAAACAGATCTTCGCGAAAATCCCCCTGCTTGACCCGCTGTTCCAGATTCTGGTGGGTGGCGGCGATAATGCGTACATCCACTTTTACCGGGCTGTGTCCGCCAACGCGGTAAAACTCACCATCGGCCAGCACCCGCAGCAGGCGAGTCTGTAGCTCGGCGGGCATGTCGCCGATTTCATCGAGAAACAGGGTGCCGCCATTGGCCTGCTCGAAGCGTCCCTGGCGCCCGCTCTGGGCCCCCGTGAATGCGCCTTTTTCATGGCCGAATAATTCAGACTCCAGAAGATCGCGGGGAATGGCGGCCATGTTCAGGGCAATGAAGGGCTTGTCGGCACGCGGGCTGTGCTGGTGCAGGGCCTTGGCCACCAGTTCCTTGCCGGTGCCGGACTCACCGTTAATTAGCACCGTAATATTGGAACGTGACAGGCGTCCGATGGCGCGAAAGACTTCCTGCATAGACGGGGCTTCACCGATGATCCCGGTTTCATCTTTGTGACTGTCCATGCTGCTTTCCGAAACTTCCCGATGGTGAATCACGGCGCGGCGCGTCAAATCGACCGCATCATCCACATCAAAGGGTTTGGGAAGATATTCAAACGCGCCGCCATGATAGGCGGATACGGCGCTATCCAGATCAGAGTGTGCGGTAATGATGATCACCGGCAGATCGGGATGCTGGCGGTGGATCTGGCTAAGCAGTTCCAGACCATCCATGCCGGTCATGCGAATATCACTAATGATGGCATCCGGTTCATCACGCTCCAGATCTTTTAATACGCTACTGGCATTTTCATAGGTTTTGACTTCCATCTCCGCCTGCTTCAACGCCTTTTCCAGGACCCAGCGAATGGAACGATCATCATCCACTACCCAGATAGTTTCCTTACTCATATTTTACTCACTACTTTCAATTGGTAACAAAATAGAAAAGACTGTCTGCCCCGGCTCACTCTGGTATTCAATCACGCCGCCGTGCTGCTCAATCAGCGACTGGGCAATGGACAACCCCAGCCCGCTGCCGCCGGCGCGCCCGGTCACCATGGGGAAAAATAATTTTTCTTTCATCTCATTGCTGACACCGGGTCCGTTATCAATGATATCAATGCGCGCCACGAGGTTATGGCGATTCTGGCCAATGGTAAATTTACGCTCTACCCGGGTGCGCAAAATAACCGTGCCCTGATCAACCAGCGCCTGGCAGGCATTACGAATAATATTCAGCAGGGCCTGTACCAGCTGATCCATGTCGGCATCGATATCCGGAATGCTGGGATCGTAGTCACACTGCAGGCTTATTCGCTCATCGACTTCAACGCTAACCAGATTACGCACCCGCTCCAGAACTTCATGGATATTAATGCGGCTTTTCACTGGTAACGTATTTGGCCCCAGCATACGATTGAGCAGATTTTTGAGCCGATCCGCTTCACTGATAATGACCTGGGTGTATTCTTTCAGATCCTCGGTATCCAGCTGTTTTTCCAGCAGTTGCGCCGCACCTCGCAAACCGCCCAGTGGGTTCTTAATTTCATGCGCCAGTCCGCGTAACATTTCCCGCGTGGCTGTCTGTTGCGCCTGCCGGTTTTCTTCCCGGGCAATGCGCAGCAGGCTGTTAATCGGCGTCAACTCCAGCAGCAGTTCCGGCTCCTCGTCAGCTTCAATCAGGGGAATAACGGTAAAGTCCACCACCAGTTCCTCGCCATGGGCCATGCTCAGCGCCATTTCATGGCGCGTAAAGGGATGGTGGCTGTGCAGCGCCTCTTCTAACGCCGGCATAATCGGGGATTCAAGCTGAATCAGCTCGGAAAAATGCTGCCCCAACAAGTGGCGCGCACTGATCCCCAGCAGCAACTCTCCAGCCGGGTTAATGAAAATCAGAGTGAACCGAGCATCAAACAATAAGGTTGCGACACTCAATCCCTCCAGCACCCGTTGTTGAATTTGCACTTTGGAGACCATTACCAAATCCATGAACCATGTGTAAGCAAGAACCAAACCAGCACCCCGGCCACGCACAAAAAAACAGCATATACCGCACTGAATGCACAATTTTATAAGGGAAACAGTCGCTTAATGAGGGCCAGGGGGCACGGCAAATCACTCACCGCACCCTTACCGAGCTATTTGCAGCGGCGGCTCTGGTTAATCATAGCGCATCTGCAAACAGCGCGCACAAAAATGGTGCAAGTCGGTGTTTGCTCTGAGGATATCGGAGAAGCTCGCTTTTCGCTCAGGGCGCAACGGGGGCAGGTGCGTAAATATTTTCTCCACCGAGCGAGACACGCAGGATGTGGAAAGAAATCACGGGGGTTTCGATGACAACCTTGCCATCGAAATCAACCACGCGAAGTTGTAGCTGGTGCGTGCCCCGATCCACATTTTTCAGATTCAGCGTTAAGCCGTTTGCATTGGGCACTTCTTTACCATCCAGCAACCACTGGAGATGGTGTTCGAGATCGCGCTGCAGGGATGGCAACAGTTCACCTTTGGCTGTGAAGTCACCATTATTGCTGCGAATGCCTTCATCGTCCTGCGGCGACAGAATGCGGATGCTTTCATACTTGAATGGTACTGCCTTCACCGGGGCCGGCTGACTGGCCTGCGCCGGTGCCAGGGGCGGCAGACTAATAGACTGCATTGGTTTCAGCGTGATCGGCTCGGCCGTATCATCCGGAGGCACATCAGAATATTCCACGCTACCGTCCGGGTTTACTTTTTTATAAACCTTCGGGGCAGCAGCCAGAGACAGGCTCAAGCTGATAAATAGAATAAAAAGTATCTGGCGCATGCAGGCAGCATAGCTCAGGATGAAATAAAGATACAGGGAGCGTTTCGCATTGCGCCTTACAAAATCTGAAGGGGGAATAAAAAACGCCCCGAGAGCGGGGCGTTTTTTATTTCCGTTACCGGCTTTGAATCAAAGCGAGTAGTACATATCGAACTCAACCGGATGCGTCGTCATGCGCATGCGGGTGACTTCTTCCATTTTCAGCTCAATGAATCCATCGATCATATCGTTGGTGAAGACATCGCCGGCGGTGAGGAAGGCGCGATCCGCATCCAGATTTTCCAGCGCTTCTTCCAGTGATGCACAAACTGTCGGAATGTCCTTGAGCTCTTCCGGGGGCAGATCATAGAGATCCTTATCCGCGGCTTCGCCGGGATGGATCTTGTTCTGAATACCGTCAAGGCCGGCCATCAACATGGCAGAGAAACACAGGTAAGGATTGGCCGTTGGATCCGGGAAGCGCACTTCGATGCGACGTGCTTTTGGACTGCTTACAAACGGGATACGAATGGAGGCGGAACGATTACGGGCCGAGTAGGCCAGCAGTACCGGGGCTTCAAAACCAGGCACCAGACGCTTGTAGCTGTTGGTGGAGGAGTTGGTCAACGCATTCAGTGCCTTGGCATGTTTGATAATACCGCCAATGTAATACAGCGCGGTTTCAGACAGACCACCGTATTCATCACCGGAGAACAGGTTCTGTCCGTCTTTGGCCAGCGACTGATGCACGTGCATGCCGTTACCATTATCACCTACCAGCGGCTTGGGCATGAAGGTTGCGGTCTTGCCGTAGATGTGGGCGACATTGTGGACGCAATATTTCAGGATCTGGTTGCCGTCAGCGCGTTTAACCAGGGTGTTGAACAGGGTGCCGATTTCACACTGACCGGCGGTGGCGACTTCGTGGTGATGCACTTCTGTTTCCAGCCCCATTTCTTCCATGGCCAGACACATGGCGGCGCGCAGATCGTTGAGTGAATCAACAGGTGGTACCGGGAAATAACCGCCCTTGAGTCCGGGGCGATGACCGATGTTGCCGTCTTCGTAGGTTTTTTCCGAGTTCCACTCGGCTTCTTCGGAATCCACCTTGTAGAACGCGCCACTCATGGTCGCACCCCAGCGCACATCATCAAGAACGAAGAATTCCGGTTCAGGACCGAAGAACGCGGTATCGGCAATGCCGGTAGATTTCAGATAGGCTTCGGCGCGCTTGGCCACAGAGCGGGGATCACGCTCATAACCCTGGCCGGTAGCGGGCTCGATGATGTCACAAACCAGGATCAGGGTCGGCTCATCGGTGAAAGGATCCATCACCGCAGTATCAGGATCCGGCATCATAATCATGTCGGACTCGTTGATGCCCTTCCAGCCTGAGATGGAAGAACCATCAAACATCTTGCCTTCGGTAAACAGATCCGCATTAATCGTGTGAGCAGGGACAGACACATGTTGTTCCTTGCCAATGGTATCGGTGAAACGGAAATCAACGAATTTGACACCGTTGTCTTTTATCATTTTCAAAACTTTATTGGACATTACTCTCAATCTCCCGCTATTTATAAAGAATAGTCGCCAGACGACTGGCAACCGGAATGCAAATTTTTGTGCTCATATGGTGCATGAAATATGCCACCACACAAGCCATTGATTTAGCTAGATAAGCCCCAAGCCAGGCAGAAATTATGCACCATTATTGTTCGCGCCGCCTGCTGGATGTTCCCTTTCAGTGCATTAATGAAAGCGCAGGTGTACGGATTCAATCTCCTCTCGCTCAGCCAGCGGCCTGGCAAACTGTTCCTGCAGACTCGCCGGGCTGACGCCCTCTTTCAGCACAGACAGCGGCAACAGCAATTCTATCCTGATTTTACCCTCAAGGTAATGCAGGCTCATGTGATCAATATGCCGGGCAGCCGGAATATGGGCCCAGCATGGCCGCAATTGCTGCTCCAGCTCTGTTCGCTGGGGCAGGTTGGCCCGGAATTCAAAGTGCTCATCATCTTCCGGATCTATGTGTACCATGACATCCGCCACTTCTTCAATTTCTTTTATCAATTTAAGGCGCACGCTTTCACTGATATAGTGGGCCTCGGATACACTCAGCTCCGGATCCACCTGAATATGCACATCCACCAGGGCATCCGCGCCCATGCTGCGCGTGCGCAGGATATGCAGTGAACGGACTCCGTCCACACTGAGAATACTTTGCCGGATCGCTTCCACCCGTTCCTGCTCCAGACCGGTGTCGATCAATTCGCGGAAACTGTGAAAAATGAGGTTCCAGCCTATTTTGGCGATCATCAGGCCCACGCCCACCGCCGCAACAGCATCAAGATACTGATAACCGACCATGCTGCCGGCAATGCCCACCAGCACCACAACGGAGGAAATAGCATCGGAACGGCTGTGCCAGGCATTGGCTTCCAGCATTTTCGACTTGTATTTGCGCGCCGCCACCATGGTGTACTGATAAATGGCTTCCTTGCTGACAACGGAAATTGCCGCCACCACCAACGCCCAGAAGCCGGGCTTCATGAGACTCTCCGGCTCCAGCATGTGACTGACCGCATCCCAGGCAATACCAGCCGCCGCCAGAATCAACAGCCCCCCCAGCGCCACGGTGGCAATGGTTTCAATCCGCCCGTGGCCGTAGGGATGATCCTCGTCGGCATCCTCTCTGGCATGCTTTGCCGCATAGAGGACGACGAAATCCGTGGCCAGATCCGATAGTGAATGCACGCCATCGGCGATCAGCGCCTGGGAGTGAGCGAGGACACCCATGACGATTTTCGCCACCCCGAGAAGCAGATCAATAACCGAGCCAATCAGGGTAACGCGCACCGTCTCCCGGTAGCGCAGCTCGCTGGCCGAATCCTCGATTTCAAAATGGGGGTGTGTCATAGCGCCGACTCCTGGGCCATTACCTCGATACGAATATGCACCTCGCCCCCGCGTTGCTCCGCCAGCAACACCCGATGACCATGTACCCGACACCAGGCTGGCACGTCATGCAGGGCGCCGGGATCGCTGCACACCACCTGCAGGATCTCGCCCGCCGCCAGCTTTGCCACAGCGTCCTGTACCCGGATCACCGGCATGGGACAGAGCAGGCGGCGGGCATCCAGGTGGTGCTCAGACATACCAGTCCTGCGGAATTTCATCCGCAGCCAGGGGTTTGACCGTCAGTGGCTGTGCGTGGCCATCCCGATCGGTGATTTCCATTTCTACTTCCTCGGCATCCCGACCCTGACCGAAACGCGCGCTGATGCGCGCCGCCAGTAATCGATCGCCCTCATCGACGGCACCGTCGATCAGCACCAGCGGACCACTGTGGCTTTTGCACTGCAGGTGCGCGAACTGTTTGCGATAGCCTTCGAGAAAACGGGTCTCGCCTTCCTCGCGCGCGATGATCAACTTGAAATGGGGGCGGGGTCGCAGGTGTCGACCTACCTTGAGCAGCATGATGTCATCAAACTCATAGTCCCGCGAGGAGCGGTGAGCCCACATATCCACCAGTTTATCGGAATAGGCTTTGTCGGTGAGAAAACAGCAGCCGCCGGCCGGCTGGGAATAATCCTCAAAACCGAACTTTGCCGCCAGCTCTATCTGCGGCTTGCGGCTGCGACCACTAAAATCATACAGTTCCTCTCGCCGCACCCAGCCTTCACGCTCCGGCCGGGTTTCCGGCAAATTAAGCGCTGAAAGCGGGCGCAGCAGTAGATCACCGGCGCCGGACTCGCGCTGAATCACCGGCATGGTGTCCCGGCGCTGGGACATGGGCCGCTGGCCCACCACCTCGCCGGTAATGATGAAATCATAGCCGTGTTCCTGAATCCACTCATAGGCCTTGCGCACCATGAAGCCCTTGCAGTCCAGGCAGGGATTCATGTTCTGGCCGTAACCGTGACCAGGATTGAGCAGCACCGACTTGTATTCCTCGATCACATCGACGATGTGCAGTTTTATCCCCAGCTGTTCGGCCACCCACAGCGCGTTGTTGCGTTTGGGCTTTTGTTTATCCTTCTTGCGAATCGCATGGGTATGGCCCTCGACGCAGAAACCGGTAAAGAAATTGATCCCCTCCACATGAACACCCTGTTCCATGATTACGCGGCTGGACAACATGGAGTCCAGACCACCAGAGATAAGAGAGATAGCTTTGCGTTGGCTGCTCATGAAAATATCAAACGAGGTCTTGCTGAAAAGCCGCGCAGCATAGCAGATTAGCGACCTTTTTTCGCCCATTGCTGTAGCAGGATTCTCCGTTTTTCCTGATCTTCCTGCGCAAGATCTTCCGCCGCCCGGTAAAAGGCGCGCAGATCCCCCTGTTTGGCCTTCAACAACTGCCTGAAGGCGGGAACATATTCATGGTAGGTGGCCACCAGGGCCAGATGGGCATTGTTAAGATCCTGCGCCATCCAGTGATCATAGGCAGAAAAAGCCGGATCACTTTTTTTCAGCACGGCAAAAGACTGCTTCAGCTCGGAAAAAAGGCGGGTTTTTTCTTTTCGCCTGGTATCCTCATCTGTCTTTTGCCGATAAAGCCTCTGCAGTTTTTCCCGTGTCTGTAACAACACCTGCCTGAAGCGGGCATCGCGCTTAAGCTCTTCAAGATAGTCCTGATAACGGGCAGGCCCCCCCTGGGTCTGATCCCGCGTCAGAAACCAGCGGCGCACGCCTTCCTGTTCTACCGTGGTGGCAAAGGATTCATTGAACGTGCTGTCACCACTGATAAACAGCTGCTGATGCGCCAGCTCGTGGAATATAATTCCCACTCGCCGCGCCTCCGAACGATAGAGCATGGTGCTGAGCAGAGGATCATCCGACCAGCCCAGGGTAGAGTAAGCACGCACGCCGGCCACCTGCACATCCAGTCCCTGTGCGCGCAGTGAATCTGCATAGGTCTCGGCCTGCTCGCGCTGATAATAGCCCCGATAGCTGATGCAACCAACGAAAATAAAGCACCACTGTTTTGGCTTCAGCGAAAAGGGCGGGGTGGCCACCACGTTCCATACCGCATATTCCCGACCCAGATCGGCGTAGTTGCGGTAGCTGTCATTGTCCGGCAGCCCAAGTTCCCGACTGGCAAAACCCCGCGCTTGCTGAAGGGTTTTTAGCCTGGCCCGAGTCTGCGCGAGCAGGGCTGGATCTGCCAGCACCTGATCAAGCGGGCGCTGCGCATTAAGCAATTCTGCATGACCGGACAATGCGCCCAGGTAATAGCCCGCATTACTGCAGCCGCCCAGCCAGATGAACAGAAACCCAGGCAACGCTTTTTTCAGCGCGGCTTCTGATTTATGGATAAACTCTACGCTGATTCTCAAACCCTGCACGCCTCTGCCGATAAAAGCATAATGGATACCCACACCACGACCTGTTACCAGCCCCTGCTGGACGATATCGTCCGCAACATCAGCAAGATCATTCTTGGCAAGGAAAAAGCCATTCGCCTGGCATTAACCGGCCTGCTCTGCCGCGGCCACATTCTCATCGAAGACCTGCCCGGCGTCGGCAAGACCACCCTGGCCCATACGCTGGCAAAAAGTCTGGGGCTGCAATTTAATCGCATCCAGTTTACCAGCGATCTGTTGCCAGCGGATATTCTCGGCGTCTCGGTTTTCGAGACGGGCAATCAGACCTTCCATTTTCATCCCGGCCCCATTTTCACTCAGGTCCTGCTGGCCGATGAAATCAACCGCGCCACGCCGAAAACCCAGAGCGCCCTGCTGGAAGCCATGGAAGAACATCAGGTCACCATCGAAGGAGAAACGCGCCCTCTGCCTGAACCTTTTTTCGTTATCGCCACCCAGAACCCCGGTTTCCAGATCGGCACCTTTCCCCTGCCGGAATCCCAGCTGGATCGCTTTCTCATGCGTATTCGCCTCGGCTACCCCGACCCCGAAGCAGAGCGTGAGCTGCTGACCAGCCGCGATCGACGAAGCGAATTGGAGCATCTCAAAAGCTGCTTCGAGACACACGAGCTGGCCACCCTGCAACGTGCCGTAGAAAGCGTACATACTTCAGACGATTTGCTTGACTATGTGCAGGCGCTGATTCATTTCAGCCGCCAGCCCGGTCACTACGCCAATGGTCTCTCACCTCGCGCCGGGCTGGGCCTGTTGCAGGCCGCACGCGCCTGGGCGCTGATGCATGGACGTAACCATGTTCTGCCGGATGATGTGCAGGCCGTACTGCCCAGCGTGGTTAATCACCGTCTGCAATCCGTTTCCAGCCTGGACGATGCAGACGCGGATGCTTTGAGCAACAAGCTCCTCAATGTGCCGATTCCCTGATCGCGAACAGGGATCAGGACTTTATTTTATCGGCCTGTTATGCGCCCCCAGCTATTTTTTGACTCCCTCCGGCCCGCCCGTTTTCTTCGTGGCGACGCGCCCGTTACCGACACCATCCGCTTAAGCCGCCGCAACATTTATATCCTGCCTTCCCGCGACGGGCTGTTTTTTGCCGTAGTCCTGATCCTGATGCTAATCGGCTCGATCAATTACAACAATAGCCTCGGCTATCTGCTCTGTTTCCTGCTCGGCAGTCTGAGCATCGTCACCATCCTGCATACCTATAAAAATCTCTATCGGCTCGAAATCGCCATGGGTGAAATCCGGCCGGTATTTTGTGGCCAGGCGCTACACATTCCCCTGACGATTAACAACCTGGGTGGCCCGGCGCGGCTGGCTTTACATTTCGACTTCCCCGACGGTGAATTACCCGCAATTCATGACATTGCCGCCAATACACAGTCCGACATTATACTTCAGCATAAAACCCACCGCCGTGGCCTCATGAAACTTGAGCGCCTGCGCATCTCCTGCCGCTTTCCCCTCGGTCTGTTCCGTACCTGGTCTATTCTGAATTTTACCCGGACCGCGCTGGTTTATCCGCGACCGGCCGACTCTGATCGCCTGCCGCCTGAGCATGCAGAGCAGGGCCACGGTGATGGCCGCCAGGGACAGGGCAGCGATGACTTCACCGGCCTGCGCAACTATCACCCCGGTGATTCCCTGCGCCATATCCACTGGAAAGCACTGGCCAAAGAGCAGGGGCTGCTGACCAAACAGTTTGCGGGCGAAAATAACCGAGAGCTCTGGCTCGACTGGCGCAACCTGCCGCAACTGGAGATCGAGGCACGCCTGTCCCAGTTAACGCGCTGGGTCGTAGATGCGCATAAAACCGGTATTGCCTACGGCCTCTGGATGCCCGCTACTGAAATCGCCGTGAATCGAGGCGATGCACATCGGCATCGTTGTCTGCGCCTGTTAGCCAAATTTGGGCTGGCGGAGGCCGATCAACATGACTGAGACGCGAACCAGAAAACTGCCGGCTGACATCAGCATCCTGCTGCTGTCGGTATTGCTGGTCTGCCTGCCTCATCTCCTGCGCCTGCCGCTATGGATTTCCGCGCTCTGTCTGGCTCTGATCGGTGGGCGTTTTTTACATGAAACCGGGCGAGCACCGTTGCCCGGAAAATACCTGCGCCTGTTTCTCCTGTTGGCCTGTCTTGCCGGCCTGTTCGCCAGCTATTCAACCCTGCTTGGCCGGACTGCCGGCAGTGCCATGCTGTTGTTGATGCTCTGCCTCAAGCTCATGGAAATAAAAGGGCATCGTGATGTTGTTGTTATTATCTACATCGGTTTTTTCATTCTCACCACCAGCTTCCTGTTCGATCAGTCCATCTATAGCGGCGCCTATATGCTGCTGGTGGTGCTAAGTCTGATCAGCACCATGATTATTTACAATCACCCGGCGGCACAGCAAAAACCACTGGCGCTGGCGTTACGACAAACAACAGGCCGAGCCTTTATCCTGATGCTGCAGGCCGTGCCGCTGATGCTAATGCTGTTTTTCCTGTTTCCCCGCCTGCCCGGCCCCTTATGGAGTCTGCCCGAAGAGCCGCAGGGCGGCAGTACCGGCCTGGCTGATGAACTGGAACCGGGACGCATCAGCCAGCTCAGCAATAATCACGACGTTGCCTTCCGGGTAAAATTTGAGACACCGGCACCCGGATCAGAGCTGCTTTACTGGCGCGGACCGGTTCTCTCCCTGTTCACGGGCCGCAAGTGGAAAGTACTTATGGAAGATTCCGCCTCTCGGCTTAATCTGGATGACGTTCGTTTTTCTATTCCGGTTGACTATACGATTACACTGGAACCCCATAATCGACACTGGCTGTTTGCACTTGAAATGCCGGCGTCAATTCCCGCCAATGCCTACCTCACCGAAGACATGCAGCTACTACAGACGCAGCCGGTGAATAATGTTACTCGCTATAAAATGCGCGCTTATCTTGCCTACCGGCTGGATGCAAACAGCATTATTAACAGTCATTATTATCTTCAGGTTCCCGAGCATGTCGCCCCCAGAACCCGACGCTTTGTAAACAGGCTGCGTGAACAATATGCTCAGGACGGACGGTTTATCAATGCAATTTTAAATTATTTCCGTGAACAAAATTTTATCTATACCCGCAAACCACCCAGGCTTGATGGTGATACCGTTGATGAATTTTTATTTACAAGCCGACGTGGCTACTGTGTGCACTATGCGTCCTCTTTTGCGGTCATGATGCGCCTTGCCGGGATCCCCGCACGCATCGTTAGCGGTTATCAGGGCGGTGAAATGAACCCCTTCTCGGATTATATGATCGTGCGCCAGTCCGATGCCCATGCCTGGGTTGAACTCTGGTTGCCGGGCAAGGGCTGGCTGCGTATCGACCCTACCAGCGTCATTCCCGACTCCCGGATTGAAGCGTCTGAAGATCTGTTACGCCGTAACGATGATCGCTCGCGTGCTGCATTGAAACTGAAACAGGGCTGGCTCAGTAAAACGGTGAGTAATATGCGCTTTGCCTGGGACACCGTGAACAACCGCTGGAACAACTGGGTGATAGGCTATAACGATAAACGGCAGAAGTCCCTGCTTTCAGGCCTCGGCGCAACCGATGTTTCGATTTACCATCTGGCCCTGTTGCTGGGGATTGCCTTCAGCCTCAGCCTTCTGTTTATTACCCTGTTCGTATTTCGCCGGAGGAAAATCAAACTTAACCCTGTTCAGCAGGCTTATGCACAGTTCTGCCGCAAACTGTCAGGCTGCGGCTTTGTCCGAAAACCGGAGGAAACAGCACAGGATTATGCCCGTCGCGTTACCCGGCTACGGCAGGACTTGCACAGTAGTGTGGATACTATTAGCCGGCTTTATAATCACCTTCGGTATGCCAGAAACCCCTCTTCCCGATTAATTTTACAATTCAGAAAGAAAATCAAAGACTTCCACCCACGCAGAAACTGAATAAGGCTGCGCTTAAATAAGCGCCAGCTTATATTAAATTTATGTATCGTCGATATAAATAAAAAAAGCTTGGCCAGGCCTCCGGCAACCCTTTATATTTAGTCTAATACCAAAGGCAATACTTTCCCGGATTTGCCTTAATCTGTGCGGAATACATAGCAGCCCATCATTCAGGCGTCTCAACTCAGGCACCGCACGCAAAATATAAACCAGAATAGAGAACAGGAAGACGATATGTTAGTAAAAGACATCATGAACACCAATGTAAAAGTAGCTACCCTTGCTACGCCTATTCGCGATATCGCCGTGATCATGTGCTTTAATAAAATCAGCGGTGTACCCATTGTCAACGACGACAACGAAATTATCGGCATCATTTCCGAGAAAGACATACTCAACAGCATGTACCCAAAAGTGGATGAATACATGCAGATCGGCAGTTATGACTTTGAACAACTGGAAGATGGCTACACGGACACGCTTAATTTGCAGGTAAAAGATATTATGAAGCCGGGCCTGTTTACGGTTGCGCCGGAAGATCCGATTTTAAAAGCCGTGTCGATCATGTGCCTGAAAAAAATCCGTCGCATCCCGGTTGCCAAAGACAAAAAGCTGATCGGCATTCTCAGCATTGGCGATGTGCATAAAGCCATTTTCCAGAAGCATCTGGATGACAGCAGCAATGCCCAGAGCAAACTGAAAGCAGCGTCCTGATCGCTATCGTCTACTCTTAATTATTCTTACAATAAACGCAGAGGACGCGAAGTCGCAGAGACGCAAAGATTATTATGTTTTCAAGGTGCTTGAAGCCCGGTAGGGTGGGCATGCTTTTTGTGCCCACCCTACGCTACTAAAGAAATTTCCTTTAACAAAAACTCTGCGTCTCTGCGACTTCGCGTCCTCTGCGTTATTCATAATATAGCGTGTTCATATGGCATGTATTTACTATTGAGCACCTGCTCTCTTAATTATTTACCGATACAGAAACTGCTGAAGATACGCCCAAGCAGATCATCACTGCTGACTTCACCGGTAATTTGGCCCAGCGCTTTCTGCGCCTGATGAAGTTCTTCGGCCAGCAGTTCGCCTGCCGCGTAATCGTGTAACTGTGCAGCACCTTTTTCAATAAACAGGTGCGCCTGCTCCAGCGCCTGTATATGGCGACGCCGAGCCATGAACAGACCTTCAGGCGAAACCGCACTATTGAAACCCACACAGGCTTTTAAGTGTTCACGCAATAGATCCATGCCGAGATCTTCCTTTACCGAAAGCCACAGATGGATTCTGTCACCCCGCTTTTCCCGTGCCGGTTTGGCGCCGCTTAAATCTATTTTATTATGCATAAAGGTCACTGCCAGCCCAGGCGGTAACAGGGACAGAATGTTTTCTTCCTCCTCACCATAGCCTGCGCGATCATCGAGTAACAGCAAAACCTGATCGGCCTGTTCCATCTCCTGCCAGCTACGCCGAATGCCCTCCTGTTCAATCGCATCTTCACTTTCACGCAAGCCTGCTGTATCGATCACATGCACAGGCATGCCATCGATGCTGATTTCCTCACGCAGCACGTCGCGGGTAGTGCCAGGAATATTGGTAACAATCGCTGAGTCGCGACCGGCCAGTCGGTTCAACAGGCTGGACTTGCCGGTATTGGGCTGACCGGCCAGGACAATGCGCATGCCCTCACGCAGCAGTTGTCCCTGCTGGGCCTGCTTGATCACCCGATCCAGTTCTGCCAGCAAGGCATCAAGTTCATCGGTGACTTTGCTATCGGCAAGAAAATCGATTTCTTCTTCGGGAAAATCAATCGCCGCTTCCACATACATACGCAGGCGGGTCAACCGTTCAACCGTGGCATGCACCCAGTCTGAAAAAACGCCTTCCAGCGTATGCATGGCGCAGCGCGCCGCCTGCTCGGTGCCGGCGTCGATCAAATCAGCGATGGCTTCTGCCTGGGTTAAGTCGATCTTGTCATTTAGATAGGCGCGCTCGCTGAACTCGCCCGGGCGGGCCATACGCGCACCCAGGGACAATACCCGCTTGAGCAGCAGATCCAGTACTACCGGGCCACCGTGGCCCTGCAGTTCCAGCACATCTTCACCGGTAAACGAATGGGGATCCGGAAAGAAAAGCGCCAGGCCCTGATCGATTATCTCACCTTTGTCATCGAGAAAAGGAAGGTATTCGGCGACACGAGGATGGGGCAGGGCGCCCAGGATGCTGCTGGCAATAGATCGCGCCTTTGGGCCTGAAACGCGAATGATACCAACACCGCCACGACCCGCCGGTGTGGCAATCGCAGCAATGGTGTCTTCCACATAGTCGCGCGGTCTCATACCGGCTTCACCTGTCGCCAGAGATTCAGCTCTTGATCACGATGCGCGTGATATACCACTGCTGGATGATCGACAGGGTATTATTCACCACCCAGTAAATTACCAGCCCGGCCGGGAAGAAGGCAAAGAAGATGGTAAACACGAAGGGCAACATCATCATCACCTTGGCCTGAATAGGATCCACCGGCGCAGGATTCAGCCTCTGTTGAATGAACATGCTGATACCCATCAGCAGTGGCAGGACGAAATAGGGATCGGCGGTGGACATATCCTGAATCCATAAAATCCATGGCGCCTGTCGCAGTTCAACGCTTTCCAGCAGCACCCAGTAAAGGGCGATGAACACCGGCATCTGCACCAGGATTGGCAGGCAGCCGCCGAGGGGATTGATCTTCTCCTTCCGGAATAGCTCCATCTGAGCCTGGCCCATTTTCTGGCGATCATCACCATAACGTTCCTTCAGTTGCTGAATACGCGGCGTCAGTTTGCGCATCTGCGCCATGGACCGGTAGGACTTTTCTGACAACTTGTAAAACGACAGCTTGATGATCAGGGTCAGGATAATAATCGCCCAGCCCCAGTTGCTGACAATATTATTATGAATAAACTTCAGTACAAAATAAATCGGCTTCGCCAGTATCGTCAACACGCCATAGTCTACGGTTAACTCCAGACCCGGTGCGATTGTCTCCAGCGTATCCTGCAGTTTGGGTCCAACAAACAGTTTGTTGCTGAACCGCTGTTCGCCACCCGCCGCCACTCGGTAGGCGTTATCGGATTTCATGCCGATAGTGTAGCGATCCGGGCTGGGTCTGTAACTGGTATAAAATGTTTCTGGCGCATCCGCCGGCGGCACCCAGGCGGCCAGAAAATAATGCTGGATCATGGCTGTCCAGCCGCCTGTCACCTGTTTGCTCAACTTGCCTTCTTCTATGTTAGAAAAGCTGATCTTGTGATATTTTTCTTCCGGGCTGTACACCACCCCGCCGGTGTAGGTATAGATAAAGCGTGGTTTTTCCGCTTCTGGAATCGGTGTCCTCTGCAATTGCTGGTACAGGTTCCCCACCCAGTCTTTCCTGGTTGGGTTCTTGATCGTATGGCCGACCTCGATCAAATAACTGCCGCGGGTAAACGTGTAGCTTTTTATAAAGACCACACCCTCTGGACTGGTCCAGGTCACTATGGCTGTCAGCTTATTTTTATCCTGATCCAGCTGATATTTGCTCTGTACGGCCTGATAGACTGTTGTATGGTTCGGCGCTGCGCTTAAGATTGCGCCGTCACTTTTTCTCAGGGTAAATCCGGACTGGGCGATGAACAGACTTTCCGGTCCGTCCTTCATCAGGCGGAAAGGCTGATCCGGTTTATCGACGCTAACCGGGTATTTTTTCAGATCCACTATCCGTAGATCGCCCCCCACCGTATCAATTTCTATTCGGAACACGTCCGTTTCAACATGGATGCGTTGCCCTTTTTTCACCAGCTTCATTTCGGTAACCGGCATGAACGAGGGTGTTGAAGGTGTTTCTGATTGCTGCGCCGGCGCATCGACAACCGGTACCTCCGCATTTGAATCTGTCGCTGCAACCTCACTACGGATCTCAGTCGCGGGTGGTGTAACCGGCTGTGGTGAAAACTCCCGCTGCCAGGCGTCCCAGATTAGAAACAGAACCAGGCTCAGGGCAATAAATAGTATAAGGCGTTGTTGTTCCATCAGACTTCTTTTTTCTCAGGTACAGGATCAAGACCCCCGGCATGCCAGGGATGACAGTGGCTCAGACGTATTAAGGCCAGCCAGCTTCCACGAAACAGGCCAAAGCGGCTTACGGCCGTTTCTGCATATTCAGAACAGGAAGGGTAAAAACGACAGTTATTGCCGAGGAATGGACTAATAATGTAGCGATATGCGCTGATCAGGAAGAGAACTAGTTTACGCATTTTTTACTCAGCAGGTTCCAGTGTTTATCTAAAGCGCGGAACACTGCTTCATTACTCATCTGCAGGATTCCATGGCGAACCAATACTACAACATCCAGCCCCTGGAGTTGAGCCTGATGCTGGCGAAAGCTTTCCCGAATCAGACGTTTTATGCGATTACGATCAACCGCCCGTTTCACCTGACGTTTTGGAACAGCCATACCCAGACGGGCATAATTCCGTGAATTTGCTCGTGCCAGCAAAGTCAGGTGCCTGTCGCCCTGCTTGACCGGCTGCCCGAAAACACGGCTGAAATCCTTTGCGGTGAGAAGCCTGTGTCGGCGAGGAAATCGACAACAGGTCTTGCTCAGGGAAGGGATGTCCGAATTGACCTGCTCAGACCCGCCGATCAGGCACTCAGGCGCTGGCGGCCCTTGGCCCGGCGGGCATTGATAACAGCGCGGCCGGCGCGAGTGCGCATCCGGGCACGGAAACCATGAGTGCGTTTGCGTTTGAGATTACTGGGCTGGAATGTTCTTTTCATGGCTAAATCACTGTTAAATCAGAAATTTGATGGTTTAAATTTTCAGGAATATTCTCTCTGAAAAAGGGCCGCAACAATACTTCCTGAGGCCGCCACTGTCAACTATATTGTGCAAAACCGGGGTTAAAATTCTTCAGCCCTGCATGTGGATAACTTTTCCCTGCCGTTATAGACTTCCCTTCTTCAATTTGAAGGTTTTCTTTGTTCCTGTATCGTTTTATTTTCAAGGAGTCGTTATAACGTGCCTCAGAGTTCCTGGGATAAATGTCTGGCTCGCCTGGAACAGGATTTGTCGCCCCAGCAGTTCAATACCTGGGTGCGTCCACTACAGGCGCGCTTCAATGAAAATGAAATTATCCTGCTGGCCCCCAACCAGTTCGTGCTTGACTGGGTAAAAGACAAGTATTTCAATAATATAACGGCGCTGATTAACAGCTATTCGGATAAAACCATTCCCGTTCTTCTGGACATCGGCAGTGAAGAAATCACCCCTGCCGGCAAACCGGAAAACAGCACCGAAAATTCCGATTCAGATCCCGCCCGTGCGGAAAACTACAAAAGCCGACCGGCCGCCTCGACCCAGAGAAGCTCTACCCTGAACCCTAATTTTACCTTTGATACCTATGTTGAGGGCAAATCCAACCAGCTCGGGCGCGCCGCTTCCCTGCAGGTCGCTGAAAATCCCGGCCACAGTTACAATCCGTTGATGATCTATGGCGGCGTGGGCCTGGGCAAAACCCACCTAATGCATGCAGTGGGTAACATGATTCTCGAACACCAGCCCCACGCCAACGTTGTTTATCTGCATTCGGAGCGTTTTGTGGCGGAAATGGTCAAGGCCCTCCAGCACGGCACCATAAATGAATTCAAGCGCTATTACCGTACTGTTGATGCCCTGCTGGTTGATGATATTCAGTTTTTTGCGGGCAAGGATCAGTCTCAGGAAGAATTTTTCCACACCTTCAATTCCCTGATAGAAAGCCACCACCAGATCATTATGACCTGCGATCGTTATCCCAAGGAGGTGGATGGTCTGGAGGAACGACTAAAATCCCGCTTCGGCTGGGGCCTGCCAGTGACCATCGAACCCCCGGAACTTGAAACCCGGGTGGCTATTCTTAAAAGCAAGGCGAGCAATTCCGGTGTAGAATTATCCAACGAAGTCGCTTTTTTTATCGCCAAGCGTATTCGTTCAAATATTCGGGAACTGGAAGGCGCGCTGCGGCGGGTAATGGCCAACGCCCAGTTTACCGGTCAGCCCATTACCCTGGGTTTTGCCCGAGAAGCGTTACGTGATCTACTGGCAATTCAGGATCGCCAGCTGACGATTGAAAATATACAAAAAACCGTGGCTGAGTATTTCAAAATCAGGGTGGCGGATTTGCTCTCGAAACGTCGCAGCCGTTCAATCACTCGACCGCGGCAGATTGCCATGTCCCTGTGTAAGGAACTCACTAATCACAGTCTGCCGGAAATAGGCGATGCTTTTGGCGGTCGCGATCATACGACTGTCCTGCACGCCTGTCGTAAGGTAAAAGAGTTAAAGGAAACGGAAGCGAGTATTGACGAAGACTTTTCTAATCTGATTCGTATCCTGAGTACATGATGGGGACGAACTGTGGATAAGATGTCAATAACAACCAAAATAATGAAACGATTTAATTTAGTCACATTTTATCCACAGTTTACGGGGTACTTGCTATACCCTTGTTCAACAGCTTTAGTTATGCGATAAGGTTTTGTAAAATAAAAAGAAAACCCACTTACACACAGATATTTTCCTGCGTAATAACAGTAATAATTTATATATAAAATATAAGGATCTTTAATGAAGCTCAGACTACAACGTGACGCCCTGTTAAAACCCTTACAAGCAGTAGGTAATATTGTAGATCGTCGCCCCTCTCTGGCCATCCTGTCTAATATTCTTGTTCAAACCTCGGATGGAACCATGACATTAACAGGAACTGATCTTGAAGTAGAGATGGTTACCAGACTTGCTGTCCAGAATGACGAAAATGATGAAATCACCTTACCCGGCAAAAAATTCATCGATATCTGTAAAGCGCTACCGGAAAATGCAGAAATTGAATTGAGCACCAGCGGGGATCGTTGTGCCATTCGTTCTGGTCGCAGCCGTTTTACACTCTCAATATTACCCGCCGCGGAATTTCCCAATATCGAAGCGGTTACCTCACCCTTCGAGCTGAGTGTGACACAAAAAGAACTTAAACAATTAATCGAGAATACTCAGTTTTGCATGGCTCAACAGGATGTGCGTTATTATCTTAATGGGTTACTGCTGGAAATCACCCAGGACAAACTTACCGCTGTGGCTACAGACGGGCACCGGCTTGCCCTGTCAGAGTTAAGTGGTGATTTTGATGTTGTCGAATCGCGGCAAATTATTATTCCAAAGAAAGGGGTTAATGAACTGGCCCGACTGCTGGATGATTCGGATAACAGGGTAATCATCCGGCTGAGTGAAAACCATATTCGCATCGAATTAGATGATATTAGTTTTACTTCCAAGCTAATTGATGGAAAATTCCCGGATTATCAACAAGTTATACCTAAAGATTGTGAAAAGAAAATCACTTGCGACAGGGAAAAACTACGCCAGGCGTTTATGCGTGCGTCCGTATTATCGAACGAAAAGTATCGTGGAATCCTTCTACAGTTTAGTCAGGGTGTACTCAATGCGACCGTGCATAACCCGGAGCAGGAAGAAGCCGAAGAGCAGATTGAAATTGATTACGAGGATGAGGCGTTTGAAATTGGTTTCAACGTGGCTTATTTCCAGGAAGCCCTGTCTGTTATTCGTGAGGAACGGGTTGTGTTAAATATGACTGACACGAACCACAGCTGCCTGGTAGTGGGAGAAGGAAATACGGCAAATCGTTATGTTATTATGCCGATGCGGCTTTAATATTTTGCTCATTTAATGTCACTTACTGCGCTGACACTTCAGCATTTTCGCAATATTGAGTCTGCCGAGTTAGATTTTCATCATAACTGCAATATTATTGTCGGGGATAATGGCGCGGGTAAAACCAATATCCTTGAAAGTATCTACTATCTCTCTCTTGCCCGATCTTTCAGAACTTCGCAGTTTAAAAAAATAATACAGGCGGATAGTGAATACCTGCAGGTAGTAGGTAAAGTACTAGAGAGCAACGATGGCGCACACGCCACCCTGGGCATAAGAAAATCGATAACAGAAACACAAATACGGATTAATAGAGAATCTGTAAAGCAGTCATCCAGATTGGCGGCTTTTTTACCCGTTCAGGTAATTCATCCACAGGGCCACCAATTACTCGATCAGGGGCCAAAACAACGCCGACAGTTTCTGGACTGGGGCGTGTTTCACGTGGAACCTTCTTTTTTGTCGCTATGGCATGATTATGCTCGCACCTTGAAACAACGAAATGCTGCATTGCGGCAGGGTCAGGCGCCCAGGGCAATTCAATTATGGGATACCCGACTGATTGAGTTGGGTGAAAAAATGACCAGTCTGAGAAAGACCTATCTATATAAGCTCCAACCTCATATCAGCTTTTATTGCGCGGCTCTGATTGGTATAGATGTTGAGGTGAGCTACCGCTCTGGTTGGGCAAGCGAACTGGATTTTACTGATGCGCTAAAAAACGGTCTGGAAATGGATCGACAGCAGGGTTTTACGCGCATTGGCCCGCATCGGGCTGATTTGGTCTTTAAAAGTGAAAACCATCGGGTCCAGGATTATTTTTCCCGTGGGCAACAGAAACTGCTGGTTTGTGCCTTACGGTTGGCTCAGATCAGACAATTAAAGGAAGAGGATCGTCATGCATTACTGCTGATTGATGATCTGGCAGCGGAACTGGATGAGAACCATCGGGAAAAACTGTTGAATGCTGCTATGGAGACCGGTGCCCAGGTCTTTATTACCACTACTCATATTCATTTACTGAAAGCAGAAACCAAATTTAAGCGTAAAGTGTTCCACGTGGAACACGGGCATGTTTCAGAAATGGTATAATTTGGACTCTAAATGGAGACAACAACATGAGTCAGTCTGACAGTTATAATTCTTCCAGCATCAAGGTTCTCAAGGGCCTGGATGCGGTACGCAAGCGGCCCGGCATGTATATTGGCGATACGGATGATGGTACGGGGCTGCACCACATGGTCTTTGAGGTGGTGGACAATTCTATTGATGAAGCCCTGGCAGGGCATTGTTCCCGCATTGAAGTCACGATTAACAGCGATAAGTCGATTACAGTTAAAGATGACGGACGTGGTATTCCCACTGATTATCACGAGGAAGAAGGACGTTCAGCCGCTGAAGTGATTCTTACAGTGCTGCACGCCGGCGGCAAGTTTGATGATAATTCCTACAAGGTGTCTGGTGGCCTGCATGGCGTAGGGGTTTCAGTCGTTAATGCGCTGTCAGAAAGTCTGAAGCTTACCATTCGCCGGGAAGGCAAAATTTATCAGCAGGAGTATGTGATGGGTGAACCCCAGAGCGATCTGGCGGTTATTGGCGAAACTGAAAAAACAGGGACGGAGATTCGCTTCAAACCCAGCACCGAGATTTTTACAGATACCGAATTCCATTTTGATATTCTGGCCAAACGCCTGCGTGAGCTGTCCTTTCTCAATTCCGGCGTCTGTATTACGCTCAGCGATGAAAGGGATGAGAAAAAAGAAACCTTTGAATATCAGGGCGGAATCCGCGCCTTTGTAGAACACCTGAATCGGCATAAAACTCCGCTGCATGAAAATGTGTTTTATCTGAACACGGAGAAGGATGATGTGGGTGTGGAAATCGCCATGCAGTGGAATGATTCCTATCAGGAAAATATTTTCTGCTTTACGAATAATATTCCCCAGCGTGATGGCGGCACCCACATGGCGGGATTTCGCGCTGCGCTGACCCGCACGCTCAACAGTTATATTGAAAAACTGGGGCATGCGAAAAAGAACAAGGTCAATCCCAGCGGTGATGATGCGAGGGAAGGCCTGACGGCGGTGCTGTCTGTCAAAGTGCCGGATCCCAAATTTTCCTCGCAAACCAAGGACAAACTGGTGTCTTCGGAAATCAAGGGTATTGTAGAGTCCATTCTTGGTGAGAAGCTCAACGATTATCTGCAGGAAAATCCGGCTGACAGCAAGGCGATAGTTTCCAAAATTATCGATGCAGCGCGTGCCCGTGAGGCTGCGCGCAAGGCGCGAGAAATGACCCGGCGCAAAGGCGCACTGGATGTTGCGGGTTTGCCGGGCAAACTGGCCGACTGCCAGGAAAAAGATCCCGCGTTATCCGAACTCTTCCTGGTGGAGGGTGATTCTGCCGGTGGTTCCGCCAAGCAGGGCCGTGACAGAAAATACCAGGCCATCCTGCCGTTGAAGGGTAAAATCCTGAATGTAGAAAAAGCCCGCTTTGATAAAATGCTGTCCTCGGTTGAAGTTGGCACCCTGATCACGGCCCTGGGTTGCGGCATTGGCCGGGAAGAGTTTAATCTTGATAAATTGCGCTATCACCGCATTATCATCATGACGGATGCGGACGTAGACGGCTCGCATATTCGCACCCTGTTGCTAACCTTCTTTTACCGGCAGATGCCGGAATTGATTGAAAACGGCTATGTCTATATTGCCCAGCCGCCGCTGTACAAACTCAAAAAGGGCAAGCAGGAGCGTTATGTCAAGGATGATGCCGAGTTGAACACCTATCTGTTACAGGTGGCGCTGGAAAACACCGAATTTTACGTTAATGAGCATGCTCCGGCCTTAAGTGGTGAGGCGCTGGAAGTGCTGGCGAAACAGTATATTCTGGTGCAGGAAAGCATCAGGCGACTGGCGCGGCGTTACCCGATGCGAGTGCTTGAAAAAATGATTGCCATGCCGGTTTTTGAGAGCGAGGCACTGTTAAACAGGGAGAAAGCGCAGAGCTGGTTCAACGATCTGCAACAGCTACTGAACAGTGATGATCAGGCCCAGGACAGGATTGAAATCCGACTCGAAGATGATGAAAGCGAGCCGGGGGCCTGGCAGGCGCAGTTGATCGTTACCCGTTTCGGTATTAGTGGTGAACGCTTACTTAGCCGGGAGTTCTTTGAATCCGGTGAATATCAGGCCTTCAAAACCCTGATTCAGCAGCTGCAGGGGCTGATTGGCGAAGGCGCCTATGTACAACGAGGTGAACGCCGCAAAGATGTACACACATTCAGGGAAGTAATGGAGTGGCTGATGGAAGAGGCAAAGCGTGGTCAGCACATCCAGCGATACAAGGGCCTGGGTGAAATGAATCCGGAACAACTCTGGGAAACCACTCTGGATTCCAACAGTCGCCGTCTGCTGCAGGTGCAGATTGAAGATGCCATTGGTGCAGATGAAATTTTTACCACCCTGATGGGCGATCAGGTGGAGCCGCGACGAGACTTTATCGAAAGCAATGCCCTGAATGCCTCAAACCTGGATGTTTAGTCAATGAAATGATGGGTTTCACGTTGTTCTACCCATCCTACGTTCTTATACTGCTCTGTAGGATGGGTAGAACAACGTGAAACCCATCAACCATTTTGCGCCGATCCGGCGCTTATTCTTTCCATGGTCGATTCAATCCAGTTCTCCGCATCGGCGAGAATGTCTTCTGGCTTGCGGTTGTTGCTCGGGATCTGCGGGCCAATAACGACCTGAATGGTGCCCGGTTTTTTCAGGAACTGGCCGCGAGGCCAGAATTCCCCGGCATTATGGGCAACCGGCACCACCGGGTAACCACTTTGTGCGGCAAGGATGGCGCCGCCGATGCGATAGCGTCTCCTGCTGCCGGCGGCGACACGGGTGCCTTCAGGAAAAATCGTTACCCAGATACCCTGCTGCAGGCGCGCCGTACCTTTTTTCACCAGCTGTTTTATGGCCGCGCGCCCTGCGCTGCGATCAATGGCAACCGGCCGCGTTGCCGCCAGGCCCCAGCCAAAAAACGGTATCCACAGTAATTCGCGTTTAATGACAAAGGCCATGGCGGGGAAAATCATCTGTAGCGCAAAGGTTTCCCAGGTGGACTGATGCTTGCTGAAAATGATGCTGGTCTGATCGGGAATATTTTCCTGACCCGTGACCTGATAGCGAAGGCCGCAGATGTGCTTCAGCGCGAACAGGTTAATGGCCGGGTAGAGGCGCACCACGTGCTTGACCCAGAGGTAAGGCAGGGGAGAAAGAATAACCAGCAAAATAGCGATCAACATGGTTGAGCCGATCATGATCAGGCTGAAAATCAGGGAACGAATGGATAACATCAGGATTCCGGGCTTAAAAAATTATCTACAAAACTGGAAAGACAGGCATAGACCGGGACACCGTCCAGCCCCTGGTCTCGAGCCAGGGTACGTTCTCCCTTGCCGGTTTTCACCAGTACCGGCCGGGCGCCAACAGCGCGGGCGGCTTCAATATCAGCGGGGCTATCGCCTACAAAGGTGACATCTTTCAGATCCGTATCAAAATGCCGGGCAATCTGTTGCAACAGGCCCGGCCGGGGTTTTCGGCAGGCACAATTTTCATCGGGATGATGTGGGCACCAGGCAATGTGATCAATATGTCCGCCCCGCTGGGCCAACATCTGTGACAGTTTCTCATGCATGGCAGCCAGGGTGTTTTCGTCATAATAACCACGGCCAATGCCGGACTGGTTAGTGGCTACCGCAACAGCATAACCGGCCCGGTTAAGACGGGCGATGGCGTCCAGGCTATCCGGGTAAGGTAAGAACTCATCAACCGACTTGATATAATCGTCCGAATCCTGATTGATGACGCCGTCACGGTCAAGGATAACCAGTTTCATGCTTGCGTACAGAAACCGTTAGTCGCGAAATTCGGACACGCGGATTTTTCCGTTAACCATGCGTGACTCGCGCTGCATGATTTTTTCCATCTTGGCCCAGAAGGCGTCATTGAGATCAAAGTCAGCGGCAATGGCGGTGCCCATTAAAAGAATAAATAAATCGGCGACTTCCTCAGCCAGCTGTTCCCGGCTCCTGCCCTTGGTGACACAGGCGGAAATCTCGCCCAGCTCTTCCGCCATCAGGGAGATGCGGTAAGTCAGTTCCTCGCCACCGGTATTTTTGAAATCATGCTTGTCATGAAAGGCCTGCACAGCGGCCAGCATTTCGTGATAGGAGTCTTTGTTCATGTGTAACTGTCCACCATAATAATTAAAGATATTTAATCTCTACGTGTTTAATTCCCCACAGCTTGCTGTGATTAATATTAACCGCCAGGACGCCAAGATTTAGCCAAACAATTCCTGGCGTCCTTTGCGTCCTGGCGGTTCAGATTGTTCCTTTGACTAATACCCCATAGCTTGCTGCGGGGTTGTTTATTTTTCAATGAACAGGAAAAATTCTCTGCGTCTCCGCGCCTTTGCGTTAATAGATCTGTAATCAAAAAGAGGAAACCCATGAGAAGAATTTAATTTTGCAAACGTGAAATATCCGCAACCTGCATAAACAGGCTATGAAGCCGGTTTAGCAGGGCAATACGATTATTGCGTAGCTTTTCGTCCTCCGCCATGACCATTACCTTATCAAAGAAACTGTCAACTGGATCGCGAAGCTGCGCCAGTTGTGCCAGCGCCAGTTCATAGTTATTTTCCGCTAATAATTTTGTTACCTCAGTATTTAAACCGTTGAGTGTTTTAAATAGCGCGGTTTCCTGTGCTTCGATAAACAGGCCCTGATCGATAATCTGTGGCAGCTTGCCGTCAACTTTTTTCAGGATATTGCCAATGCGTTTGTTGGCGGCAGCGAGGCTTTCGGCTTCGGGCAGATCACGGAAACGACTGACGGCCTGAATTCGCTGATCAATATCCAGAGGGCAACTCGGCCGTATACCGGTGACCGCTTCAAGTACATCGGCCTTGATGTTTTTATCCTGATAGTAGGCCGGCAGACGATCGAGAACGAAAGCCAGAACCTGATCAATAGCGGCGGAGGCCTTGATCTCAGTATTGAACTGTTTTGCGGCAGTCTCAAGCAGAGGCCGTAGATCCAGATCCAGTTTCTTCTCGATCAGGATGCGCAACACACCCAAAGCCGCTCGGCGCAGGGCGTAAGGATCCCTGTCACCGGTAGGAATTTGGCCGATGGCGAAAATGCCCATCAGGGTGTCAATGCGATCGGCAATGGCCAATGCCTGGGCGGTGGGGGTCTGGGGCAGGGAGTCACCGGCGAAGCGCGGCCGGTAGTAATCATCTAGCGCCTCGGCCACTTCCTCGGGTTCCCTGTCATGCTGGGCATAGTAGCGGCCCATGATGCCCTGCAGGCTGGGAAACTCGCCGACCATTTCAGTCATGAGATCACATTTACAAAGTTCGGCGGTACGCACAGCCAGTGTTTTGTCGGCCTTAAAGGCGTCGGTAATCCAGTCTGTTAGTTGCATGATGCGCCGGGTTTTGTCGAACATGCTGCCCAGGCGTTTCTGAAAGACTACGGACTTGAGTGATTCAAGTCGGGCCTCCAGGCGCTGTTTACGATCCTGATTCCAGAAAAATTCCGCATCGGCAAAACGCGGGCGAATGACGCGTTCGTTACCTTCACGCACCTTGTCCACGTCGCGGCTTTCAATGTTACTGATGGTAATAAAGTGCGGTAGTAGTTTTCCCGCTGTATCAAACAGGTGAAAATATTTCTGGTTGGTGGCCATGGTGGAAATCAGCGCTTCACTGGGCACCTCGAGAAAGCGTGCTTCAAAATTACCGGCCACTGCGACCGGCCATTCAACCATGGCGGTAACTTCATCCAGCAAATCATCGTTGATTACCGCTGTACCGTTAAGGCGCAGGGCTTCCTTTTCAACCTGGGCGCGCACGCTCTGGCGGCGGCGATCGAACGCGGCAATCACTTTGCCCGTGGTTTCCAGCAGCATTTCGTAATCTGCTGGGGCCGGAATGGAAATAGCCTGCGGGTGGTGGAAGCGGTGCCCGTAAGTGTCTCGTCCGGCGCGGATTCCGAGTACCGCTGCCTTGATAATGGTGTCGCCAAACAGCAATACCACCCAGTGCACGGGACGAACGAACTGGGTATCCAGATCGCCCCAGCGCATACGCCGGGGAATGGGGAGTTTGTCCAGCGCTTCGTTGATGATTGCGGGGACGAGTGATTCAGTGGTTTGGCCTTTTTGCTCGCTGCGAAAAATCAGCCAGGCGCCTTTATCGGTTTCCTGCGTCTGCAGATCTTCAACCGCCACGCCACAGGAACGAGCAAAGCCTTCGGCCGCCTTTGTTGGACAGCCCTCTTCATTATAAGCGGCCTGTAACGCAGGGCCCCTGCGTTCGATATTTTTATCAGGCTGGCGCTCGGCAAGATCATGGATTAGCAGTGCCAGGCGACGGGGGCTGGCAAAATTTTCGATACCGGAGAAGGAAAGCCCGGCCTTTTCCAGCCCGCTTTTGACGCCGGCAAGAAAGCTGGCTGAAAGCCTGTTCAGGGCTTTGGGTGGCAGTTCTTCGGTGCCGATTTCAATTAATAGATCACGCTGACTCATGCCCCTGCCCCCCCGATACCGGAATTTGATCCAGAATCATGATTGCAAAGGGGGAAGCCCAGCTCCTCACGGGTGGCATAATAGGTTTCCGCCACGGCGCGGGACAGGTTACGCACGCGCAGAATATAGCGCTGGCGTTCGGTCACGGAAATGGCATGGCGCGCATCGAGCAAATTAAAAGTATGCGAGGCCTGCAACACCTGTTCATAGGCCGGCAGGGCCAGGTTAGCCTCGATCAGTTGCCGGCTCTGCGCTTCACAGTGATCAAATTGTTTGAACAGGAAATCCACGTCGGCCAGTTCGAAATTATAGGTGGACTGCTCCACTTCATTCTGGTGAAACACGTCGCCGTAGGTCACGGTGCCCTGCGGGCCGCGGGTCCAGACCAGGTCGAATACGCTTTTTACGCCCTGAAGGTACATGGCGATACGTTCCAGTCCGTAGGTGATCTCACCCAGCACCGGCAGGCAGTCCAGGCCACCCACCTGCTGGAAATAGGTAAACTGGGTCACTTCCATGCCGTTGAGCCAGATTTCCCAGCCCAGCCCCCAGGCGCCCAATGTGGGGGACTCCCAGTTGTCTTCGACGAAACGAATATCATGCACCAGCGGATCTAGGCCCAGCATTTTCAGGGATTCAAGATAGCGATCCTGAATGTCCAGCGGCGAGGGTTTCAGCACGACCTGAAACTGATAGTAATGCTGCAGGCGGTTGGGATTTTCGCCATAGCGGCCATCGGCAGGTCGGCGCGAGGGTTGCACATAGGCGGCATTCCAGGGTTCCGGGCCGATGGCGCGGATATAGGTAGCGGGATGGAACGTGCCTGCGCCCATTTCCATATCGTAAGGCTGCATGATCACGCAGCCCTGTTTCGCCCAGTAGTGTTGCAGGGCTAAAATCAGACCCTGAAAGGTGCTCGGATCGGGTGCAAAACTAGCGTTCTGCGTGGATGTGTTGGCAGCCAAAAGCGTATCCCTGAAAATGTGTCTTTATTTTTGAATAGGTGTTCTTACAAAGTCGCCCATTATAGCCGCTGCCGCCGCCCGTGGCTAAACGAGATTATTTGAATGAGTCCCTGCCCTGGCGGGTCTGGTTCTTGCAGGTTTTAACAAGAAGGCGGGCGCGGGCGAAAAAAGCTGGAAGAGTGTCAATTTCCCGCCATATATAGCATGTGATATGAAACAAGTGAGGCAGAGCATGGCTGGAGTTCTGATTTCCGGGAGCAAGGTTGCAGACTGGCAAAAACTGGTCAGTGAGGCGGAGGTCGAGCTGGGTGTGCGGCTGGATGAGGACATGGAAAGCTATCTGGTATTTACCCTGATGCGCTATACCCGGCGTCCGGATATGGCATCACGGGTAATGGCGCTGGATTACCTGGCGGCCATGCAGAATGCCGGCAGCGCCGGCCAGCAGCAGATGCGAGATGTTGCCGATCAATGCCTGCTTCTGACCGGGTTGTTCCCCGCCCGCGCCCGCCGTCGCCGGGTCAGCGTCACCTATTATGTGAATCTTGGCCGCAGCGCCTACCGGCATCTGGCGGAAAATCTGGCGAGTATGACCCTGCTCTACACGCGCATGGCCCAGCAATTTGTACAGGTCATGGATACCCTGCATACCATTCGTCAGATGGGCGAAGGGGATCTGCAGCTGGATCCGCTGGAAGCCTTCGCCCTCTGGCAGCAGACCGGTAGTCGAGCGGCGCATGCTCAGCTTGGCCGGGTCACTCAGGCCATACCGGTTGCCAGCAACCCGCAGTCTAAAAAAGGACACTGATGTCTGGTGACAGGCAGGGGCAGTATTCTGTTACACCCCGCCATATTTGAGTATAATGCTCAACTTTTAGGCGAAGGAGCATGACAGTGAGTGAAGGTATCCAGCTATCCGATGAGCTAATTTCAAATATATTCAGGGCGATTGTCGAGCACGATTCGGCGGTTGAACAGGACATGATGCTGGGGCTGCAATACCTGTCCGCCATCACCGGCTATCTGTCTGCGGGTTTTCCCGGCGCCGATCATGAACGTGACGAGCTATTGAACCAGCTTGCCGCCTTCACCCGACATGTCTGTGAGGAACAGGCGGCCTCTCGCCGGCAGCCCCCCCAGCAGGCGCCGCAGGAAGCGGTACCCCAGGGCCGCAGTATTGAAACCGATGATCCGGCTATGGGAATCTGGATACCGGAATAGCGGTTGGCAAAGGCAAACGGTGCTCTGCTGGGCGCCGTTTGTGTAAAAGACCTTGCTGAGGGGCATGGTTTGGAATAACCTACTAATATTGTAACTATGACCAAGGGCTTATTGATTAAATAGAAAAGGATTCATAAAGTAGCCATGCATTAGGCGATTTCAGGTTATGCCGGTTTTACGTTATGCATGGAATCATAGAACAGGATTTGTACTAAATACTAATAAATACCAGGTCCTCCCGGGTTTTGGCTGCGGGATTTTCGTTAGTTAATTAAATAAAAAATAATACACCTACGCCTTCAGTGCGATGGGCACCTTTACCAGTTGTTCTTTTGTTGTGGATTGTTTTCAGAACCCTGTGGGTTTGTGCACGTTCTGAGATTTAAATATATCTGCGTAATGTTACAAACAAAATAAAGGGGGCAAGATATGAAAGGGACTATTTCAGGCGTTCTGGTAATTTTTCTATGTATGTCTGCACAGAGCCTAATTGCGGAAACGGAAGAAGAAGAAATGGCCAGGATGCAGAAACAGCTTAATCAGGGCGTAATGAATCAGCCATTTCTGGCTGAACAGCCTGAAAAAGTTGATGCCTATATTAAAGAATCCTTGAAGAAGAATATAAAGCCACCTGAATATCAGGGCAGGCACTGGCGCAGGGGCTACACCTGCCGAGATCTATTGCGCTATTCATGGCACGAATATCGGAACTGTCGCTATTACCATCGCTACTATGGGCGTTATTACCCCTATCATTAATCTTAATTTTCTAAAGCACGCAATATTTTTACCAAAAAACTAAGGGAGAAGGAAAAATGGCACATCATGTAAGAATTTTGGGTCTGATTTCTATAGTTAGCTGTATCTTGTTTCTGACGGGGTGTGCGGCGGTAAACACCTCGGTGGCAAAAAGAAGCCTGGATGTTCAAACAAAAGTCAGCACTGCTGTATTTGTGGATCCGGTGAAGAAAAAATATCGTACGGTTTATGTTGATGTGCGAAGCAGTGTGATGGAGTTTGATCGTAAATCATTCTGGAAGGCCATGCGAGCATCATTTGCCGGGAATGAAAATGGTTATCGAATTACGGATGATCCAGATGCGGCCCAATATCATTTGAGTGTTTATGTCAGAACGCTCGAAAAAGCGAGTCCGACAGCGGCTGAAGTTGCACTTAAACAGGGCTATCAGAGTGATCGTGCCGCCGGAGCAACTGCCGGTGCGGTAGTCGGTGCGGATCAGACTAAATCCTGGACTGGTGCGACAGTCGGGGGTTTGCTGGGCGCCCTGGGTACAACGGCAGCAAATGCCTTTGTTCAGGATGTGACCTACATGCTTATTGCCGATATCCAGATAAAAGAAAAAACACGCAAGGGTGTGTTCGTACGCAAGGACTCAAAAATCAGCACAAAAATTTCAGACGCGGGATCGAGCACACAACGCGTATCAGAAGTTTCCAAGCACAAAGAATATCGGACCCGGGTTGTAACAACGGCAAATCAGGCCAACCTGGAATTAGCGGATGCCCAGAGCACAATGTTCGACAAAACGGCCTATGCGATTTCGGGTTTTTTCTAATTAACGTGTGAGCAGCTTGAAATATCCAGGGGGGAAGGAATAATGAAATTTATTTTTCTGGTATACGGATTTTTGTTGCTTGGCCCGGTTTTGTCGCTGGCGGAAACCGAAGAAGAAGAAATGCAACGAATGCAGGAACAGTTGAACAGCCAGCTTTTCGATACCGGGAATGAGCACAGGCAGCCACCGCCCCCGGTAAACGAGCCGCCGCCGTCTCCAGCAGTAAGCGAGCCAGTGGCTGAGTCCGAACCGGCAGCGCTGCCTGTCAGCCACTTTACAGGTTATAAACTCGTTGGCCTGCATGTGGGAATGAATGAGGCACAGGCGTTTGCCGCATTGAAAAGCGCGGGTTACAACTGCAATCTACAGGCGGCAAAGCAGGCCCAGGCCATGTTAGGACGGACGATATGTATTTATGCGTCTATGGCCTCACCTAAAGTCATCATGATGACCTTTATTAATGATGGTTTGCGGGATTTTGAAATGGAAGAAGAGTATAAAACCGGTTTTCCTGAAGAATTCTTTGCCAGAAAAAAAACGCATTTCCTGACAAAGTATGGCAAAGAGGCGCACTGTAAAACACAACGCAGGGGCGAAATATGCGAGGTGTTTGGCCATGGTTACCGAATCATGTTGCGCTCAAAATACAGGGATGAAAAGGCATCAATTACACATAGTTTCTCGACCCTGTAGCACGCCTGCTGTGATTAATATTAACCGTCAGGACGCCAGGTTTTAGTCAAACAATTCCTGGCGTCCTGACGGTTCAGATTGTTCCTTCGACTAATACCCCGTAGCTTGCTGCGGGGCGGTTTATTTTTCAGCACCAAAAGCCTGCATAAAAGTAAGCATTCTCACATATAACATCCCTACAAAAAATATATTTTGTGACACCGTTCACGTTTAGTTTGAACGCCTTTCAAGCTTGTGTTCATGGTTGCGACATAGTCTGCAAAGTTAAAACGCAACTATGCCGATGCAAATTATAGAAAAACGTAATAGCCATAATGATGCCGGGATGAATGAATTAGCCCCGGAGCTGTTCGAGCCAGTCTTTTTATCTAACAAAATACTGGCGGGTTTGTCGAAATCGAAATCAGCGGAAAAGATCATTGATTTCATGGCGCAACAAATCGCGTTAAATCCTGCTGATTTACAACTTCACCTGAATCGCATTCATTTTTACAGCGAGCAGAATAACCATGCAGGCGTTTATGGGGCCCTGCTGGATTTATTTAGTGTGCTTAAGGAAAAGGGATTGCCCCTGCGCAAACGCCTGCTGCAAAAATATTCTGTGCAACTCAAACCGGAACAGAGGTCCATTTTGTCTGCGTGGCTGTCAGGCAAGATGAACAAGGCTATTCCCCATGTAAAAGAGTCCGTCTTTAATGATGGCAGAACCGGCACACTCAGATTGCTGATAAAACAAAAGCCGGAAAGTAAGCGAGTAAACAGGGATGTGGTGGAGGATGCGCGCGATCTGATCAATTCCGGTCAGGTTGGTGAAGCTACGGTATTGTTGAAAAAGGCGCTGCTGGTTAATCCGCAGCGTGAGGACATCGGTCTGGAGTTAATGCTCATCTACCGCCATAGCCGTAATTATCAGGCGATTGAGAAAATTTTACAGAGCACGAAAGACCTGCCTCTGGCGCTACGTTCGCAATGGCAGGAACTGGCGATATGCCTGAAGCCCGAGCCGGGCACGGATAACAGGCAAGACGCATGTTAAACGAGGCGGCGCAGAAAAAAACCTTACAGGTGGCGGTCTTCGGCATGGACAGCAAAGCATTCCAGACGCTTGAATTTGCCATGCAAAAAATGGGCGATGGACTGGCAAGTTTTGTAAATGAAGACGCCTCTGAAGCAGCAATTTTTAACCTGGATAATCCCGAGACGAAAACACAGCTTGATAGATATCGCAGAAGCTATCCGGAAAATGCGATCATACTTTTATCCGTGAAGGATCCCGCACTTGCCGATGCTATATTTGTAAAAAAACCCTTTGACATGGACGGGCTGCTTGCTGCGATTCGAAAAGCGCAAAAACAGAAGCTGGAGTGGATAAGCAGGAAGAATTCACAAAACATGTCGAAAGTGGGGGCTTCTTCGGTAAGGATAGAAAAAAAGAAGAAAACCAAACTGTCGCCCATTACACCGGTTGTTGATTTTCAGGCGGAGAAGAACAAGGACAGAAAATTTTGTGGTACGGCAGCGGATATCGATCTTAAGGATGAAAAAAAACGCAAAAATATTTTTTATAAACCAGAGGAAACCCTGCAGGGCAAACTGCAAATAGCACGCGATCTGGCCAGACAAAAGAAACAGGCAATTATTGTCGCCATAAAATTTGAAGATGAGATTGAAACGATCACCCTGTTGCCGAAGATTAATAAGGCGATTACCGCGCTGGAGGACAAAAAAACAAGTTATCTGTGCACCGTTCCTCTGTATTGTCTGGAAATAAAGTTGTTTCGGCAAAATGCAGAAAAATCCAGGGAACTGGAAAGCCATGCGCTTAAAAGCCATGGTCAGTCAATTGATGCATTGTTATGGAAGATTGCCCTGTGGACCTCCAGGGGCCGCATTCCAGCGGGCGTTAATCTTAATACGCCCGTGTATCTCAGGCACTGGCCGAACTTTACCCGTCTGCATGCAACCCCGGGCGCCTTTTCTATAGCCGCCCTTCTGCATGACAAGCCTATGCCGCTGGCGCTTTTAATTAAATTGTTATCCATACCCCAGCGTTATGTGTTTGCCTTTTATTCCGGTGCGCTGGCGCTTGATCTTGTTGAGATAAAAAAATCGGGGCCTGAAGAATCCCGGGCCGTTGAGCGGGATCAGCATGAGCACCCGCATCGCAGGCTGTTTGGATTGATCATGCAAAAACTGAAAAGGGCGGGCTAAGATGCCGAGCGCAGAAAGACAGCACTACAAGATTATTTTTACCGGGCCGGTGGGCTCGGGTAAAACCACCGCTATCAGCGCATTAAGCGATGAACAGGCAATGACCACGGATGAACAGGCCAGTGATATGACGCAGCAACGCAAGCAGACGACCACCGTTGCCATGGATTATGGCGTAATGAATCTGGGCGCAGATGAACGCATTCACCTGTACGGGACACCCGGTCAGGAGCGATTTGATTTTATGTGGGAGATACTGACCGAAGGCGGTATCGGCCTGATATTGCTGCTTGATAATACTCGCAGCAACCCATTCCAGGATCTGCAGTTCTTTCTAAAGGCATTTGGCGCGTTTATCGCAGACAACAAAGTCGTGATAGGCGTTACTTTTATGGATGAGCAGCCGACCCCATCGCTTGAAGATTATCATCAGAAACTTGGCGAGATGAAAAGTAGTTTGCCGGTATTTGAAGTGGACAGCCGTCAGCAACAGGATGTGGCCATCCTGGTGCAGGCATTACTTTACTCTCATGATCCATGGTTGGGGATATAGATGTCTGACTATCAACTTATCAAGCGTTGCTATGTGCTGCCTACGCCGGGCGGGGCATTTTATGCTGCGACTACGCAAACGGATGAACCTGCAAAGCGACTGCTGGTTGCACTCATGTCGGACAGCCACAGCCAGTTGCTGGGTGTGCCACAGGTATGTAAATGGACCGGGTTAAAAAAACAGGACGATGTTCTTGATCTGCTTTACCGCATTCAGAACCTGGGCTGGATCCAGGGAGAAGAAGTTTCCCGTGCCGCGCCAACGGGAACGCTGGAAGATATATTGCCGGACCTGTTAGAGAGCTTCTCCAGTATCGGCAAAGCTCTGCTTGCGGACAGCCAGGGGTTTTATCTGGCCAGTCATGGGTTTTCGCATGAAACCTCAGAAGAGCTTTCTGCACTGAGCGCTGATCTGCTGGCGCTACACGAACGGCACAAAGGGTTGTTAAACAATAATATCGGCCTGCATTCCGAAGCCTGGTCCGTCGTGGATGCGGCAGGCAACAGCCAGGTGGGTTTTTGGCCTTTGCACATAGGCAGGCAGCGTTTTGTTCTGGTGCTATCCGGTGTGCCCCATTTTAACCAGCTGTCCTTTGTACAGTTAGTCTGGGTGCTTAGCAAACGTTACAACACCATCACTGATTCTAATGTGGCAAAAATTCGCACGGATTTTGGCTGATACCTGAAACGGGAATAAAAATGAAAAAAGTCGATTTTAACAGGCTTATGATCTATGCAAGGGCATTTTCCGGATATTCGCCTGAGCGTGAAGCGCTACTGGTCGAGGCCAGTAAAGATATTATGCCCAGATTGTCTGAAGTAACAGAACAGTTCTATGCGGCCCTGCATGAGATCCCGGAGGCGCGGCCCTTTGTCGAGGGCCGGCTGGAGCAATTAAAGGCGACTCACCACCAGTGGCTGGAAGGGCTGTTGCAGGGCCCCTGTGATGTTAAATATACGGAAGCCATGTATAAGGTCGGTGCGGTGCATGTCAAAGTTAACCTGCCGGTAGAATTTATGGCAGGCGGCACCTGCCTGATCCAGGATTCCTTTATAGCGCTGGTAACGGACATCTATGCCGCTGAACCCGCGCGGGCAAAATCGATACTTGAGGCAATCAATGCTGCTCTGGGCTTTTCTCTGATGGTAATGCAGGAGTCCTATCAGGCCTCTTCACTTGCTGAGGAGCTGGAAAAATTTCTGGCGATAACCGGAATGAGTCGCCCCCTGTTTAACAATCTGGCGGAAGCCTATAAATCCTGAATAAATGGAGACACAAGATGCGTGCAGATCTTCTTAACTCAATTCTAAGCGACCTTAATG